>JAYVNA010000722.1:0-27336 GCA_043758715.1 Archangium sp.
TATGCCGCGTCGCGAAACATCTGGCCGGCGAGGCTGCCTCGACAGGCCGGTGCCCAAGCCGCGTGGCTCGGCATTACCCGGAGGTCGGCATAATGGCGCAGGTCATGGAACCGCTCGGTGCGATGAACCGGCGAGGGCCAGAGCTTCTTTCCGTCGGTCGGGCACCTGCGCATTTCAGAGTCGGCGAGTTGTTCGGTCGCATGACCGCACCATCGGCACTTGTGAACCCAGCCCTTCACCAGACCCGCCCTGGCCAGCGCGCTTCGCAAGAGGGCCGGCAGGTAGATGTCCTCGGAGTGCATGGAGCCATCGGCGCGAGGAAAGATCAGCTGTGAGGGGCTGCGGTTGATGGCAGCGGCAAGGAGGGGAACCAACTCGGGGTGCACAGGGATGACGCGCACCTCCCTTCCCTTCGTGCTGTCGGCACTCCATGAGCGGCAGACGGTGATGCTGGGCCGGTCGCTGGCGAGGTCGACGTCACGCTTCTGCAGGGCGACCAACTCACCGCGGCGCATGCCCGTGTAGACGGCCGTCGCAAAGAGGGCACGCCAGCGCTCGGGCACCTGAGGCAGGAGCAAGCTGACCTCTTCCGAGCGAAGCCATGACGGCGGGCGCTTCGGCACCTTCGCTCGAGGGATGCGGGACACGGGGTTGGGCATCGTCCACAGCCCCGCGCGCATGGCGAGATTGAAGAGCCGATGTGCGAAGGCCCGCAGGCTGTTGATGGTCTCGGGCTTCAACGTCTTCGCCTTGGCGTTGAGTACTTCCTCGACTCGCGCGGTGGTGACTTCGACCAGCGGCAAGGGGTTGAGCTCGGCCAGGTTCTTCCCGGCCGTCAGCCGGCGAGAGGCCGACTTCACGAGGTGCGCGTGGTGCTCGTCGTACCAGGCGAGCAGCTCACCGAAGGTCAGCGTGGTGGGCGCATCGATCGGGGTCAGCCCTCTACGCTGTTGATCGGCGCGGTGCTCGAGCTGACGGGCATAGGCCTTGGCTTCGGCCTTGGTCGCACACTGAGTCCGCTCCTGCTTCCAGCGGCCAGCAGCGTTGCGCCACTTCACCACCCAAATTTCGTCCCGCTTGAAGGCTGTAGGCATGTTCGCGTTCCTCGGTCGCGCGGCTGATGGATCGTAACGACGTCACTCGGCCCGATGAAGGGCCACAACGCTCGAAGTCATGCGCCGTGACCTCTGGTCGACGTAGCGCCGCACGGCTTCGGGCTGAAATCGGAGCGAGGCGCCAAGCCGGATGCACGGCAGCGTGCCCAGCTCCGCGTGCTTGTAGACCCATTGCTTGGACATGGAGAGGAACCGGGCGACTTCGGACACGGTCCACAGGGCTTCGTTCGCGCTCACCGCAGCCCCCCACTCACGCCCTCAAAACCCTCAGAATGCACCTCGGGGTGTACGTCGAAAACCACTGACGGCCGGCCGGGCTTGCCGTTGGGGTCGCTCCGCGCTGTCAGCCAACCTGCGGCAACCAAGGTGTCGAGGCCGCGCCGCAGGTCGCGAGAACGCTTGAAGCGGGTTCGGTCCTTCAGGGCCTGATGCATCCGTCGCCAGGTGAAGGTCTCCCACTCCTCTCGAGTGACGACCTCGAGGATTTCGTTCGCCTCCCGCACATCGGCTCGCAGGTTCATGAGCCCGAAGGTTTGCAAGGCCTGCCCCTCGAGCCACTCCCCAAGCAGGATTGCCCGCTGCAGCGTGTCGAGTTCGAGCGGCGCGGCCCCGCTGCCTTCCGCCAGGTGAAGCCCGCCCGCGATGCGCGCGACCTGCCCGCGGAACTTCTCACCCCACCCATGGAGCTCGCGCATGTCGCCACCCGGGGCGAGCCTGAGCTCGAAGTCATCGACGAACCGCTCCCACAGGTCCGTCGCCGGGCGGGTGAACCGGATCGGCTCGGCAAGCGGCTGCGCCTCGAGCATTCGCCGAACGCCTGCCTCGAACTCGGCGCGATGGCCTGCAGGGATGGCTCTCGAGTCGCGCAACCTCGCCTTGCCTCGAACATCGGGGGGCAGAACGTAGAGGAACCGGGCCAACAAGCCGCGGCCGGCCGTTTCCGAGCTCGAAAGAGAGCGCAGTGATTCGGGCTGAAGGCCGATGGCGAGCGTCAACCTCGGGTGTTCGACGAACTCTGACGGTCTGCCGAGTCGGTCGACCCTGATGGCATCGCCAGCGTGTCCCTGAAGGAAGATCTCGAGTTCGGACGACACCTTCCCGCATCCCCACCGGCCCATCATGGTCGGGATGATGCTCGGCTCGGCTGAAACGATGGCCATGCAGCAATGTTCCGCAAGCAAGCTGCCGAGCTTCTGCGCGGTCACATCGGAGGCCGTGAGCTGCGGGACCGTTGCCGGCGGCATCGCGGCGAGCTGGCTCGCGAGGTCCTGCGCTTGCTTCAAGTCGCCTGCCTCTTTCGCTTCCTCGAGGGCTTTCTCCAACCTGGCCCGCTCCATCGCGGCCTCGAATCGTTGCGGCTCGGTGTCCTTCACCATGGCTCGCTCGAAGGCGCGCACCGGATTGAACAGCGCACTCTCGCAGGCGCTCTTCTTCATGCCGGGCGGGGCGACCAACGCCACGAACAGGTTGAGCGGCTCAACATGGTCCGCGAACGGCCGAACCGAGCCGGTGCGCGCTGCAGCGGTCGCCATCACGCCGAGCGCGAACGCCCCCGGCATGTCCATGGGCACCTGAAACGACTGCGCCACGCTCGCGATGTAGGAGCCGAGCCACTCGGGGAAGGCCTCGAGCGGGAAGGGCTTGGAGCCGCTCATCACTTTCGCTCCGGGAAAGCGTGGTTGAGGCAGACGCCCTGCGCTTGCGTCAGCAAAAGCTGCAGCTTCAAAAGGCGCTCATGCAGCGCCGGGTCACCGATCGGCGCGGGGCCGTGCACCGCGTGCTGCGCTTCGACGGTCAGCCACTCAACCACGCCCAGCGCCCCATGCAGGGCCATCAGCTTGAGTTGCTTCTCGGTGATGCCGCTCATGCAGGTGCAGTGCGGTCGCGACGGACCGGGCTCAGTCTTCCAAGGGGGCAGGCTGGTCATCGGGGCGTCCCCTCGAGCGCACGCAGAACATTCACCAGGCGCGCCGCGTAGAGCCGGTGGAGTTCGCGCACCTTGTCGAGTTGCCTAACCAACTCGGGCTGATTGGCTGCCTCGAGATCGTGGGTCGCTTCCTCGAGCTTCCTGTCAGTGCTGCCTGAAGCGTTCGCTGCTTCGAGCATTCGGGCGAGTGCTCCGGCTTCGTAGAGCGCGCTCATGCCGGGTCAGCCTTTCGACCGGTCAGCGTGTCGATGGAAAGCCCAAGAGCCTTCGGAACGCAGTTCAGTGTGCGCGTGGTCGCGAGGTCATGCCGCTCGAGTTTGATGAGGGTCTGCGGGGTGGTGCCCCCGCGCGTTGCTGCGACTTGCAGCGTGAGGCCTTTGCCTTTGCGGAGTTCCTTCACTCGCGCGCCGAGGCCGGGGTGGTGCTTCTTCGTCGTGCCGTTGGATTTCATTTCCAACACAGCATGATGATGGCGCTGGGAACTGGGGGGCTGCGGTCCGAACATTCAGCCCGCATGCGGATGTTCGGTTAGCGGGCCGATCGCTTCCTTAGACCGAGTCGAGCGCATGCACGAGTGACGGCGACGCTGACGGCAGCCGCTGCGTCCTTGGAATTTCGAACGGCGGCCGCACTTGCGATCTGCTTGTAGGACTCTCCCAGGCATTGAAAGCGCACGGTCTGCTCAAGATGCACGTCACTCAGCGCCGTCTCATTCTTCAGACCAGCCTCAGCGACCCACCGTCGACGTTCTGCGACGTGGGCTTTCATGCGCCGATTCACTTCCCGCACCCATTCGCTTTCCGTCTGGGCGGTGGGGTTCCAACCAGGTACCGCGAAATCACCTTCCGGGACGACGACGGGCTTGAAGACCGCCAGGTAGGTGAACCTCCCGCTCATCGTTGCTGCGCGTGCGACGTCGTCGATCCACGAGGCTTCAAGACCCCATCGCGCCTTCCATGCGCGCAGCATCTCCGCAGCTCGGTCAACTTCAGGCAGCCGCAATCCGACGTTGGGACCGTAGAGCGACCGCATGACCAACCCCCATCGAACCCGCGCACTGCCTCGCTGCCGCGCCAGCGCGGCGATTGAGCGTTGGCGCTGAGAGGGCTTGGCGGGATTGAGGCCGGTGGCAGCCCTTAGGGCCAAACAAACCGGCGCAAGGGACTGCACCACATTCGGAGCCAATCGGCGGATCGCACTGATAAAACGCCTCTGGTCATCACCGCGCGATCGAGAGGCGACAAACTCCGACGCAGGATGCTCAACGAGCCGAGCCACGGGCCGCCTCTTTCGCGGTCCTCGAAGAGACGGGCAGGTCGGTGAGGAGACCGACCGTTCACGCGAGGGAGCTACCCCCGCACTGAGCCCGCGGTAGTCGTACCACGCGGCGACACGAGAAGAGGGCCATGCGATCTCACGTCCGAGAACGGCTTGCAGCACCGAGTGGCTGGGGCTGTAGTGCCCGCATGCGAGTCGCGTGGCGGATCGTGGTTGGCGTGGTTGTTCTTCTGGTGGGGCTCTTCTTCAGCTGCGCAAGCGCTTCCGTGGCGGAGAAGCGGGCAGATGGCGCGATCCTCTTTGAGTACCTCGCTCAAGGCATGGAGAGCATCGTGAGTGAGCGTCGCGCCGATGCGATGACGAAGGCCCGAGTCGCGTGCAGCGGCAAAGACGTCGAGATTGAGAAGGAGTGGGACGCTGCGGTGAACACGGGCTTCGGCCTCGAAAACCGTCGCCACTTGCTCGTTCGCTGCGTCGATCCAGCGGAGCGCGACGCTTTGGTAAGGGCCAGGGTCCGCGCGGAAACCGGTTGCGAAGCCCCGGTGATCGAAGGTGCCTCGGATGTTGGCGCCTCGCGCGTGTACCGGCTGAGTGCTTGTGGCTCCCGGTTGGTGTGCGACCTCGAGGCCCGTGAGGTGAAGTGCAAGCGAGCACTGGCCGACATGTCGCCTTGACCACCGGGAAGTTTAGTTCTCGACGGGCAAGGACCCTTCACGGAATCCACAAAAAAGCTCCGCCAGGGCCTCAGGTCCGACGAAAGCTCCGGACATCGGGTCGCGAAAGCATTTACCGGAACCGAGGGCCGCAAGGCTCGTCCGGGTTTCTGGCGGAGTTGTCGGATTTGTAGCTGAGCTCAGCATCGAGGGTCGATGCACTGGCCGACCCGTGGGCGGTGAGTCGCGCGTGCGCGCGCATCACCACCCGATACGCTTCGAGCTCGGCCAGCGAGAGTCTCTTCGGATCGATCGTCACCGTACGTTGCGCGGGCGGGTCTTCATCCCGACTGACCTCCACTGTCGCGGTGGGAGAGCCCCAGCCGTAGGCCATAAGCAACTTCGAGACGGCGACCCAATCGGGCCCCTTCGACTTCACTTCGGTCTTCCATGCCTTAATGACCTCTGGCGTTGCTTCCCGGCAGGCGTCGCGGATCGCGGGGGCGAGCTTGGGGCGACCTTTCCTGTTGCCGCTGGCGCCAGGGGCGAATTGGCCGGAACTGGTGCGGCGGTTCAGGTCACTCATCAACGGCCTCAACCAGCATGAGCTCAGCGGTCTCGGCACGACGAACCGCAGTGAGCTTCCTTGCCAGGTTCACGACGCACTCGAAGCCGCCCTGAGCCAAACGGGCCACGCACCCATCGGGATCGTGCCTGTGGAAAAGACGAAGGACGGCGAGCGTGTTGGCGTGGTCTTCGGACGAGATGCGGGGCTCAGGTGTCGGGGGCTGGAAGGCCTCGATGAAGGCGGCGAGGTCTCCTCGGATAGCCTGCTCTGCGCCTGTTCCCGCACGCGGCTGTTCCGATGGAAAACGGTTACGAACTCCTGCTTTGGGCCTGTTCATCGGCAGTCCCTTTGGTGAACGATGGTCATTTGCGATTCTCCTGAGGCTGAGCTTGCGAGGTCGAACGCCCCGGCTTGTACTGACGTGGTGCGATCGACTTGGTGGTTGGTGTTCGGGTTGGTGATGGCTGGGTGCGTTCCGCGGTACGTGCGGCGAGGGATTTCTCTGCCGAACACTCCGGAGGCGGCGGTCTGTGCCCAGGAAGCGATCGAGATCTACGAGCGGTGCCTCCTGAACCAGCGCGGCCGGCGCTTCTGCGCCAAAGAACAGGACCGGGCGCTCCTTCGATGCCCAGGAGCGAGAGAGGGCGGGCCGGTCACCGAAGAGACTCCCACGTACGAGCTTCCGGGCTCCGTTCGGTGATCCCCCCGCCGAGACGTTTCGCGTTCGTCCCTCACAGGAGGCGCTATGACGAGCCAATGCGCGCGGCATGGGCGGTGGTGGGGCTGATGATCCTGTTCCTCGGTTGTCGCGCGCATCCCCATGTCGGCCGGCGAATCATCGTTGCCGACACCCGGGAGGGTAGATCCTGCTTTGAAGAGGCCCAGCAGAGCTATCAAGACTGCGTGCTCCATGGCGTCAGGCGCGGCCTCTGTGAGCAACTCCGCACCAAGGCGTTGCTGGAGTGCCCTGGAGCTCGAGACGCGACGGGCGAGCCCGACCCTACGGTTGTCCAGCTACCCGGCTTCCGACCGTAGCTTGCGCCATGGGCGCAGTTGCGGACCTGTCGCCAGTTGTTCGAAATCACTTGGCAGACCGCCTCGCTCGCCTTCTGAGGGTTCTGAGAGGGTAAGGGCCCGGTCACGGCTGCGCCTTCATGAGCGCCTCGAGGACTTCACGGCGCACTCGAAGCACGGTGCCCATGCGAAAGTGCTCGAGCTCGCCACGGTCGACCATCGTGTAGACCTTCGCCTTGCTCACCTTGAGAAGCTTGGCGACCTCGGCCACGGTGAACACGACGTCAGCACTCGCCAGATTCCGCACCACGGGCGCACCACGGAGCTTCGTGGGTATGGAAGCCGTGGAAGGTGCGGCTGGTGTCCCTGCGACCGAAGCCCGCGAAACGTGGATGGCAGGTGAAGCCGTAGAAGCGGCAGAACCGGGGGGAGCGGCCAACGTCTTCCCGGTCGGGGGACCGGGCCCTTGTTCTTTTGAGCCAGCCTCACGTGTGGGATTGTGGGCGCCGCCCGTGATCACGAAGCTCGGTAAGTACACGCTCATCAAGAAGCTCGCGGTGGGCGGCATGGCCGAGGTGTTCCTCGCGCGCGCCGACGGCCCGATGGGCTTCGCCAAGAAGTGCGTGGTGAAGCGCATTCTTCCGCACTTCAACGACGACCCGCGCTTCATCGAGATGTTCCTGGGCGAAGCGCGGCTGGCGGCCGAGCTCAATCACCCGAACCTCGTGCAGATCTTCGACTTCGGTCAGCACGACGGCCAGTACTACCTCGCGATGGAGTTCATCGACGGCGCCAACCTGCGCGTGCTCAACCAGGCCGCCCGCAAGCTGAGTGGCCCGATGTCCTTCGCGCTGTCGGCCCGCATGATCGCGCTCGCCGCCGAAGGCCTGCACTTCGCCCACGAGCTGCGCGACGAGCACGGACAGCTCGTGAACCTCGTTCACCGCGACATCAGCCCCGACAACATTCTGGTGTCGCGTAATGGAGCCGTGAAGGTCGTCGACTTCGGCATCGCCAAGGCTTCCACCCAGCCCCACCTGACCAAGTCAGGAATGATCAAGGGGAAGATGGCGTACATGCCGCCCGAGCAGCTCGCGCGCGAGCCACTCGATCGAAGGGCCGATCTCTTCGCCCTGGGCATCGTCTTCTACGAATTGGTCACCGGCGGCATGCCGTTCGATGCGACCAGCGAGGTCAGCATCATTCAGGCGATCATGAGCCAGAAGCCGCTCGAGAAGCCGACGGTGTACCGGCCCGATTGCCCGCCCGAACTCGAGGCCATCGTCAGCAAGTGCCTCGAGAAGGACAAGGAAAAGCGCTACCAGTCGTGCGTCGAGCTCCAGGCCGATCTCGAGACCTTCATCCGCTCGACCGGTGAGACCGCGGGCACCCGGGAAATCGCAGCGCTCGTCGAAGCGACCCGTGTGCCCGACGTGGAAAATTCGGTCTCCAACTCGGGGGTCGGCAGCGCCGAGCGCCCCCCGCCTCCTTCGGCACCCCGCCCCATGGCCACGGAGACTGGCAGCGGCATGTCGAAGACCGCGCTGCGCTCGGTGGAATCAACCTCGGTGAAGCGCAGCAAGGTGCCGCTGTTCGTGGGGCTGGCCGCGGTGCTGACGGCCGTGCTGGGCGTCGTGGGCTGGCTCGTGCTCAAGCCGGCGCTCCCGACCGTGACGGTGGTGGATGCGGGCGTCGCCACGCCGATCGTGACCGTGGTGGATGCGGGCGCCGCTCCCGTGATCGCCGCCATCGTCGATGCAGGAACCGACGAGGCCGAAGTCGATGCGGGTGAACCCGAACTCGATGCGGGCCTGACGGTGGTGCCCAGCACCATCGACAAGCCCGTGACCGCGAAGACCGGCCGGCTCGAGCTGCGCATCAGGCCGTACGCCACCGTGTACCTCGATGATCGCAAGCTGGGTGACACCCCGCTGCCGGCGATCACCCTGCCCGTCGGCAAGCACAAGCTGCGGCTCGTCAACCCGGCCTTCGCCAAAGACGTCGAGCTGACCATCACCATCAAGCCCGGCGACAACCTCGTGAAGCACAACCTCAAGGATTGATGCCATGCGCTTCGTCGGTTTGATCACGTTGCTGTTGGCCGCTCCTTCGTTCGCGCAGAGCGCCCAGGTGAAGAAGTACCTGAACACCGCCATCACCCTCTACGAGAACCTCGAGTACGAGAAGGCGCTCAAGCAGCTCAAGAGCGCAAAGGTGAAGGCCAGCGGTCCTGACGACGAGGCGAAGATTTCACTGCTCGAGGGCGTGGTGCTCGCCGACATGGGCCGCGAAGAGAAGGCACTCACTGCCTTCAAGGAAGCGTTCGCCGTCGAGCTCGAGGCGAAGCTGCCCGTCGAAGTCTCGCCCAAGGTTCAGGCGGTGGCAGAGAAGGCGCGCGCCAACGTACGCAAGATGCTCGCGCCGCAGATCGAAGCGGCCAAGGCCGAAGAGGAAAAGCGGCTCGCTGACGAGAAGAAGCGCGCCGACGAAGAAGCCGCGCGGCTGGCAGAACAGCGCCGCATCGAGGCTGAAGATCGCGCGAAGAACCAGCCCCCGCCTGCCCTGGTGGTCACGAAGCCCGCCGGCCCCTCGGCCCGTTCGCTCTCGTGGATTCCCGGCGTCATCGGGCTCGCCTCGGGCGGCGTGGCGACCGGCCTGCTGATCTCCGCGAGCGGCAAGTACAACGCCCTGCAGAACGGCACGGCACCGGTCGAGCAGGCCATCGCCTACCGTGACTCGGGCAAGACCGAGGCGACGCTCGGCTACGTCTTCACCGGCGTCGGCATCGCGGGTATCGGCGCGGCCATCGTCATGTTCGCGGGCGGCGCAGAAAGTGCTGCCACCGTGAGCGCTGTGCCGCTGCAAGGCGGCGCCTACGTCTCGGTCGGATGGAGAACGCCATGAAGGTCAGGGGATTCCTCGTTGCGATTGCCTTCCTCGCTGGCTGCGCCACCACCGCCGCGCTCAGTGTGCCGCGCGCGAACGCCGATGTGCGCTCCGTGCAGCGCTGGGAACACTGGTGCCAGGACATCGACGGCGTGCCGACCAACGATCGGCTGATGAAGGCCGGAGAAGAAGGCTGGGAGCTCGTCTCGCTCACCTTCCGCCCGCCCGTCGTTCAGAACGGCAACTCCGTCGGAGGCGGCGCGACGTTCCTCTGCTTCAAGCGCCCCAAGTGAGCAAGGGCGGCGATGCGCCAGGGCGTCTCGCCTCTTCGAAAGCTCGGCGTGTTCCTCCTCGTGCTGCAGCGCCCGACGGCCCGATCGCGAAAGCGAAGCGCGAATTCGAGGTCATCCCTGCCCGCTACGCCGACGGCACGAGCACGCTCTTTGGGCGCGGCGACTTCCTTCCGTTTGGCGATCCTCGAGCGACGTCGGAGGACGACTTCATCGGACGGCTCCGGGCGTTGTTCGGGCGACGTCGTGATGACGAGTACGTCCTTCGTCATCGCGAAACAGGCTTCGTCATCACGGCGTACGTCTCGCAGAGCGGCCCTTCGTACGGAGGGGGGCCTCGATACGAAGGCGCCTTGCCGCGCAGGCCGGCCCAACACACGCGCAGCTCTTCGAGGAGGCACAGGCGCGGACCGCACGCGCCGCGGCTGCCTCGGGGCCGATGCAACCGCCCCCCTTCGAGCTGGGGCTCGGACAGGAGGCCGATGTCATTCGACACCGAAACGAACGCTGGCATGCCTGGCGCCACCGGGCTGCGCTGCCGTCGTCGCAAGGCTCGACCAACTCCTGAGCGCGCTGACCCTCGTCGACGAGTCGTAACGCCACGCGCTGATTCTGAATGGCGCGGCGGGGCACCGCGCGTGCAAGCTCCGTTCGCTGAGGAGATGCTCATGCGACTCTCTGACGAGACGATTCGGAAGCGGCCCGTGATCGCGGCGGACGGGCAGGTGATCGGCGAAGTCAGCGCGCTGTTTGTGGAGGTCGAGTCCTGGCGAATCGAGTCACTGAGGGTCTCGCTGCTCAAGGAGATCGCTGATCAGCTCGGCGCGCACCGCACCCTCTTTCGGTCGGGAGAGGTGGAGATCCCAGTCCACATGGTCCAGTCGGTGGGTACGACCATCCTGCTCACAGTGCCGGTTGACGGGTTGCGCGCTGTGTTGCCCACCGATCCCCCACCAGCGCAGGCCAACCCGTAGTCGCGTTCCGCTCACCTTTGGGGCTGAGGCAGGATTGCTGCCGCGGTGTGGAACCGCGCCCTTCGTGCCTTCTCAGGGAACTCGCCCCGTCGGGCCGGCGGTAGAATTCTTTTGTGAACGACGGTGTTGGGGAGGGAAAGGACTTCCCCCATGAAAGTCGTGTTGTTGGCAGGACTGTTGTTGGGCTCAGCGTGCTTCAGCCACCAGGGTTACCGCCGCGACCCGTATTACGACGGCGCCCGATACGACGATCGATACGACCGCTACAACCGCTCCTCCCGGATCGAGCGCGGCCGATACCGGCCTCACGCTCGCTACTCGGGCCAGGTGATTGGTCGCTTGCCACCAGGCGCGCGGATCGAGCGTCGGGGCGGTGAGACGTACGCGAGGGCCGGTGGCCACCTGCTTCTCTGGGATGAAGTGCGCGGTGGCTGGGTGGTGCTGCGCTGAGATCACCCTCGACCATCTCGACCGAGCCTCCTTCAGCGGCAACGCCGTTCGAGCGCGTCGAGCCGCTTCTGAAACTCGGCGATCTGCTTCGCCTGCTCCTCCACCTGCCTCATGCGCCGGAGCTGAGCGGCATGGTGGGCAACGGCTGCCCTTCGACCATCTTGAGCCACATCGCTGTCTGCTCACCCTCGTAGACGACGGTCTCGCCTTGCCTGAACTCGAACTTGTACCGGACCATGATCGAGTCGCGAATGCGCCGCGAGCGCACCGCGATCGCCTCGAGCGTCAACGGCGTGCCCGGGGTCGCGAGCGCCGTAAACCGCGCCTCGTGAATCTTCGCGCCGTAGCCAATCCACCCTTCGTGATGGCGCAGGCCGAGTACGAAGTACGCGTGCACGAACCCCATCATCCCCGTCATGTGCACCATCAAGCCGCCGCTCATGTGCCGCGGGTGCCGAACGGGGTGCACCTTCTGATGTCTCGTGATCGGCAGGTCCGCGTGCACCGGCATGCGCGCCACCACCCGGCCCTTCACCTTGTCGATCTCCAGCACCTCTTCGAGCAGCAGTGCCTCGGGCGCGTACGGACAGTCCTCGACGAACGCCGGATCGAGCGGCATCAGAGCGTTTCCTTGAACCAGGTGACGATGCGCTCGTAGAGCCGCTGGGTCACCAACGGCTCAGGCACCATGTGCGTGAAGTTCGTCAGCGGCAGCACGCTGTGCGGCTTGCCCGCCTTGAACAACGCATCTGACAACTTGAGCGAGTGCAGGAAGTACACGTTGTCGTCGGCGGTGCCGTGAATGAGCAGCACGGGCCGTTTGGCGTCGTTCACGTAGGAGAGCAGCGAGCTGACCTCGTACGCCCTGGGCTGGGCCTCGGGCAGGCCGAGGTATCGCTCCGTGTAGAACGTGTCGTAGTCGCGCCAGTCGACCACCGGCGCTCCCGCGACTCCGCTCTTGATGGCGTCACCCTTCGACATCGCCAGCAGCGCCGCCATGTAGCCACCGAAGCTCCAGCCGTCGGCGCCCACGCGGGTCAGATCCATCTCCGGCACCCGCTTGCCCAGTTGCTGCAGCGCGGCGAGTTGGTCACCCGCGGTCACCGTCGCGAAGTCGCCTTTGATCGCCCGCTCCCAGGCGCGCCCGCGCCGCGGAGTGCCTCGGCCATCGACCTTCACCACGATGAAGCCCTGGTTCGCCATCCACTGCAGCACCAGGTTCTCTCGCATCGTCTGCTGAACCGAGAGGTGATGCGGGCCTCCGTAGACCTCGAGCACCACCGGGTACTTCTGGCCCTTCACGAAGTTCGACGGCTTGATCACCGCGGTCCACGCGCCGTCGTGGTCGAGCTGCGCAATCTCGATCGAGAGCTTCATCGTCGGCTCGATCGCGACGGACGGCACCTCGACCACCCCGCTGCCATCGACGCGCATCACCGCGTGGCTGGGCATCGCCTGGGTAGAGGTGTGCACGAGCGAGATGAAGCCGTCACCGCCGGTCAACTCCGCGCTCATCGCCGAGAGCGGTTCACCCGGGGTGTTCACGCGCTCGACCGGCCCCCCATCGACCACCTTGAAGAGCGAACTCGCGGTGGGGTTCGTGCCGCCGGTGAAGAACAGCGTCCTGGTCGCGGGTGCAAAACCCACGAGCCCTCCATAGCCCGCTTCCGGCTTCACCCAGCTCGCGAGCAACGAACCGTCGGGCTTGCGCAGCTCGATCTCGTTGCTGCCGTTGCGCTCGGTCTTCCAGAAGAAGCCGGTGCCCTTCACCCAGAGAGGAAATTCCTGATCGAGGTTGAGCCACGCCGCGTCTTCTTCGGTGAGCAGCAGCGCCGCCTTCCCCGAGGCGGGATCCATCGCGAGCACCTGCTCCTTCGTCTGCTCGCGGTTCTGCACCACGATCGTGAGCGGGCCGTTCTTCCAAACCACCGAGCACAGATACGGAAACGCGGCGGCATCCCAGCTCAGCCACTTCGGAGTCCCGCCCTTGACCGCGACCACGCCCAGCCGCACCGAGACGTTCTTCTTCCCCGGGCGCGGATACGGAAAGCGCTCGGCCTCGCGTTCAGGCTTGGTGGGATCGGGCACGCTGAAGACCTCGACGCCCGCGGTGTCGGTCTCCTGGAAGACGATCGACGCGCTGTCGGGGCTGAACCAGAACCCGCTGTCGCGATCCATTTCTTCCTGGGCGACGAACTCGGCCAGGCCGTGTGGCTTCTGCTCGGTGCCGCCTTTGGTGATCCGGCGCTCGACGTTCTTCGCGAGGTCGATCACCTGCAGGTCGAAGTCGCGCACGTAGGCGACCGACTTCCCGTCGGGGCTGAACTTCGGGTCGATGCACGCGCCCTCCCCCGTCTTGAGCTGCGTCGCCTTCCCGCTCGCGCGATCGATGACGTAGAGCTTGCCGCTGAGCCCCACCAGCAGCCGCGAGCCATCTTCCGAGAGCTGGTAGCTGGTGAAGCCGCGCGCCGAGACCCGCTGCCGCTCGAGGCGTGCTTTCTCCGCCGCCGTCAACTGCTCACTGGCGCCGGCCAGTACGGCCTCGGGCGTCAGCAACACCTTGGTGGTGCCCGTCGCGAGCTCGAGCTCGAACAACATCTGCACCGAGTCTTTGGGGCCGCTGCGAAGAAAGAGCGCCGACTTGCCGTCGGGCGTGACCTTCACCGAACCCGGGCGCCCCGAGAGGTAGCGGCGGGTCTCCGCGAACTCTCTGAGGAAGGCGGTATCGGTGATCGGAGCTGAAGCGAGGAGCGTCATCACGAGGGCTTCCATAAGGGAGCGCGCCTCATAGCATTCACCCTCGCGCCGTAGACTGCGCAGGCTTGATTCTGGTCAAGTGCGCCGCCATGTCGACTCGAGCGGTGTTCCTGAGCGCGGTAGCGGTGACCCTGACGGGCTGTGGCACCAATTTCCTCGGTGGTGACGGCGGCACGGGCGGCGGCAACGCGCCCACCTATTACAAAGACCTGCTCCCCATCACTCAGGTGTCCTGCAACAACTGCCACAGCGAGGGCGGCATCGCCCCGTTCGCCTTGGACAGTTACGAAAACGCGAAGGCGAAGGCCGCGTTGATGGCCGACGCCACCACCACCAAGCGCATGCCCCCGTGGCTCGCGAGCAAGGGCTGCGGCGGTCCGTTCGTCGGAGATCGCTCGCTGACCGACGCGCAGATCGCGACCATCACCGATTGGTTTCAGGGCGGCGCGCTCGAGGGCAACCCCGCTGATGCCCCGGCTCCGGCCGGCGCGGCGGAAGTGCTTCCGAAGGTCGATCTCACCCTGCAGATGACCCAGGCGTACACGGCCACCGTCCGCGACGACTACCGCTGCTTCATCGTCGACCCCGCCCTCGCGCAGGAGCAGGTCGTCACCGGCTACGACATCAGCCCCGGCGAGAAGCGCGTGGTTCACCACGTCATCATGTACATCGTGCCCCGGGCTGCCGCGCTCACCAAAGACGCGCAGGACACGCGGCCGGGCTGGGAGTGTTTCGGCGGCGCCAACGTCGACACCGACGGCACCCTGGGCGCGTGGGCTCCGGGCGGCTCGGCCGTTCGTTTCCCGGCGAACACCGGCATTCGCATCGGCACCAACCAGGTGATCGCGATGCAGGTTCACTACAACACCGAGAACGCGTCGCTGCCTGATCAGACCTCGGTCAAGCTGATGTACGGCACGGGCGCGGAGCGCAGCGCGTACCTGCTGCCCCTGGTGGCCGACCGCTTCTCCATTCCCGCCAACGGGCAGAACTACAGCCACAGCGAAGACTTCCCCAACAGCCTCGGCTTTCCCTTGAACCTCTGGGGCTTCCTCCCGCACATGCACACCAAGGGGCGGAAGATCAGCCTCACCGCGGGCGGCTCCAACGAGTGCCTGGTCGACATTCAGCGCTGGGACTTCCACTGGCAGACGCAGTATTTCCGCAAGACGGCGTACCAGCTGAGCCGCACCAGCGCGGTGCACCTCAACTGCACCTGGGACAACCCGACCGGTTCGGCGGTGACCTGGGGCGAAGGCACCAGCGACGAGATGTGCTTCGCGTTCGTGTACGCGACGCTGTGACGCAGCGCTGATCAACCGATGCCGCGCGGGGCACTTCGCGCTACAAGCTCGGCACCATGAGCTACACGGTTCTCGCCCGGAAATACCGCCCGCAGGCCTTCGAGGCGATGACGGGCCAGGAGCACGTCGTTCGCACCATCGAGAACGCGATCAAGCTCGATCGCGTCGCGCACGCGTACCTGTTCGCGGGCCCTCGCGGCGTGGGGAAGACCACCGCCGCCCGCCTGCTCGCGCGCGCCCTCAACTGCGAGAAGGGACCCACGTCCTCTCCCTGCGGCGTCTGTAAGGCCTGCACTGAAATTCGCGACGGCACCTCGACCGACGTGGCCGAGATCGACGGCGCCTCGAACAACGGCGTCGAGAACGTGCGCGAGATTCGCGAGAACGCGAAGTACCTGCCGCAGGGCAGCCGCTTCAAGATCTACATCATCGACGAAGTTCACATGCTCTCGCAGGCCGCCTTCAACGCACTCTTGAAGACGTTGGAAGAGCCGCCCGGGCACGTGAAGTTCATCTTCGCCACCACCGAGGCGCACAAGCTCCCGGACACGATTCTTTCACGCTGCCAGAGACACAACTTCCGCCGCATCTCGACGGCCGCGATGCTCAAGCGGCTGCAGGAGATCTGCGCGCTCGAGAAGATGAACGTCTCGGGGTCTGCGCTCTCGTTGATCGTTCGGCAGTCTGAAGGCGGCATGCGCGATGCCCTCTCGTTGCTCGATCAGGTGATCAGCGCGTGCGGCCTCTCGCCTTCCGACAACGACGTCGCCGAGGCGCTGGGCGCGATCGACCGCACGGTCATTCACGCGTTCGCGGTGGCGCTGGTGAGGCGTGACGCGAAGTCGCTGCTCGCGAACGTCGAAGAGCTGTGGACGCGCGGAGTCGACCTGCGGCGCCTCGCGGAAGAGCTGGCCGAGCAACTGCGGCACGTGTTCGTCGCCAAGGCCACCGGCCAGGCCCCCGAGGAACTGGCTGAAACTGATCGCGACGCGGTGCTCGCGCTCGCCCGGGAAAGTGACGCGGCGCAGATCGCGCGGTTGTTCGACGTGGTGCACTCGGCGGTCTGGGAAATCGCCCGCGCGCCGCAACCCAAGCTCGCCCTCGAGATGGCGCTGCTCAAGGGGCTGCACCTTGCGCCGGCCGCTTCGATTCCCGAGCTGATCGCTCGCGTCGAGAAGCTCGCCAGTGGCACCGCTGCACCCGCCGGAGCGCCTGGAGGTCGCTCCGGTCCCACGACCTTTCGCACCTGAACCCCCGCGCCCCGCCCCCCCTGCGCCCCCTGCGCCCCGTCTCCCCGCGGGGGAGAGGGTCGGGGAGAGGGCAGTCCAACCTGAAGTTCGCCTGATCAATCGCTCGCTGCCCGGCGACGTGAAGATCTTCCCCCCGGAGAACAGCCCCGAAGGCTGCGCTTCAGGTGAATGCCTGCCCGAAACACCGAACGCCGCGTCTGCCCTCTCCCCGACCCTCTCCCCCGCGGGGAGAGGGGGACAGGATGAGCTGCTCGAAGACGACGAGCCCGAGCCGCCGCCCCTGGTCATCGCCACCGACCGGACCGCGGGGACCGACGAAGACAAGTGGAAGCGCGCCGTCGAATCGGTTCGCGAAGCCTCGCCCCGCCACGGCAAGTCACTCTCGTACGCCCGGTTCCTCGGCTTCACCCCCGAAGGTGGCGTGCGCATCGCCTTCCCCGCCGACGCTGCCTTCCATCGCTCGCAGGTGATCGGCATGAGCCGCCCGATGGTGGAGGGCGAACTGACCCGGTCCCTGGGCCGCACCATCAAGCTGGTCGAAGACACCAGCGTGCAGGCCTTCGCTTCGGCCGCCAAGAGCATCGCCGAGGTCGAAGCGACCGATCGCTCCACGCGGGAACGCGGCATCGAAGACAAGGTGAAAGCCCACCCAGCCCTCCGCAACGTGCTCAAGCACCTCGGCGGCTCGCTCGAACACATCGCCTACCTCGAGCCCGTCGCCCGCCCGCCCCCCGCGGCCACCGCCAGCACCCCGGACGAGGGTGACGCGGGCCCCGCGGTCGATTAAGCACCCCACTCCTTTCCGTTTCCCCTGGAGCACCCATGCCCGGCGTCGATCTCAATTACTTCATCCGACAGGCGAACAAGCTCACCGAGAAGATCGAGAAGCGGAAGCAGGAACTCGCGGAGGAGACGATCGAGAAGAAGTCGGCCAACGATCTCATCACCGTGAAGG
Organism: Archangium sp.; assembly: GCA_043758715.1. Taxonomy (GTDB): domain Bacteria; phylum Myxococcota; class Myxococcia; order Myxococcales; family Myxococcaceae; genus Archangium_A. The sequence continues at coordinate 17,422 of JAYVNA010000722.1, forward strand.
TCAGCTGCTCGCAGGAACTCAAGAGCATCAAGATCGCCGCCGCCGCGGTCGACCCCAACGACATCGCGATGCTCGAAGATCTCGTGATCGCCACCGTCAACGCCGCCCTCGCCGACAGCAAGGCCTTCATGGCCGCCGAGCTGGGCAAGGTGTCCGGCGGCATCAAGATTCCTGGCATCACCTGAGCTGCTCGTGACGCCTGATGCGATCAACCGCCTGGTGGCCCAGCTCGCGAAGCTGCCGGGCATCGGGGAGAAGACGGCCCAGCGGCTCGCGTTTCACGTGCTGCGTTCGCCGCCGGAGTACGCCCGCTCGCTGGCGGCCGCCCTCAACGAGGTGGTCGATCGCGTCAAGCTCTGCTCCCGCTGCTTCAGCCTGCACGACGGGCCCGAGGGCACGTTCTGCGGCTTCTGCAACGATCCCCGCCGCGACGACAAAATCATCTGCGTGGTGGAAGGCATCGCCGACGAGCTCGCCATCGAGCGCACCCGCGAGTTCAAGGGCCGCTACCACGTGCTGCACGGCGTGCTCTCGCCCCTCGAGGGCATCGGGCCCGAGCAGCTGCGCATTCGCGATCTGATTCTGCGGCTGCAGGACACGCCCATCGAAGAAGTGATCGTCGCGACGAACCCTGACGTCGAGGGCGAGGCCACCGCGCTCTATTTGACCCGGTTGCTCAAGCCCATCGGGGTGAAAGTTTCCCGGTTGGCGCAGGGCATTCCGATGGGCGGCGATCTCGAATACGCCGACCAGGCCACGCTCGCCCGCGCGCTCGCCTCACGACGCGATCTGTAGTTTCAGCGCGCATCCCAGGTCAGCGGGAAAGGCACCTGCACTTCGACGTCGACGTGGCGGGGGAAGACCATCGCCTTCACCGCGGCCTCGAGACACGAACTGACTTTGGTTCCCGGGAGATCGGTCGTCACCCGCGTCACCTTGCCGGTGTTCGCGATGGCGAAGGTCACCTTGAGCGTGCCCTGCGGCGAGGGGAGCGACGCCTTGTTGTCCTTGAAGCACTTCTGAAAGCGCCCCTTGTTCGCCGAGATCGCCTTGCCCACCATCGCCGTGGTGAGCACCACCGGCTTGAGCGGCTGCTTGATCACCGCCACCCCGGCGTCGATCTCAGGAAGGCCCGCGTCGACCTCGGCCACCACCGCCCCGGCATCGATCACCTCGGCCAGCCCCGCATCGATCACCAGGGGAGGCGGAGGCACCACCGGCGGAATCAGAATCGGCGTGGGCACGGGGGTGGGCGTGAGCAACTTCGTCGCCAGCACCGTTCCGCCGATGCCCAGCACCAACGCGGCCGCCACCAACACCCTGTTCCGCGATTGCGCCGCACGAATCGTCAGCGGCGCGCCGATGGCGTTGGTGCGTTCAGCCAGCTCATTGCGAATCGGCGCGGCCTCGGTGCGCACCTCGCCCACGGCCGTCTTGGGCGCGTTCGGGTTCGCCCGCCCGGGAATGTCGACGCCGCGCGCCGCCAGCTCGTCGAGCGACTCGATGCGCATCTTCGACTTCACCCGCTCGGGCCCGAAGAAGCCGGTCATGAACTGCGTCAGCGCCTGCCCACCCGACGCCGAGGTGGTGGCACCGACGAAGCGCTCGATGTCCTGCGCGAAGGCGAGCGCGGTCGGGTAGCGATACTCCGCTTCCTGGGCCATCGCCTTGGTGACGATCTGCTCGACCTCGAGCGGGAGATCGGGCCGCAGCGATCGCACCGGCTGGTATTCGCCGCCGAGCACGGCTTTGAGCACCGCGAGATCGGTGTCGCGCGCGAAGGGCCGTACGCCCGTGAGCGCCTCGTACAGCGAGACCCCCAGCGAGAAGATGTCGCTGCGGCGATCGATCGAGTCACCGCGCGCCTGCTCGGGCGACATGTACTGATACTTGCCCTTCACGATGCCGGCGCCCGTGGAGGTGACCCGCGATTCCGCCTTGGCGATGCCGAAGTCGAGCACCTTCACCTGGCCGCCGTAGGTGATGAAGAGGTTCGAGGGCGAGATGTCGCGGTGCACCAGGCGCATCGGCTCGCCCTTGGGGTCCACCGCCTCGTGCGCGAAGTGCAACCCGATCGCCGCCTCGGTCAGCACCCGCAAGACGATGTTCACCGGCGCAGGTTCGCCCCGCCGCTTGGCCGTGCGGAGCACCGTGGCGAGGTCTTCGCCGGCCAGGTACTCCATGCAGATGTAGTAGCAACCGTCGGACAGGCCGAGGTCGCTGATCTGCACGATGTTCGAGTGCGTCAGCGACGCCGCCAGCCGCGCTTCGTCGAGGAACATGCTGACGAAGTCAGAGGCCGCCGAGAGGTGCGGCAGCATGCGCTTGATGACGACGTTCTTCTCGAAGCCTTCCACCCCGAGCTGCTTGGCGAGGAAGATCTCGGCCATGCCGCCTTCTGCGAGCTTCTTGATGAGGAAGTACTTGCCGTAGGCCTTCACGGCCATTTCCCCGATGGCCATGCGGGCTTCGGGGTTGCTCGGGCGCGGATCGTTGAGACCAGTCACCGCGTTTTCACCGTGCGCACGGTGTAACTCTCACCGCCGTTGTGCAGCAACCGGAAGACGACGCGCCCACCTGCCGGGCTGACCTGCGTGTCGAAGCGGGCCTGCTCATCGAGCGGCACCGCCTTCCCATTGATGAAGAGCTTGCTGCCCACCGGCGCGATGCCCACCGCGTTGACGCTCTTTCCACCGGCCTCGCCGTTGCGCGGGCTCTTGATCGACAGCGACGACACCGCGTTGTCGAACACCAGGTGCAGCTTGTTCATGCGGCCGCCCTTGAGCTCGCCGCCCTTGGAGTCGAGCGGGGTGACCGACCAGAGGTACTTGCCTTCGACCAGGGTGTTCTCGGGCAGCGCCAGCTGATTCTCGGCCACGGTGCGCTCGGCCACCGCGTTGTTCAGCACGCCCTCGCGGTAGACCTTCACCGCGTATTTCGCGGCCGTCTCGTCCTTGCCCCAGGTGAGGTTGATGACCGGCGGCTTGTCTTTGTCCTGAAAGAAGATGGTGGTGGTCTCGGCGCCTTCGGGCACCACGTTCTTGAGCCGGGACAGATCGGCCGCGCGCGGCTCGGGGGCGAAGAAGGCGCTCCCGCGGGCATGCTCGAGCTCGCCCTTGAAGACCCGCCAATACCAATTGCCCTTCGCCGGCACGGGAATGCTCACGAAGTTGTCGTGCACCACGCCATCGCGCAGCACGTTCTCGAAGTTGGGATCTTGCGAGAGCTGCACCCGCCAGCTCTGCGTGCCTTCAATCTCATCCCAGGTGACCGAGATCTGCCGCAGCCCGGTGTGAAAGACCCGCAAGCCCTGGCGCGACGGGAGCACCACCCCTTCGCGGGTGGCCGCCTTGACCGCCGGCGCGCCCTTGAGCGGAACGGTCGCCGACTGCCCGCCGGGCACCACCGTGGGGGCCTCGCCTTCACGCTCGATGATGAGATCGCCCGCGAGCGCGTCGACGTCGAAGCCCGAGCCGGTGCGCCGAAGGGAATACTGGCCGCCCAGATCGCTCACCAGGGTCACCCCTGAGGCCACCGCCACCCGGGTCGACTGCCCGCGGGGGGTGGAGATCTCGAGCTCGCCCTTGCGCACGTCGAGCACAGTCGCTTCGCGGCCCGCGCCCTTGCGGGTCTCGCCGATCGCCACTTCTGCGCCCTTGAGCAGACCCAGCCGGGTGTCGGAACCCGCAGGCGCCAGGTTGACACGCCCCTCTTTGACCCGCACCACGTCGCCTGCCTGCAGCGCGGGCGGCTTCGTGGCGTTGATGGCGACGAAGCTCTTCGCGTTGGCGGCCTTCACCTCGGCCTTGCCGTTCGCGCCGATCACGAACGAGAGCGCGATCTCAGGCAGCTCGCGCGCCGTGCCCAGCACGCCCTTCTTGCCCGCGCCCAGCTTCGTCACCTGGCCCGACTTCGAGACCAGCTCGATCTCGCCCACCTGCACGTCGACGTCGGCGGCCGAATCGTCCACCTTCATCGAGAGCTCGGCCGCGCCGATGCGCGTCAGGCCGAAGGGCGTCGAGATGGTCAGCAGCACGCCGCCTTCTTCCTGCCCCGCGGTCGCCTTCACCCGGGTGAGCACCAGGCCCCGCGTCACGTTCAACATCAGGCCGTTGCCGTCGAGATCGAGCTCGTAGCGGCCTTCGGCGCCCAGCTCGACCACCCGATCTCCGGCGAACCGCAGCTCGGCCGAGCCGTCTTCACCGGTCTCGATCACGTCGCCCCCGAACAGCGGCTCCGCGGTGGCCGGGCGGGTCTTGCCGTCGCGCTCGAGCGTCACCGCACCCGCGGGTGCTTCGAGCTGGCCGACGCTCTTCTTCTTTGCCACGGCCGCAACCGCCGGCGTCGACGCGTCAGGGACCGGGGGCGGCCTCGGAGGATCGCCACAGGCGAACAACACGGCGCAGCTGAGAACGACGCTTCGAATTGAGCTCACTTCGGGGCGAGATCCACGTTGAAGATCGCCTGGTCACCATCTCGCACGGTGACGGTCTTGGTCTGGGTGTGGAAGCCGGCCGCGCTGATGCGCACCGTGTATTTGCCCCCGGGAATCTGCACCGAGAAGGCCCCGCCCGCGTCCGCCGAAACCGTCTGCTTGAGCTCGCGAATCTCCAATTGCGCCACCACGGGCTTGCCGCCGCGCGCCGAACGCACCTGCCCGCGCACCGTGGCGGGCACCCGCTTCTTCTCGGGCACCAGGGTCACGGTGAGGTCGGTGACGCTGCCGGCGACGATCGACGCCCCTTCTTCACCGGGGTTGAAGCCCGGCGCGGTCACCTTCACCGAGAGCGGCCCCGGAGCGAGCCCCGCGAGCGCGAGCGCACCCGCGGCGTTGGTGGGCGAGGTCTGGCCGTTGACTTCCACCGTCGAGGCCACCGGCGCTGCGCCGTCGAACGAGACCACCTTGAGGGCGAGCCCGCCGACCTTCGGCTTTTCTTTCACCAGCAACAGCTCGACCGCGCGCTCGTCACCGGCGCTCAGGCTGACCCGCGATTCAGCGGGCACGTACCCGGGCAACGAGGCCGCGGCGACCAGCTCACCGGGCTCGAGCTCGGGCAACGCCGCGTTGCCATCGGCGCCCGTCACCAGGTCACGGCGAATCGCGCCGCCGGTGATCGCCACCGCCGCGCCCGGGAGCGGGCCCTGCTCGCTGCGCACGGAGATCTTGAGCGAGCCGGTGCGCAGCTCGGCCTCGAGCTTCGGGTCTTTCCACTGAAGGTCGAGCGCCAACCCCGCCCGCACGATGCTCTGGGTGGTCGACAGCGGCGCCGCGGCGTCAGCGCTCAGAATGGAATCGCGGTGCCACAGCACCTCGCCCAGCAGGCCCCACTTGAGGAAACCGGTGCGAAAGAGCTGAACCCGCAGGCCGCCGCCCACGCCCAGCCCCTGCGAGGTGACCTGCCGGCCGGTGTTCGCGACGGCGATCGGGTACTCGAATCGGGCTTCCGCGGTGACCGGCCCCAGATCGACCAACCCGCGGGCGGCCAGCAACACCCCGTGTCTCTGCACGGTGGAGAAGGAAGGAAGGGCGACGGTGCCGAACACCGGCAGCTGCTGAAAACTGTAGGAAGCAGCGGCTTCGAGGCGCACGGGCCCGAAACGCACCCGCCCCGTGGGCCCGATGTTCGCCCGCATCAGCGCCCCCGAGGTGACCACGGTCGCGCCATCGAGCAGAGAGAAGGCCTCCCGCTGCACCGCGCCGGTCAGCCCGAGGTGGTCTCCCAGCAGGAACCACAGCCAGGCCGTCAGCCCCAGATCGTTGGGGCTGAAGCCCGAGTAGGAAAGCCCCGGGCCCTGATCACTCTCTTCCCCGTTGCGGAAGGCGAAGCCGTAGTGCAACCGAACCTGGGCTTGATCGTCGGTCCACCCGGGGGCTTTCACGCCGGAAACGAGGCCCGGAGCCTGCGCGAGCGCCGCCGCGGGGAGCAGGAACAGCAGCGCGCACGCAGCACCCCTGGCGATGTTCCCGAGCACGGCCGTGCAGCCTAGTCGCTCCGGCGCCATCAACGCAGGAAATGACCAGTTCTCCCTTGAGGGTCACACCCCACGGCGCGATCCTCCCCGAACATCGCCCAGCCCCCTGACACCACGGTGTTTTCACCTCTCGAAAGCGTGCACAGTCGTGTACCGTCTGATAGGACCTCGCAACCGTTTGACAGGAGCGCCTCCACCTCATGGCCACGCAGCTGGTGATGTACGAAGAGGAGTTCCACCGGATTAACGCGGTGTGCGACCGACTCACGAAGGACGCAAACGCGAAGGTGGTCTTCCTCGTCGATAAAAATGGTCAGCTGATTTCCGCGGCTGGCCAGACGCACAACATCGACACGACGTCGTTGGCTTCGCTTACGGCCGGCAACGTCGCGGCCATGGGCGGTCTGGCAAAGCTGATCGGCGAGAACGAGTTCCCCAACCAATTCCATGAAGGCGCGAGAGATTCGCTCTACATGACGCTGGTCGGGGGGCGGGTGGTGCTCGTCGTCATCTTCGACAACCGCACCTCGCTGGGGTTGGTCCGATTGCGCATCAAGAAGGCATCGGACGAACTCGAGAAAGTCTTCGCCGCGCTGGCTGCACGCGCCGCGGTCCCCGGAGCCGGCTCGCCGTTCGCCGAGATCTCCGACGCAGACATCGATAACCTTTTCAGCGAGTAAGGCAGCCCGCGACCATGTCATTCATCAACTACTCAAGCCGCGAGATCAACTGCAAGATCGTCTATTACGGCCCCGGCTTGTGCGGGAAGACGACGAATCTTCAGTACATCTACAACAAGACCAACCCCGAGACGAAGGGCAAGCTGATCTCTCTCTCCACCGAGACCGATCGCACCTTGTTCTTCGACTTTCTGCCGCTGTCGCTGGGTGAGATTCGCGGCTTCAAGACGCGCTTCCACCTCTACACGGTGCCAGGCCAGGTCTTCTACGACGCCAGCCGCAAGCTCATCCTCAAGGGTGTCGACGGGGTGGTCTTCGTCGCCGACAGCCAGGTCGAGCGCATGGAAGCGAACATCGAGTCGCTCGACAACCTGCGCATCAACTTGAAGGAACAGGGCTACGACCTCGATAAGGTCCCGTTCGTGATGCAGTACAACAAGCGCGATCTTCCCAACGCCGTGCCGGTGGAAGAGCTGCGCAAGGTGCTCAACCCCCGCAACGTGACCGAGCGCCAGGCTGTCGCGCCCACGGGCGTCGGCGTGTTCGACACCCTCAAGGACGTCGCGAAGCTCGTGCTCACCGAGCTCAAGAAGGGCGGTTCGTGAGATGAAGCAGTGGGGGCTGCGTTGGGCCACTTTGATGCTGGTGAGCGTTGCGGGGGTTGCGTCCGCGCAAGATGGCGGCACGCCTGCGCCCGCTCCCACCACCGCCGCGCCCGCTGAAAATTCGGCCCTCACCGCCGACGAGGCGTTCACCACCCGCGTCAAGACGCTCGAGGAACAGGTCGTCGACCTGAAGGAAAAGATCTTCCGCACCAAGGCCCGCCTGCTGCTGCTGCAGGAAACGGTGCTCGGCGGCGATCTTTCCAGCGGCGCCCGCGCCGTGATCTTCCACCGCAACGAGATGGGCGCCCAGTTCATCCTCGAGTCGGTCGCCTACGCGCTCGATGGCGCGCCCATCTTCACCAAGGTCGACGCCGGCGGTGACCTCGACAAGCGCGAAGAGTTTGAGATCTTCAACGGCCGCATCGTGCCGGGCAATCACCAGATCGCCGTGCGCATGGTTTATCGCGGCCACGGCTACGGCATCTTCAGCTACCTCGAGGGGTACAAGTTCAAGCTGCAGTCGAACCAGACGTTCAACGCAGAGGCCGGCAAGGTGACGACCGTGAAGGTGGTGGGGTTCGAGAAGGGCGGCATCACGTCTGACATCAAGGACAAGCCCGCGATCCGCTACGACATCACGTCGGCCCGCGACCAGGCCACCAACAAGGGCGGAGACCCGGCCGGCACTCCTCCCGCGACCGAGACGAAGTGACGTCGCAGTCACGCGCGCCATGATCAGCAGGTTCTCGAAGGCCATGGTGGGGGTGGTGCTGTGCGCCGCGGGACTGGCGTCGGCCCAGCGGGGAAAGGTGTCCCCCGCGGAGCTCCAGCTCCAGGTCGAAGAGGTGGCGCGCCAGGTGGAAGCCGCCCGCAACAACATCGACCTGGTCGAGAAGCAGTACACCCTGCGCGAAGAGACCAGCGACGAGGCGATGCGGCTGCAGCGCTTCAGCGACGGCGAGATTCAGTACCTGCTCAACGAGTTCTCGACCGCCGCCCTGCTCTTCTACGATCTGGTGGCCAACAAGGACTTTCAGAAGGGCCCCCGCTACGCCGACGCCCTCTTCTACCTGGCTGACTCGCTCTACCAGCAGAAGAACTACCTCGGCTCGCGCCTCTATCTTCGTCAGCTGCTGGCCCTGCGCGCGGGTCACTACAAAGAAGCGCTCGCCCGCTACCTCGAGATCGCCGGCCGCCTCAACGAGTTCACCGGCATCGACGACTACATCAAGCAGGCGCGCGGGTTGTCGGGGGGCTCGTTGCCGCCCGAGCTCACCTACGTCTACGCCAAGTGGATGTTTCGCCGGCAAGACCTGACGCCCGAAGATCGCATTCCCCGCAGCCGCTCGATCTTCCAGACGCTCGCAGGCGACGCCACCGGCCCCTTCCACCTGCAGTCGGCCTACTTCATCGGCGTCGGCTACGTGCACCTCAAGCAGTGGGATCTCGCGCAGGCGCAGTTCCAGTCGATCACCCAGGCCAGCGCCCGCGACGACAAGGATCGCGCCGTGAAGGAACTGGCCGACCTCTCCATGGGCCGGGTGTATTTCGAGATCGGCAAATACGACGACGCCATCGATCGCTACGCGCGCATCAGCCAGCAGTCAGACAGCTTCCCCGACTCGCTCTACGAGATCGCCTGGAGCTACGTGCGCAAGGGCGAGCTGGAGCGCGCCAAGAACGCCACCGAGGTGCTGCTGCTGGTCGCGGAAGACTCGGTGCTCGCGCCCGAAGCGAAGATTCTGCAGGGAACTTTGCTGCAGAAGCTGCAGAAGTACGACGACGCCATCGACACCTACAACCAGGTCATCAACACCTACTCCCCGGTTCGCGACGAGATCGATGCGCTGCTGACGATCAACAAAGATCCCGTGCAGTACTTCGACGAGCTGCTGGCGCGAAACGAGAAGACCCTCGACGTCACCCGCCTGCTTCCCCCGGTGGCCCTCAAGTGGGCGAGCACCCGGCAGGAAGTCGCCGAAGCGGTCGAGATCACCTCGGCCCTCGACGCCAGCCGTCGCGGCATCGAAGAATCAGGCGCCATCGCCGATCGCATCTTGCGCTCGCTGGACGAACGCGGCGTCGAGAGCTTCCCCGTGCTGCAGGAAGGCTACACGCGCGCCGACGCCGTCGACACCTCGCTGACCCGCGCCGAGGCCAGCCTGACGCGCATCGAAGAATTCCTGGTCGACGACATGATGAGCGCCGAACAGAAGCGCCAGCTGGGCGAGGTGAAGCAGAAGCAGGTCGAGCTGCGCAAGCGCATCGAGACCCTCCCCACCACCACCGAGCAGGTGCGCGCCCGCAAGGAGCGCATTCAGGCCGCCATCGACGCCCTGGACAAGACCGCCTTCCAGCTGGGCATCGACATTCAATCGCAGCAGGCGCAGCTCACCGCGATTCGAAAGTACGTCGACGACACCAAGCCGCAGCGCAAGGACAAGCCCCAGGACGAGAAGGCGTTCCTCGAGAAGGTGACGATGGAACAGCGCGGCCTCGACGGGGTGCAGACCCAGCTCGACGAGCTCCGCGCGCAGCTGCTGTCCGAGCGCAACAACGCCGACAAGGCCGTCGGGGGCGAGGGGCTGCTCAAGCAGGAATACGCGCAGATGCTCGAGCAGGAACGGGTGCTGCTGGGCCAGGCGCGCCAGGGGTTG
>JAYVNA010000723.1:0-3198 GCA_043758715.1 Archangium sp.
TGTCCAGGGAAGCCGCGGCCTGGTTCAGGTTCACCGCCCCCACCAGCATTCCCGCCGCGGGGGTGCGCTCGGCGAGCAGGCCGCCCGTCGAGGAAATCAAGGCGATGCTCAACACCAATGAGACCATGTGACCCCCTGGAAAACCGGAAGGCGGAATTCTGCATCACCGGGCCCCAGCGTGCGTAGATTTCGCCCATGCCCAACCCCACCGCGACGTTCGAGACCTCCCTCGGCAGCTTCACCGTCGAGCTCTTTCAGGACCAGATGCCCCTCACCACGGGCAACTTCATCACCCTGGCCAAGAGCGGCTTCTACGACGGCCTGCACTTCCACCGCGTCATCAACAAATTCATGATCCAGTTCGGGTGCCCGCACTCGAAGGACCCGATGAGCCCGCGCGCGGGGACCGGCGGTCCTCCGCACGGCGACATCAAGGACGAGTTCACCGCGAAGATCAGCAACGAGCCGATGACGCTCTCGATGGCGAACACCGGCCGGCCCAACTCGGGCGGCAGCCAGTTCTTCATCAACACCGTGCACAACAGCTTCCTCGACTGGTTCTCGCCCGGCGCTTCGCGTCACCCGGTGTTCGGCAAGGTGACCACGGGGCAGGACATCGTGAAGAAGATCGAAGGCACGCCCACCACCGACGATCGCCCCAACACCCCGGTGAAGGTGATCAAGATCACCGTCGCTGAAGGCTGAAAATCAAAAGACCTTCTTGAGCCAGACGAGCCCTCCGGCGCCAAAGTGGCCGTCGGAGAGCACGGCGAAGTTCAAGAACAGATCGACCTGAAAGAAGTTCGCGAGCAACAGGTGCGCGCTGGGCCCTGCGCCCAGCCCAGATCTCGGTTTGCCCTGCTGCTCGAACACCACTCCGCCCACGAACGCACCGACCTGCAGCAGGTCGCGCACCAGGCTGTACCGGTACGCGACGTGCGCCGAAGCGGCCGTGCGCAGCCAGAGGTCGCCGGAGGTCGCGGGCAGGTACTGACCCATCGAATCTTCGAAGGGGAAGAACACGTCGCCGGTGAGCCACACCCCCTTCACGCGCAACCACACCTCGTTCCAGCCGAAGGGCAGCACGAGCTGCCAGGACAGCCTGGTCTCGAAGAAGTACGGCGGGTCGAGCGCCCTGATGAGGTCGCCTGAGACGCGGGTGGTCAGGGTGAGCGCGTGTTGGTGGTCGGGCCGCGGGCCGCCGTCGAAGAAGGTGAGCTCGAGCTTGAGCTCGCCGAACAAGCGCAGCCGCCAGGGCTCGGTGGTGAGCAGGAAGGTCGTCTGCGGGTCGGAGGGAACGAAGCCCCACGCCCGGAAGAACTGCAGGCCGGCGCCGAGCTGCCCGGAGATCCACCGCTGGTGCGTCAAAAGGCTCAGGGCGAACTCGGTGCGAGCCGCGCTGTAGTTCTCCAGCCGAAGATCCTTTCGTTGGCGAAAGAGGAGCTCGCCCTGCAGCTGAACGAGCAGCCGGGTGGTGTCGTTCGCGTCGAAGCGCGGTGAGAACCAGAGCGCCTCCGCCTGCATGCGCGAAGGAAACGCGTAGAGGTGACGTCGGGGAATGTCGGTGCGCAGGCCAACGCCGCCGGTGACGCCGACGCGCCAGCGATCGTCATCGAGCCACAGCGACTGGCCCTGGTAGTTGGGCCCCAGCTCGAGGCCGTTCAACCAGCTCAAGTGCAGCGAGACGCCGAGGCCGGTGTTCCAGGCGCGAGCCCCGAAGGTGAAGTGCAGCTCGAATCGCCGGCGCGCATGAATGACCGGCCGGCCCGCGACGAGCAACGAGGGCGTGGGCTCGAGCTGCGCGCCTTCGTGATCGGGCGCGTCGGTCTGCACCAGCATCCAGGTGGGCGGCTCGATGCCCAGGGACTGCGCGCGCTCGGCCACCTCCCGCTCGAGCTGGGGGCGGTTGAAGACCTGGCCGGGCAGGTTGAGCGCGAGCTTGAAGCGCACCATGCGCACGGTGAAGCGGCCGCGGAACACCACCTTCTCCAGCTGCCCTTCCTCGAGGTGAACGGTGAGCCCGTCCGGGCCCACCGAGACGAACACCTCCGCCAGCTCGTACCCGCGCTCGCGCAGAAATCGGGTGAGCTGCTCGGCGACGTTCTGCGCGGTGGGCAGGTCGGCCTTCGCGCCGGGAGGGAGCACCAGCGCGCGCTGGTAGACCTCGTTGGGCAGCACCACGTTGCCCTCGAAGCGCAGGGAGACCGGCGGCGCCTGGCCGGCGTTCAGCTGGCTGAGGAGCACGCACACCAGGGCCCACGTCACGAATCCCACCATCACCGGCCCGCGACGCGGCCACCGCCCTGACTCTGGGGAGACGGCGCTACGGCTTCTGCCACCAGGGCACACCCGCGTCGGCGCTGTGCTCGAGCTCGGCGATCACCTGAGCACCCAGCAGCAGAATGATGAAGGCGATCTCCATGAAGAGCAGCATCACCACCACGGTGGCCAGCGAGCCGTAGATGACGTTCACCATCGAGATGTTGGTGAAGTAGTAGACCATCACCCGCCCCACGCCCTGCCACAGCAGCGCGGCGCACAACCCGCCCACCAGCGCCTTGTTGAGCGAGATCTTCACCACCGGCAGCACCCGGTAGATGGCGGCGAAGAGCGCGATGAGCCCGCCCCAGCCCGCCAGCCGCAAGAGCACGCTGGTGCTCCGCTCGGCCCACACGCCCTGCACCATGCCCGCGCCGATGGCGTCGAGCGTCGAGGTGAGCAGGGTGATGAAGAACAGCGCCGCCATCAGCAGCACCATGAAGGTGTACGGGAGCACCGCCGAGACGAGGAAGTGGCGATGCACGCCCTTGGCTGAGGTGTGGAAGATGGCGGCCACCGCCTGCTCCAGCATGCGAAAGGCGATCGAGCTGAAGAAGATCAGCACCAACACGCTCACCACGCTGACGGTGGCCTGGTCGTGCAGGAACGCTTCGGCCGCGCTGATGATGGCCTCTTCGTTCTGTGGCACCAGCACCCGCAGCTCGAGGCGCAGGGTCTCGAGAATGGTGCGCTCCTGAAAGAACAACGAGAGCAGGCCGAGGCTCAGGGTGAGAAACGGCACCAGCGAGAGCAGCGCGTTGTAGCCGACGCCCCCCGCCAGCAGGATCCCGCGGTTGTTGAGGAAGCCGCTGACGACACGGCGAATGAAGCGCACGATGCGGGTCAGCCAGGTCCAGACCCATCGGAGCGCGCGCATCG
>JAYVNA010000724.1:0-3194 GCA_043758715.1 Archangium sp.
GGCATGCGGCTCTTCCGTTCGACCCAGTAATGATCGCTGACCTGGCGGTCCGCAATCGCGCGGTGCGCCGCGTGTTGTGGGCGATCCTCGTCGCGAATTGGGCGGTGGCGGGGCTCAAGCTCGGCATCGGCCTGTTCGCGAAGTCAGCCGCGGTCACCGCCGACGGCCTGCACTCACTCATCGACGGCGGCAGCAACGTGGTGGGCCTGGTGGCCATGCACTACGCCGGGCAGCCGGCTGACGACGAGCACCCCTACGGGCATCACAAGTTCGAGGCGCTCGCGTCGTTGTTCATCGGCGTGATGATCGGCATGGGCGTGCTCGAGTTGGGGCGCATGGCCTTCAATGCGATCATCAACGATCAACACCCCGAGGTGGGCCCCCTGTCGATCGCGGTGATGGTGGGCACGCTGGTGGTCAACGTGTTCGTGACGCGCATCGAGGCTGCGCAGGGCAAGAAGCTCAACAGCGCGCTGCTGCTCGCCGACGCCTCCCACACGATGTCGGACGTCTACGTGACGATCTCGGTGATCATCTCGCTGGTGCTGGTGTGGGCCGGCTTCGGCCGCGCCGATGGCGTGATCGCGCTGCTGGTGTTGGTGTTCGTCGCGTACACCGGGTGGCAGATCATCAGGCAGTCGGTCGGAATCCTGGCGGACTCGGCACGGGTCGACCCCGAGAAGGTGCGCCAACTGCTCGAGGGCGTGCCTGAGGTGCTCGGAGCCCACGCGATTCGCAGCCGAGGGCTCGAGGGCAGCGTGTACGTCGACCTGGTGATTCACGTCGACCCGTCGCTCGACCTGCGATCGGCGCACCAGGTGGCCGACACCGTCGAGCAGCGCATCACGAAGAACTTTCCTGAGGTCGTCGACGTGGTGGTGCACGTCGAGCCGGCGCCTTAGGGGTCTGACGGAGTTCCCGCGGGCAGCCGCACTTCGAACGAGGTGCCCTTGCCCGGCTGCGTCTTGCAGACCACCGAGCCCCCGTGTTCTTTCGCGATCTTCTTCACGATCGCGAGGCCAAGCCCGGTGCCGTGCTTCTTGCCCGAGGTGACGAACGACTCGAACAACCGGTCGGCGATCTCCTTGGGAATGCCGGGCCCGTTGTCCTTGGCGCGGAACACCACGTCGTCGCCCTCACGTTCCACCGAGAGCAGGAACCGCCCGCCTTCGGGCATCGCGTCGATGGCGTTGCGCGAGAGGTTGAAGATCACCCGCTTGATCTTGCTCTCGTCGAAGCGAGCGGCGCCGGTGTACCCGGTGTGCACCTTGAGCTCGACCGACGAGCCCGCGAATTCCTGCACCAGCTGCTCGGTGAGCTCGCGCATGAAGACGTGCATGAACACCTTGCGAATGAAGACCGACCGCTCTCCGCGCACGAAGGCGAGGGTCTCCTGCTGCATGTCTGAGATATGCTGGAGCTGATTGAGGATCTGCGCCGACATCTCGGCCCGCAACGCCGGCTCGTCTTCGCCTGCCATCATCTCGGCGTAACCACCCACCACCGTCAGCGGCGTGCGCAGGTCATGCAACACGCCGCTGAGCATCTGCCCGATGGTGGCCAGCCGGGAGCGACGTTCGATCTCGTCTTGCGATTGCCGGCGCTGCAGGGCGCGGCCCACCTGCGAGGCGAGCAGCACCGCCAGCCGCTCGTCTTTCTCGCTGAAGCCGCCCTTCTTGTTGAGCAGTTCCAGCGCGCCGAACGTCCGGTTGCCCGAGCCGACCGGCACGCAGAGCACCGCGCCCGTCGACAGGCCCAGGCGCTTGGCGATCGAACGATCGTGGAACTCGGAATCTTCCGCGTTCTTGACCCGCACGACTTCGCCGCTCTCGGCCACGTGGCCGGCGATGCCCTGCCCGGTCTTGAGCCGCAAAGAGACCAGCGACTCGCTCCTCTCGCCCCTGGCGCTGCGGAAGAAGAGGCTGTCGCGATCTTCTTCGGCCAGCAGGATGCTGCCGGCGCGCGCGCCCACCCGCTCCATCGCGATGCCGAGAATCTGCTCGAGCAGGTCGGTCTGCGCGGTGGATGACGAGACGGCCTTTTCCACTTCGTAGAGGGCGTCGAGGTCGCTCATGCGGTTCGAAAGTTCTTCGCCCCCGCGCTTGAGCTGATCCACCAGCAACACGTTGTCGAGCACCGCGGCGATCTGTGCCGAGATGCCTTCGACCAGCGCGCGATCATCGGGGGTGAAGGCATCGACCTTGCGATCGAGCACCTGCAACACCCCGAGCACCCGCCCGCTCAGGTGCCGCAGCGGCGTGGCGATCACCGAAGCCGTGCGAAAACCCGACTGGCGATCGATCTCCGGGTTGAAGCGCGGGTCGTTGTACGCGTCGCCGAGCATCAACGTTCGGCCGGTGGAGAACACGTGGCCCGCGATGCCCAACGCGTCGGGAACCCGAATGTCCTTGAGCGACTCGCCCTTCACCACGCGCCCCCAGAGCTCATGGTTGTCGCGATCGTGAACGAACAGGGTGGCGGCCTCGGCGTCGAGCAGCCCGCTCACGCGCTCCAGCACGGCTTGAAGCAACTGGTCGACGTCACGCGCCGAGGAAATTTGCGAGCCCACCTCGAGCAACGCTTGAAAGCGTTCGGCCTGGCGGTCGATCTGGCGAGCAGCACGGTCCATGTGTCCCCCTCTTCAGCTCAATGCGCTTCGGCCCACGACCGGCCCTGCCCCACGTCGATCACCAGCGGCACCTTCAGCTGCGCCACCGACGCCATCACCTGCTTCGCCAACGCTGTGAGCTTCTCGGCCTCGGCTTCCGGCGCCTCGAAGAGCAGTTCGTCGTGCACCTGCAGCAGCATGCGGCTCTGCAAGCCCTGGCCCTCGAGCTGCTTGTCCATCTCGAGCATCGCACGCTTGACGATGTCGGCCGCGGTTCCCTGAATGGGCATGTTGATCGCCGCGCGCTCGGCGGCCATCGACACCTGCCGGTTGCGCGAGACCAGGTCGGGCATGTAGCGGCGGCGGCCGAAGAGCGACTCGACGTAGCCCTTGCGCCGGGCCTTCTCGAGGGTCTCTTCGACGTAGCGATTGATGCCGGGAAAGCGCGCGAAGTACCGCTCGATGATCGACTTCGACTCTTCGATGGGAATGTTGAGCCGCGTCGAAAGACCGTGCGCCGACAGCCCGTAGGCGATGCCGTAGTTCACCATTTTGGCCACCGAGCGCTGGGCCCTGGTGACGTCGG
>JAYVNA010000725.1:0-3188 GCA_043758715.1 Archangium sp.
GAGCTCGCTCAGCGTCGCCACCCGCGCGAACAGCCCGGCGAGCTCCTCGTTCAAGAACAGCCGGTATGGATGGGTGGCGGCGTCCTGGAGCTTGCTCGCTTCGGCCCGGCGAAGACCCTCGCTGCTCTCATCGAGCACCTCGTAAAGCCACCGCGCCTTGTCCGGCAGGGCCACCTGCTCGAACACGAAGCGCCCCCGCCCGCGGCACACCAGCAACGCCTCGAGGGCATCGCGACCGCTCATGCGCAGGCTGCCGACCTGCGCTGCGACGTCAGAGAGCTGCCCTTGCGCGACCCGAAGCTCATAGCGCCCCAGCTCGTCTTCGAGCTCGAGGGTGCCCTGGCAATCGAGCTCGGCGAGCGCGCGCAGAAACCAGAAGCAGCCGATCGATCTCAGCTCGACCTTCGCCTCGCTGCGGGCGGCGAGCAGGTTCCAGGCATCGACGCGCGGCGCAGCCAGCAAGCCCAGCGCATCGAGCACCTGCTTCGAGCGGCCCGACTTCTTCAGGTACGCCCGGGCGCCGGAGCGCGCCGCCTTGAGCGTCTCCACCGCCTCGTCGTGCGCCGAGAGGATCATCACGGCGATCTCCCGCAACACGATGTCGCTGCGCAGCGCGCGCAGCAGGCCCCAGCCGTCGAGCCGCGGCAGATCGAGATCGGCCACCACGATGTCCCACGGCTTTTGCGAAGCCAGCTGCAGCCCCGCCTGCCCATCGCCGGCCGACTCGACCACGTAGCCCGCGAGCTCCAGTTGCCTGGTGAGCATCTTCCGCAACGCGGGATCGTCTTCCACCAGCAGCACGCGCGGCCGGTAGCCCGCTGAGACCATTGGGCGAAGCACCGGCTCGGTGCGGGCGGTCTCTTCCCAGAGCACCGCGCCGTCATCGAGCTCGAGCAACTGCTCCAGGGCCCGCTGACCGGACTGCGCGCCGAACTGCGCTTCCTGCAGCTCGCCTTCGAGGAAGGTGGCGCGGCCCTCGAACGGAGTGCCTGGGTACGTCGTCACCGTGCCCGTCAACTTCGCCCGCCCCGCCCACGCGAGCATGCGAGCGCGCATGAAGCCCAGCTGCACTTGAGATCGATCGCACTCGTCGATGAGGTCTCGGGTGCGGGTGACGATGTCGCGCGTGAACGGGAAGGCCCAGATGTCCGTGGCGCCCACCCGAAGCCAACGCAGCACGTTGGGCACCGAGAGATCGGTGAGCACGCCGGCGACCGGTTGCTTGAAGGTGTCGCCGCTCGCGCGCAGCGACAGCACCACCTGGCGTCCGGTGCGGGTGGGGAGATGTTCCTCGACCAGCACCAGGTCGGGCTTCCATTGCCTGGCCAACTCCACCGCGCCCAACGCATCGTCGGAATCGCGCACCTCGAAACCTTCGGCGCGCAGCTGCTGGGTGAGGGCCTCGCGCATGGCGCCCGCCGCAATGACGAGCACCCGCCGGGCGTGCTCGAGGGTCACCACATCAGCTTCGAGGACGTCCATTCGGGCCCGTGAGCGTGTCGAGAAAGACTCTGCCAGTCGAGAATCAAGTGAGGGCGGAAGGCAAACGCCCTCATGAACAAGGAGCCGCCCACTCGGGATCACATGTGGGGACCGCGGCCCTGAAATCGCGAAGCCGCGCCAGGCGGATTAGCCTTCGGCGCAGGGCCATACCGGCGGAGTCGCGATGTCGATGTTCGACATGAAGTTTCGACAGTTCAAGCGCACGCTGCGCTACCTCAAGGGCTACGTCGACTTCGATCGCAGCACGAATCAGATCGTGCGCCGCACCGACTTCACCAACTGCCCCCGGCCCGTGCTGATGCTGTACGGCTTCATGTCGACCCGGCAGAGCTTCGAGATCCTCGAGCACCGGCTGCGCCGCGATCAATTCTGCGTCTGGAGCATCAACCTCGGCGGCTGGAAGCAGGCCTTCAACACCGACGCGATCGACGTGCTGGCCGAGAAGGTGCGCGAGAAGGTCGAGCGGCTGTACCAGCGCTACCCCCAGATGGGCCCGCTCTCGATCGTCGGGCATTCCAAGGGCGGCCTCATCGGCTCGTATTACATCAAGCGCCTCGGCGGCGATCGCCGCGTGCGCAACGTGATCACCCTGGGCACGCCGCACAACGGCTCTCCCTCGGCGTACTTCGGCATCGCCGCCTACGGCCTCATCTCGCGCAGCATCTGGCAGCTCACGCCGATGTCGCCGTTCATTCGCAGGCTCAAGATGGGCGCTTTTCCGCGCGACGTGCGCATGACCTCGATCTTTTCGAAGGGCGACAAGGTCAACCCCTTCCCGACCTGCATTCTCGAAGGCGGCGAGGAGCAAGACCTGCACAACATCGAGGTCGCCGAGGTGGCGCACCGGGAGTTCCTCACCAGCCGCACGGTGTACCAGGTCGTTCGGCGCGAGCTTTTTACCGGCTACGGCCTCCCGGTCCCCGCCGAGCCGCGCGCCAGGCGCCTCATCAACCTGCGCTGAGGTAAGAGGCACGGCGTGCAGCCCAGCAAGTGGGACCTCGTCCTCGACCAGAAGCCGATTCCGCTCCTCACCCACTTGTTGGAAGAGGTGGCGAAGATCTTCTCGAAGGACCTCGCCGTCTGGCCTCCGAACATCGAAGACTTCGACCCGCAAACCGGCGCCAAGCTGGCGGACTTGCTCGCCGAGTCGCCCCTGCCCCCGGACCCGCGCATCTACCGCCAGGCCTTCGTGCTCACCCGCTTCGACCTCGGCCGGGAGCTGGCGCAGAGCGACGACTACCTGCGCAACCAGCGGTGGATGACGACGGGCCTGGGCGCTAAGGACAAGCCCATGTTGTTGTTCCTCTCGCGTTTCATGGCCGAGCAGCTCCTGGGCCTCGCAGAGGCGACGGATGGGCGTGTCACCCGGCCACACCTGCTTGACGTGCTCGACCGCACCGAACGGTTATTCTTCGCCAAAGGCCCTACGCCGTGAACCTCACCACGACCCCCTCTTCCAGCAGCGCCAGCGGCAAGCCGCCCCACAAGCTGCCCCGAAACAACGACCCCTGCTGGTGCGGGAGCGGCAAGAAGTACAAGAAGTGCCACCAGGAACCCGACGCCGAGTTCCTGAAGATCGAGCGCAAACGCCTCGAGGAAAACCGCGTGCGCCCGGGCCGGGTCTCGCCCATGCGCACGGTGCCCGACACCATTCCCAAGCCTGATTACTGGCAGACGGGGCAACC
>JAYVNA010000726.1:0-9888 GCA_043758715.1 Archangium sp.
GAGGTGAACTCGATTCCCTGGCAGGACGCCGCGGCTGACCTGCCTGAGTACGCTGAACTCATCGGCGGCGACGCAGCTCCCCAGCCGGTGATCGACGCGGTCACGGCGAACGCTGCTTCAGTCGCGATGGCCAACGTGCTGCTCGATGGCGGCGACGACGTGCTGCGCCACTCGTTGCTGGTCGCCCGCATGAAGAAGGTGCTGCTTCCTTCGCTCTCGTTGCGCATCGCCGCGGCCGCGCTCGAGGTTCCGCTGAGCGACGTGCACATCTTTCCCGGCTCGCATGTCGACCTCGGGGGCAAGCGGCAGATTCCCATCGACCGCCTCGGGCGCACCATCGTTCGCTACCAGGGGCGCCACGACACCCGGGGCGCGGGGCCGTTTCGCTACGTCTCACTCTGGTCGCTCATTCGCGCTGATTCCACGCTGACGCTCACCGGAAATCCGATGGGTGAAGACCAGCGCTTCGAGCTCGACGAACAGACCCGGGTGAAGGTCGACGGCGTGCCCGTACTCCTCGCGGGCGTCGATCCTTCGCTCTTGCGCGCGGGAGCCACCATCAGCGGCAAGGCGCGCTACTCGACGGACCCGGGGCGCATTCTCGAGCTCGAGCTGGTGAAGGGTCGCCCCGCGGTTGAGCCTGACCTCGAGCTCATCGACGAGCAGACCCTGCGGTTCACCACCACCATCGCGAAGGTGACGAGCAACGCCGGCGACGTGGCCTTGTTGACCGGCAAGCACGTATTGGTGGGCTCGACCGCGCTCGCCGCCGCGGATCTGCGCATCAGCCCCCTGGGAGAAATGCCGGGCGTGGAGCACCACGCGACGATGCTCGCCAATCTGCTGCACTCCGATTTCTTCACGCTCTCGCCGCGCTGGGCGAACGCGTTGCTGGTCATCGGCGCGGCCGTGCTCGCCGCCTTCGTCGCGGTCTCTGTGTCGATCGGTGGCGGGTTGCTGCTCACTGCGTTGCTGCTGCTGACCCTGCTCACGGGCAGCTACGTGCTGTCGGCCAACGGTCTCTACGTGCCGATCGTCGGCCCCTCAGCTGCGGTGAGCCTGACGTTCTTTTCCTGCCTCACCCTGGCCGCGCGGGCGTCTCGCAACGCCACCACGCGCGCCAACCACGAGCGTGAGTTCGTGCGTCAGACCTTCGGGCGCTATCTCACTGAGCAGGTGGTGCAGACCCTGCTTGATTCACCTGACGGGCTCAAGCTGGGCGGCAAGCGCGACTTCGTCACCATCATGATGACGGACCTCCGCGGCTTCACCAGCATGTGCGGCACGATGGAACCGGAGAACGTGGTCAAGCTGCTCAACCACTACCTCGAGGCGATGACGCGCATCATCACCCGCTACGGAGGCACCATCGATGAGTTCATCGGCGACGCCATCCTCGTGGTGTTCGGTGCGCCCCTGAAGCTCGAGCACGCCGAGACCCGCGCGGTCGCGTGCGCGATCGAGATGCTCAACGCCATGCCCGAGATCAACAAGTGGAACGTCAGCCAGGGACTGCCTGAGGTCGAGATGGGCATCGGGGTGCACAGCGGAGAGGTGGTGCTCGGAAACATCGGGTCTGATCTGCGCGCGAAGTACGGCATCGTCGGCGCGACCATCAACCTGACCTCCCGTGTCGAGTCGTACACCGTGGGCGGGCAGGTGCTCGTCTCGGAGGCCACCCGTGAACGCTGCGGTGATGCGCTCACCCTCGGCACCACCCAGGTCGTCTCGCCCAAGGGCGTGAAGGGCACGCTCACCATTCACGAGGCGATCGCCGTGGCGGCGCCCTTCGAGGTGCGGCTGCAATCGGCCAGCGAGCTGCTCGCGCCGCCGCTTCGCCCCCTCGAGCTGCGCTACGGCACCGTGAAGAACAAGCAGGTCGCCGAGCTCTCACACGTGGCTCACGTCGAAGCCATCTCGGAGCTGGGCATGGAGCTGCGTGTCGACGAAGAACTCCCCGTACTCAGCGATCTCCAGCTGCGAATCGTCGAAGGCGAGGGCCTGTGCGCGGGAGATCTCTACGGCAAGGTGCTGCGCGCCAACGTGCGACCCCAGGTCGTCTATCTGCGCCTCACCTCGGTTCCGCCCGAGCTCAAGCCCGTGCTCGAGGCCGCCCGTGCGCCCAAGATCATCCCCGAGTCTGCTTTGGTGTCGTCATGATGCGGTGGTTCGCGGTGTTGCTGCTGATCGGTGGCTGCCAGGTCGATTCGTCGACTTGCACCGACGGACGCGCCAACGGGCGCGAGACCGACGTCGACTGCGGCGGGGCTCAGTGCGCGGCCTGTGCAGCCAGCCTCGTGTGCCTCGCCGACAGTGACTGCGCGAGCGGGGTCTGCACCCTCAATCGCTGCGTCGCGCCCTCGTGTGCCGACGGAGCGCGAAACGGAACTGAGACCGACGTCGATTGTGGCGGCCCCTGTGCGGCGTGCGCGTCGACGGCCTCGTGTAACGACGGGCTCGTGAACGGAGGAGAGACGGATCAAGATTGCGGCGGCCCCTGCGCACCGTGCGGTGATGGCTCGGCATGCGTGCACGGCTCCGACTGCATCGCGGGAGCGTGCAGCGATGGCCGGTGTGGCGCGTTGTGCGGTGG
The DNA here is from genome assembly GCA_043758715.1 of Archangium sp. Classification (GTDB taxonomy): domain Bacteria; phylum Myxococcota; class Myxococcia; order Myxococcales; family Myxococcaceae; genus Archangium_A. The sequence goes on from JAYVNA010000726.1 coordinate 2,594, forward strand.
CCCGTTGCTTTCCTGTGGCAACGCCTGCGTCGACGCCCGCTTCGACCCCTCGAACTGCGGCGGTTGCGGAACGACCTGCGGCAGTGGCCTGACGTGCGCGCTCGGGCAGTGCGTGCCGATGTGCGGTGGTGGCGCGCGGTTGTGCGGGAACGCCTGCGTCGATCCGGGCTCCGATCCGTTGAACTGTGGTGGGTGCGGCAACCCGTGTGCGGACGGCGAGATCTGCGTCGGAGGCTCGTGCTTCTTCCCCTGTCCTCCGTCGCAGGTTCCGTGTGGCCCCACCTGTGTCTCGCTCGATCGCGATGCTCAAAACTGTGGGGCGTGTAACCGCGCCTGTGCTTCGGGCTCGGCTTGCGTGCTGGGCAGTTGCGTGACTGGCTGCGCGGCCCCGCTCGCGGTCTGCAGCAACGGCCAGTGCGTCGATCCCCGAAACGACCCGGATCAGTGCGGCGGCTGCGGCATGCCGTGCCCTCCGTTGGCCGGCGCGGCGCGGGCCTGCTCGGCGGGCGCCTGCGTGCTCGGGCCTTGTCAGCCCGGCTTCGAGAACTGCAATGGCTCGGCACTCGATGGCTGCGAGGCGCTGGTCGGCTCCGACGCCATGAACTGCGGCGGCTGCAACCTGGCTTGCAACGCCGGTCAAAGCTGCAACCTGGGGCGTTGTTGCGGCGCCATTCCCGCGGGGTCCTACCAGGCGACCTGCACCGGCTGCGAAGCGTGCGGAGGTCTGCTCACCTGCATCTGCCGTGACGCCGCGCAGAACCCGACGCCGACGAGCATTCCGCTCGCATGTCCTTTTGATTACGTGAACTGCAACGGGGTGCTGAGATGCGGCTCCTGCTGAGTGTGGTGCTGATCGCCGGCTGCGCGACTCAGCCGCCTCCGACGTGCAGCGATCACCTGCGCAACGGGGAAGAGAGCGATGTCGACTGCGGCGGTTCGGCGTGCGCCCCGTGCGAACTGACGCGCGCGTGCGTGACCTCGAGCGACTGCCAGAGCGTGCTGTGCGTGAAACGATCGTGTGCGCCGGGAAGTTGCCGCGACGCGCGCGTCTCACCTGCAGAAACCGACGTCGATTGCGGCGGAAGGTCGTGCGCTGGCTGCGAGGCGGGCCGGCGTTGCGGTGCAGGCGGTGACTGCGTAAGCGGAGTCTGCGCTGGCGGAACGTGCGCGCCTCCCTCGTGCGGAGACGGCGTGGCCAACGGCGCCGAGAGTGATCTCGACTGCGGTGGCCCTTGCGCCCCGTGTCCTCTCGGAGCGGCGTGCCTGCGAAACGCCGACTGTGCTTCCGCCGGCTGCGTGAACGCCACCTGCGTGCTTGCGGCCGGGTGCGCTGCCCCGTTGCTGGTGTGCGGACAGGGTTGCACCGATCCCCGCTTCGATCCTGCCAACTGCGGCGGCTGCGGAAGGTTGTGCCCGGCGGGCGCTCAGTGTTCCGGCGGCAACTGCGGCGGCCAGGCCTGTCCTTCCGGTACCGCCGCATGCGGACCGGGCTGCGTGAACACCGGCACCGACGTTCTCAACTGCGGCGGCTGCGGAATGGCCTGCGCGCCGGGGGAACGTTGCGTGAACGGCGGTTGCGCGCTGGGGTGCGCAGTGGGCCAGACGGTCTGCTTCGGCGAGTGCGTCTCGATCTCCACCGACAGCGCGCACTGCGGCGGGTGCGGCATCCCCTGTGGCCCGGCTCAGGTGTGCTCGATGGGCCAGTGCGGGCCTGCGTGTTCGGTTCCCCTGCTGACCTGCAATCAGGGCGCGTCCTGTGTCGATCCCCGCTTCGATCCCGATAACTGCGGCGGCTGTGGCCAGGCCTGCCCGGCCGTCGCGCGTGCAAGCCGGCTGTGCGTCGATCAGATTTGCAACCGATCGAGCTGCGACCTGGGCTTTGCCGATTGCAACCAGTTGTTGATTGACGGCTGTGAAGCGACCCTCATCACCGATTCCCTGAACTGCGGCCGTTGCGGCAATGTCTGTCAGGGCGGGGGATGCTCGAATGGCATGTGCCCCTGATTGGAGAACCAGACGATGACCGACTTGCGCACGCTGAAGGACAAGGCCACGGAGCTGACGACGAAGGGCAAGTTGCCCGCGGCCCTGGAGGCCTGGCAAGCGGTCGCCGCGGCCGATGGTGAAGGCAGCTCGTACCAGAAGGTGGCCGAGCTCTTCGCGAAGCTCGGTCGGAAGGCCGACGCGGTGCACGCATATGAACTGGCGGCCGGGCGGTTCGCGAAGAAGGGACTCTTCTTCAAGGCGTCGGCCGTGTGCCGGTTGATCCTCGGGCTCGAGCCCGGCCACCAGCGCACTCAGGCGATGATCGCCACGCAGTTCGCGCGCGAGCCACTGGTGAAGCCGCCGGTAGCGCAGGCTCAGCCGGCTCCCGAGGTGCCGGAACCGTCATCTGACCTGCCGTCGATTCCGCTCTTCTCCACCCTGACGCGCGACGAGCTGACCGAAGTCCTCTCCTCCGGCATGGAGGTGCGCGCGTTCGCCGGGGGCGAGGTGGTGGTGGCCGAAGGCAGCCCGGGCGATTCGATGTTTGCGTTGGTGGAAGGCGAAGCGAGCGTCTACCGCAGCTTCGGCACCTCGCTGCAGCGCAAGGTGGCGCAGGTGGCGACGGGCGAAATCTTCGGCGAGGCCGCGATGGTGTCGGGTGGCACGCGCCTGGCGACGGTGGTGCTCGATGGCCCGGGCGTGGCGCTCGAGTTTCGCCGCGATGCGATGGGGCGCATCGTCAACCGCTTCGCGCGCGTCGGTCACATGATCGACGAGTTCTACCGCCAGCGGCTGTTGGCCAACGTGCTGCGCGCGAGCCCGATCTTCAAGTCATTGCCGGAGGCGGACAAGCAGGCGCTCTCGAGCGCGTTTCAGCCGAGCACGTTCGTCGATGGGCAACGCATCATCAGCGAGGGCCAGCCGGCCGACTCGGTGCACCTGTTGCTGCGAGGCACGTGCGCGGTCTCGCATCAGAGCGGCGAGCGGTACCCCGACTTGCGCGAGGGCGATCTCTTCGGAGAGGTCTCGGTGCTCAGCGATGGCGCGGCGACGGCGTCGGTGTCCGCGATCGGGCCGGTGCTGACGCTGCGAATTCCTGCGGGCACGTTCAAGGCGCGGGTGTTGGCGAGTCCGGGCGCGGCGTTCGCAGTGAAGACGATGGCGAAGTGGCGGCTGGCGCGCACCGCGAAGCTCGATGAGGCGGCGCAGTCTGAAGTGGTGATGGGGTACGAACTCGAAGACGCACGAGTTTAGCTGCCCCCTCATGTCCGCTTTTTGTCCGCCTCTCCCCGCGGGGAGAGGGCAAGACACCTTCACCCCCAGCCGAGGCGATTCCGTCCGGCCCGCTTCGCCGCATACAGAATCTCATCAGCGCGCTTCATCAACTCGTCCGCGCGCTCACCCGGCCGATAGAGCGTCCCACCCATGCTCGCCGTAATTCGAATCCCCTGCTCGTTACCAGGGTGCGGCATCACCCCGATCGCCGCCCGCAGCGCCTCGCCCCGCATGCGCGCGGTGGCCTCGTCGAGATCCGCGAGCAGAATGATGAACTCGTCACCACCCACGCGGCAGGGCAGGTCGCTCTTGCGAACGCCGTCGCGCAAGATCTTCCCGACGCCCCTGAGCACGAAGTCCCCAGCGGCATGGCCGACGGTGTCGTTGACCGGCTTGAAGTGATCCAGATCCATCGCGATCAACGCCAGCCCGCTCCCAATCGCCGCTGCGCGCTCGAGAAAGATGGCGAGCTCCGCGTCGAAGCCACGCCGGTTGTACAGCCCAGTGAGGCCGTCAGTGCGCGCGGTCTCTTCTTCCTGGCTGAGCCGATGCCTTGTGAACTCGAGTTTCTTGATCGTCTCCTGCAGCTCAGTGTTCTGCCGCCGCAGGTCGGCGATGAGGTTGCGCTCGTTGTCGACGAGGAATGAGCAGGCCCGCTGGAGCAGGGTGAAGATGGCCCGCGGGTGCGTGGCGAGCAGCGCGCGAATGCTCTTCTGATCGAGCTCGAGGGTGCGGGTGGGCTCGGTGGTGACCACGGTCGCGGCGCGACGATGGCCGGGGTTGATGAACGAGAGTTCACCGAAGTAGCTGCCGGGCCCGTAGCTGCGCACCGCCTTGCCGCTGCGAACGCGCGCCTCGGCGTGACCTTCGAGCACGAAGAACATCGAGTCGCCGGGTTGGCCTTCGGCGAGCACGATCTCTTCGGTGGCGCAGTTGCGCTGAATGCTGGCCGAGAAGAAGGCCTGCACTTCATCCTCGGTGAACGCGTAAAGAGGCGAGTCGGGCGGGAAGCGGTTTTCCGTCACAGGGGCCAAACGTACCGCACATCCTCCGTTCATCCCGAGCGGAGTCGAGGGCTCTACACTGAGGGGCGGGGCACCAAGTCTGCCTGCGCGCAGGACGGGCGATGCGAGCGCTGGACAATGCCGCAGCGAGGTGTCGTGTCAGCGCCTCCGATGACCACCTCGAAAGCAGGCTGCGAAGTGGTCACGCTTCCGGATGGAGCGCGCGCGATCAGGGACTGTGCGAGCGGACAGGTGATGCACTGTGGCACCGGGCCGGCGACCGAGCCCGACGCCATCTACGTGGTTCCCTCGCGGCTCGGCGCGCGGCTGGGGGAGGGTGGCGCGAGCCTCGTCTTGTTCGACGTGGGTCTGGGGGCGGCGTCGAACGCACTGGCGGCGTGGCAGGTTTCCGAGGCGGCCTCCTCGGGCGCGCGCCGGCTCGAGATCGTCAGCTTCGATCATGAGGTCTTCGCCCTCGAACTGGCGTTGCTCCCCGAGAACCTGCAGTCGTTCGGTCTGACGGATCCCGCGGCACGCGCGGCGGTCAGGGCGCTGCTCACTCATGGCAGGCATGAGACCTCGCGCACCAGCTGGCGGCTGGTCCTCGGCGATTTCCCGCGCAGCCTCGCGCTCGAACCCGTCGGCTCCGCGGACATCGTCTTCTGGGACATGTACTCCGCGCGCACGAACCCGAAGCTGTGGACGGTGGCCCTGTTCCATTCGCTCCGGGCGGCCTGTCGCGAGGGCGCCACTCTGCACACCACCAACACCTCGACCTCCGGGCGCACCTCGATGCTGCTCGGCGGCTTCGCGGTGGGCGTCAGCGTCGGCACCGGCAGAAGCAGCGAGACGACCATCGCGAGTACGCACCATCACGGGCTGCAGGTGCCGCTCGGTGCGCGGTGGCTCGAGCGGCTGGGACGCTCGTCGGCGGCGTTTTCCAGTGACGTTCTGAATGCAGCCGTCGCGTTGGCCACCGTTCGCGGGCTGCCTCAGTTTCTGCAAGCGCGGCGGCCGCCGGGTCCCGGGCCAAGGTGAGTCTCATTCGCTGGGTCGTCGTGCTTCCCTGCTTGTTCGTGTCGCGGGAAGATTGCTTTCGACGCGGTTGAAGTCAGTGGGCCCACCAAAATTCGAGCCTGGAGCGCCGCGGCCGAACTCGCCAATGACGACTGGCGGGAAGTTCCCTTGCTGGTGCTGGGCCCCGACGAGGTCTGCTCTTACGAAGTAGCAGCGGCGGGCCACATCACTTCGCCAACACTTCGGACACCGGGTTTCACTTTGTTTCGATGTAGCGCCCATTTTGGTGGATCACGGGTCCGAGGTGCAGAGGCGCTGACGAAGAGGTTTACGGCTCGACGATGTCGTCAGGATTGATGTCTTCAGCAAAAATTTCCTTTTGCTTGATCAATGCCCAGTCTTTCCCGTTCGGCTTCTTCTGGAATTCGTAGTTCTTGGCCTCTTGAAAGTACGAACCGTCCTCGGCGCGGTTCTTGTAAATCGTCACCGAGCATGTTGCCCCAGGCTTTTTGAACTCGCTGCACTCAACCTTTCCGAGGCTCCAGGAAGCTCCTGCGGTCTCGGTGCGGCCCTGCACAATCTCCTTGAGCTGCTTAGCTGGCGCGGAAGTTCCTTGAGCGATTTGCTTCAAAGCGACTTCTTTGGGCGCGATCTTCATGGTGAGTGCTCCGAGGTTGAACAGCGTTGCCGTAAGACTTTCGACTTTCGCACACTGCAGGTTGAGGTTGCCAACACTTCGGCACCGACGTGCTGCGCTTCCCTACAGCGCCTGCGGGGCATGACCGCCCTCGTCGGTGGGGTTGTCGGTCGGTGGGCTGTCAGCTCTCAGAACGCCTTCTTCGCCGTTTTCACCTGCTCGAGCGTCGGCTTCTGCCGCTTCCGGTACGACTCGCCGTCGATGACAGGTCGTAGCTGTTGCATGGGCGGAGTGGACGGTCAGGCGAACCGGCCCAGCCCTCTTCGGCGGCAGCCACGCCCTGGGCGAGACCTTGTCGAACATCGCCTTCACCGCATCGGCGTCGAGCGCTCGCACCATTCCGACGACGACCTCTCGTCGATGACCAGCACGACGGAGACGGGCGCCGCGCTCCACAGCGCGAGCGCAGCGATCAACTCCCGCATGGTCTCCGCCGGGACGGTGTTCGGCAGAGGCCATGCTCAACATGAGCGGCGCGTACTACGGCATGATCCGGCGCGAGTTCGAGAGCCGGTACGCGAGGCCGCGAGATGTTCCGGTGATGCTGGGGCCGCGTCTCACCGAGCTTGAGCAGAATCTTCGCCTTTGGCGCGCGAAGGCGGAGGCGCTCAGACAGGGACTTCGGCCCGCACAAAGAATCGACTGAGGGACCGAGTTGGTGCTTCGAGCGGGGGTGACTGAAGTGATCGGCAAGTCAGGCGACGCAGTCGATGCTTGAAGTGCGGCGGGGATTGATGATCTACGCGGCCCATGTACGAGCCCATTTTGCCTCGCCTCGCAGTCGTGAGGTCACGCATTTCGCCGGAACCCCGGGGCGCACGCGTCGAGACTGCCCGCCGGGAGGCCGCTGTAATGGCCAGGGTCGCCGCGAGTGTGGACACTGGCGCGTCGCTCGACGAGGCGATTCGCCGGGAGGTGCCCAAGTCGCGCCGCAGTTGGGTCATCCGCCACTGGAAGAGCTACCGGCGCGACGGCTTCGAGGGGCTCATCGATGAGCGAGTGCCGCGGGAGCCGCGGTTGGCGAAGGAATGCGGACCTCTCATCGAGGCTGCGCGTGAGGCCAACGCGAACGTGACGGTCGAAGAAGTCGTGGAGATTCTGCAGAGAGGGCTACGCCCCTCTCGCGCAAAGCCTCGTCTCGGTAGCCCGTGGTGGTCGAGGTCGCACACACACCCTTCCGATGGTCGCCAACGCCGAAAAGTCGCCCGCCGTGGTCTACCGGTGGTCAGGCCGATGAAGACGCCTCAAACTCTGGTTTGCACCGCGAGAATCATCAACGCCCGCGCGGGGTTGAACTGAATGGGCCCACCAGGATT
>JAYVNA010000727.1:0-9886 GCA_043758715.1 Archangium sp.
CGATCCCATCAAGATGCAGGCATCAGCCGCGATCCGCTACACGCTGGATTCGCAGTGGCTGCTCATCAAGGGCAGGGGAACGAAGAAGTCATCACCGAGTATGCAGATGCCCGGTCTGGCCAGGTCTCTGGTTAGCGGCCCACACAAGAAGCATTTCTTGAAGGCGCAGCACTGCGCCGGCTGCGAGCTGATCGAGAAGGCGGCACAGGGCGCACCGAAAGTGGGGTCTCTGACGAAGTGGCGTCAGATCGGCACCGGGCACCACATCACGACAACGGTCGAAGCAATCCAGCGGCTGCCCTGGCCTTGAGTCGCGCGCGGACCTCCGCGGCCACTTCGTCAAGCGAGTAGACCTCGCACAGCCGGTCCCAAACCGCTGGGCGCGGCTTGTCACGAAAGCCGCGTAGCGCGCTGCGCGCCGCCAGGAGCTCCCGCGCTTCATCGAGCCAAAGCAGTTCTGCGAGCGCCCGCGCATCGCGGTCGGGGTTCTCCGTGCTCCGGCGCACCGTGAGCAGCGAAGGTCCACGGTCGCCCGCGTCGACGACCATCAGCCCCCACCACCTCGGGAGCATGCGGCGCGCTGCGACGAGGTGCTGGCGCCCGACCACGAGAGTCGCTCGATCCAGGATCTGACCGTAGACCTCCACCTGTCGTGCAAGGCGGCGCAGCGTATCGGCGTCAGACTTGATCTCGTAGCCATGGAGGCTGCCGTTGACGACCGCGACGTCGATGATCGCGTCGCTCCGTCGCAGGCCGAGTTCCTGAACGACAACAGTTCGGCCGCGAAGGAGACCCTCTTTCCGAAACACACTCGTGAGTGCGCGCCTGATCTCAGGGTCACGTGCAGGAGCGTTCGTAACGTCAGTTCGCAATTTCATGCTCGCCTACAGCAAGTCGAAAGGCGTCAGGATGCCGCGCAGATTGTGAGCGTCGTCGAGCACGAAGACGGGCAGGGACTCCTCGCTTCGAAGTGGGTCGACCAGAGTTCCGAGTGACACGACGTTGGCGACTGCGAGGGCGAGTGGATCTTTGGGAAGCTCGAGCGCTTCCTCGATCGTCAGGTTGAGCCTGTGTTTGCGCTCGCTCGAAAGAAATCGCACAACGGTCGCATCGGTCAGGACGTGCCACGTCTTTCCGCGGCGGTACGGCAGCGTGGAGAACTGCGAACGAAGCATGGTCTTGCGGACCATCGACAACGTCTGCCAAGGCTCGGCGCAGATCGGGCCTTCGACCATGTAGTGCTCGACCAATTTCAGCTTCGCGTGATTAGCCAAGGCGTCCTCCAGAAAGACCGCCACGTCGATCGCCTGCGTGGTGGTTCGTCGCGCTGCCGCACCCAGGTGGGCTGCGTCGTTTCGCGCTTCGCGGAGCGCGTCGAGCAACGGCGGGAACCCTCGGGCCTCCACCGACGCCTCGGAGGCCAGTGCGGCAAGGGCGGCTGAATAGTCGCCGAGGCCGCGGGCGTCCGCCCGATTCGCTACGAAGCGACCAAGTTCTTCGATGGCGAGGAGGAGCTCCAAGTAGCCCTCAGCGTCGGCCAGTGCGGTGGCGCGGCCCGCGCGCAGTCGATCGCGAAATACGACGGCAGCCTTGGTTGGGACCCGGCGATGTTGAAGGGGGCGCAAGTTCGGTACGGCTTCTCGGGTGCTCATTCATTCGGCCCCGATGGATGGACAGGGAGTTGGCGGACGTGCGCCGCGTCAGCCAATTCGCGCAGCCGTTTCATGTCCGCGTCAAGGCGCGCCTTGACCTCCGGCACGAACACAGCGGTGGAGGGAGCGAGTGCGAGGTATCGCTCATAGGCCGCAATGGCCTTGACCAGTCCTTCGTCGTTTTCGTCCCTCGCTGCGATGGCGTCGTAGACCCTCCCCAGGATTCCATAGCAACCATAGAAGTCTGGCGATTCTTCAATGCACTGCTGCAGGTACGCGGTGGCCTCGTCGAAGTTCCCCGCCTCCCGCGCCGCCTGCGCTTTTCGCATGAGTTCTTCTCGCGATACCGCCTCCCGCTTGGGGTTGGTTGGTTGCTCGGGCTTCGCTGCCGGGGGCGCCGACTCCACCCATCCTCCGAAATCAACTGGCCACTCGAATGGCGCGGGTCGCGCCAGACGCTTGGAAAATGTCATGGACTTGAGGCGCGCCGTCAAACACTCGGCCAGAGACGTCTTGGTGTATTTCTCGGTCGCGCATCGGATGTTCGCGGCGGTGCCATTCGGCCGGACTACCCATTGCATCACCACCCGCCCGGACTCCCCCGGGGCTCGCTCCTCCTGCCCGCGAACACACTCGTCGAACCCGTACTTGGCCTCGAGCATTGCTCCCTTGAAGAAGGCCTCGTCGGTAAGCCCCGCCGATTCAAGAGGGCGGGCATACGTCACCTTGTTCGCGTATCCCGATCTCCCTTCGGTAAACGTCAGGTAGTCCCCTTGGAAGCCATTTTCCCCCTTCATCTTCGAGACTGAGAACGTGGCGTTGATGCAAATGCCCACGTCTCCGGCACTCTCGAATCTCGTCTTGGTGGTCTTCAGTACGACGGTGAGTGCCCGACCCTCGTCCCGGTCGCCGTTTCCCCAGAGGTCCATGTTCAGAGGGATGACGACTTCGTATCGGCCACCTTCGAGCTTCTGAACGATTGTTCCGACGAAGCAGGCGTCGCGACAGTCACAACCCACGCGCGCGCCCTTCATCATCGCCATCACCGCGTCTCCGAACGTCTCGGCGCGCGCCGGCAACGAGGAGACCATCGCAAGGACGACGAATGGTGCGGCAACACGCCTTAGACTTTGGCCGAGGGAGAGCGCCGTCTGCAGACCGATAGAACTCACGACCTCACTGCGTTCGAGAGGCTCAGAATGGGGCATCTTCGTCCCCGGGTTGCTGCCCATCGGCATAGCAATCACGACACACTGGTCGGCGCATTGTCGCCGCGTATTTCTTGCCGCACGAATGGCAGCATTTGTCCTTGTAGTCGGGATTCTTGTACTCGGCCCACTTCTGGTAGTCGTCGGCGCAGTAGGGCTTCGCCAGGTCGCGCGGAATTTCCTCCGCACAACGGATGCAGAAGCCGCCAGCAAGGTCGACCTCCTTCTTCTTCAACTTCTTGATTGGAGCCGCCGTTGGCTGCGGCGTCGGCGGAGCTGGCTCGGTCACCTTCTCGAAGGGGATTTTCCAAGCCGTGGAAAGGAGGATGATGCGCTCCGCTTCGCTCGTCACCTTGGTGTAGAGGTCTTTGTCCTGCTCCGCCGTGACGAGAATGCCCATCTCGTCGTTGTTCTGCTGGGAGAACTCGTAGAGGTTCATCGACGTGACAATCGCCCGGGTCTCATTGAAGTAGCATTTCGCGTGGAGGTTCTCGCGGTAGCTGAGCTTCAACGAGTCCATCTTCGACAGCCATTCAGCTTCGCTCGGTTTCAGGTCGACCTTCCCGAAGACAATCCGGATGTCCTTCTTGAGGATGTCCGCTTGGATCAGGTAGTCGCGCAGGCGAGTGGTCACCCGCAAGTAAGGGCAGATGAGGACGATGCGCCGCTGCGCTTCGAGGATCACCTTCTCAAGTTCGCTGCTGATTCCGTTCGTGGTGAGGAATTCGGCCAAGGGTGACTCCGCGCTTGAGGGGCCCCGCGAGTCGGTGTCTACCAGAAGGGGCGCTGAGGCTGGTGGCCCACGACTCGATGCCTTGGATCCCTTGATCTGGTCGAGGAGCGTTGACCGAAACCGCTCTCTCGCCTCACCCGCCTGCGTCGGCGCCCGGCGCACTCTTCCTCTGGCCACCTGCCGTTTCTTGCGTGAGGATTTGTCGACCCCCGACTCACGAAGCCAGGGTCGCGAACTCGACCAACGCGGACCTCCGGATGCGAACACCGTTGAGCATGTGCACCGCGGGAAGCGCGCCGTCCTTCACCATCCGGTAGACGGTGGCCTTGCAGACGCGGAGGAGAGCGGCGACTTCGGCGACGGTCAGCAGCTCTTCGGGCAGCTCGAATCGCCGCCGTACCGGCGCCGTAAGCGGAGTGACAAGCGGTGGAGGACCGACCACAGGGTGGGACTCGACGATGGCCTCTGCGCCTGAAGTTGCGAGCGCTTGCGAGGCGAGGGGAGGGGGTGCGAAGGGGTGGGTGCCCGCACTTCGTCCTTCGGGACCAAGGGGTCGCAGGTTCAAATCCTGTCTCCCCGACTGGTGAAAGCCCTCGGAGTCGTTGGAGAAATCCAAAGGCTCCGGGGGCTTTGTTTTGGTCCTCGGTGCCGTCAGGTAGCAAACGGGTAGCAAAAGTTGGTTCCGGCCCGCTTGCACCAGACGCGAGGCGCGCCGTGGCGACCTCCGGCTGCGCGGCACGGCGCGGGAGCATGTTCATCCCGCCGCACTTGGTCCCGAAGGACGAAGTGTGGCCACCCACCCCTTCTCACCCGCTCCCCTCGCTTCGCAAGCGGTCGCAACTTCAGGGGGCCAGGCCTCTCTCGATCTCCACCGCCTGGTCGAATTTCCACCGTTTGTCACTCCGCTTACGGCGCCGGTACGGCGGCGATTCGAGCTGCCCGAAGAGCTCCTCACGGTCGCCGAAGTCGCCGCACTGCTCCGCGTCTGCAAGGCCACGGTCTACCGGCTGGTGAAAGACGGCTCGCTCAAGGCCGTGCACGTGCTCAACGGCGTCCGCATTCGGAGATCCGCGCTGGAGGAGTTCGCTACGCTGGCTTGATGAGTCGGGAGCCCGTCGACCCAGCTGCACAGCTCGCCTGGCCTTCGAGATGTTCGAGGTCGGCGTTGCGATGATGAGGCAGAAGCTGCGGCTGCCCGCGCTATCTGATCGCCGTGTCGCGTTCCGGGTTTTCGGTAAGGGACAACGACAACGAGCCGCGGCCTGCCTATTTCGTTACGAAACGCCAGAATTCGTTAGAAATCGTCCCTCACCTTTGAAAACCGTTACTCCGCAGCGGCGCGAATGGAGGTCTTCATGTGCTTCTTCACCGCCTTCTCCATCGCATTGATCTCGCCATCAGAAAGCATCGAGAAGTGCTTGCGCTTCGACGCTGAGAGCCGGCCACCGTTGTTCAGGCAGACCTTGATGAAGAGGTTCATGAGCCGATCGGGCAACTCCGTCACTGCTTCGACCGCTCGCCGTGTCTCACGAAACCGGACCACGAAATCGAGTTCGGCGCGGAACTCGACTTTCACCGTCTGCTCGACCCAGCGCGCGAGCGCCTCGGCCATTGGGGTGGCGTCGAAGTACCGGTAGAGCCCGGCCGTCTCGTTCCTGACGACGACCACACCCGCCTCGTCTTCGTCGAAGTCCACCAGGCGCATCAGGGGAACTGAGAACGCCTCGAGGCACGCATCGTACTCCGCCCTGCGTTCGAGCATCACCGCCGACACCGGGAAGATGAGCCCCTTCGGGGTGAATCCGCGCCGAGCCAGAATGTGGTGGATGAGCAGTCGGTGGAGTCGGCCGTTCCCGTCGGAGAACGGGTGAATGAAGACGAAGCCAAATGAGACAACTGCAGCCTGGACCACGGCGTCGACCGTCGAGCCCTCGAGGCGGCGTGCACAGGTGAGGAGGCCCTCCATGAGCGACCCGACATCGGCTGGCTGCGGCGCGATGTAGTGGATCCTCTGGCGCGCGAGGTCGAACTGCTCCCCCACGTACACCTGGTCCTTGCGCCACCCACGGTCCGCGAATCGGTCGTCGACGGTGGCGTTTTGAAGCCTGATCAGGTCGGCAGAGGTGATTCGTTGAAGCTCCGCCGCTCCACGCAGCAGCGCCACGAACCGCTCAGTTCGCGCGGGCCCAGGCTTCTCTCCCTCGATGTCGAAGGAGGACCGTGTCTCCTTCGTGAACAGGTAGCTCACCGCACGTCGAAGCGCATCTTCGTCAAAGTCCTTGATGATTCGAAGGACCTCGTCGCGCAGACCGCTCTTCACGAAGCGCTCGAGCTCCGGAGTGCGCCGAACCGCCGGGCAGAACCTCGCGTCTCCGAGCAGGTTGTCGATGACGCGGTGGCGCCGACTCCGCTGGGGAGCACCGGTGAAGTACTCGGCCTCATCGAGCAGCTGCACGTAGTTGCCGGTGGTCACATCTTCGAGCTCGAGCCGACGACCCGTGAGCAGCTCGTAGAGAAACCACAGGCGGCGCGCGTACTGGCCGGTTGGACGGCTCCGGATGAAGGCCGCGAGCTGCTGCTCGAAGGGCACCTGGTCGGCGCGGCGAAACAGAGCCGCCAGCACCTCGAGGTTCACCTTGTCGTACTTCAGCGCAAACTCGAGGTGCTCGATGAGACCTGGGCCAGGTGCGTAGCTCGAAGGAAGAACCACCGTGACCCGGCCATCGTCAGCCCGCTCTCGGCGTGCGCCCTTGGTCGCAATGAACGTCAGCCGATTCGGAGGAAGTACACCGAGCCGGTACTCGAGGATCGCCCGTGCGTAACCGGCCGGCGTCGAATCGCGGGGAACTTCAATCGCCGCGGCCGGCCCCGACTCGATGAGAACCTGGCCCCGCTCCGATCCGAGCCGAGCGCCCGCCTCGCGAAAGTGCCGCTCGCAGAGGACCGCTGCCTTTCCGTCCTTCGTCTTTCCGGTGACAAGACCGGGAGTGGTGAGACCGGTGGCCCTGCAGACCGTGCAGGTCGGCAGCCGCTCGACGAGGACCGTCAGCCCTTCAACAAGGCGACCGGATTCGCGGAGCGTGTTCGCCCTCGTCGTTGGCATGGGGATTTTCAGAATCGTTACGAATCTTCGAATTTCGTTAGAAATCGAGCACTGGCTTCGGATTTACTTACCACGAAGGCCCGGCACAATTCAGCCCTCCTGCGCGCGCGCCTGGGCGCCGCAGCGGGGCATCGGAAGGGTTCGTCGTCGGCCGCCGCTCGAGGTTCTGACGTCGGCCCCTCCGGCCTGATCCCGCGTGTTCCTGAGGCAAGCTCTCTGGGTGTCACTTACTCGCGCGAAATCTCCATCCTCGGTGTGGGCACGGTTCGTCGCGCTGATGGGCGCGGTGGCGTCGCTGCTGTTGAGTCGCCCGGCGCTGGTGCTCGAGAACCTCGCTCTCCGCCACCAACTCTCCGTTCTGCAGCGGCGTGCACCACGCCCAAAACTTCGCCCTCTCGACAGGCTTCTCTGGGTCGCCCTCGCCCAGCTGTGGCCGCGCTGGAAGGAGTTCCTGGTCATCGTGAAGCCAGACACCGTGGTCGCCTGGCACCGGGCGGGCTTCCGGCTCTTCTGGCGCTGGCGCTCTTCGCGAGGAGGTCGTCCGCGTGCCCCCGATGAGGTCCGGGCCCTCGTGCGCCGCCTCGCAACGGACAACCCGCGATGGGGCGCGCCGCGGATTCACGGCGAGCTGCTCAAGCTGGGCTTCAGGGTGGCGCAGTCCACCGTCGCCAAGTGGCTCCCGCCGCGACCGGCTTCGGGCAAGCCACCATCGCAGGCATGGCGCACTTTCCTGCGGAACCACCTCTTCCAGGCCGCAGCCATGGACTTCTTCGTCATCCCCACCGTGAGCTTCGGACTGCTCTACGGCTTCGTCATCATCGAGCACGGCCGCCGTCGCATTCGCCATGTCGCCGTCACCAGCAACCCGACGGCGGAGTGGACGAGCCAGCAACTCCGCGAAGCGTTCCCGTTCGACACCGCGCCGCGCTTCCTTCATCGCGACCGCGACGGCGTCTACGGGAACAATGTCAGTACGACGCTGAAGGCCATGGGCATCAACGATGTGCCCTCCGCGCCGGCTTCGCCCTGGCAGAACCCCTATTGCGAACGCGTCATCGGCACGCTTCGCCGCGAGCTCTTCGACCACGTCATCGTCTTCAGCGAGCAGCACGCCCGCGCGCTGCTGAGAGAATTCGTCGCCTATTACAACGGCAGTCGGACGCACCTGTCTCTGGTGAAGGACGCACCAGACGAGCGCGCCGTCGAGCCTCCATCCACTGGCGCCGTCCAGTCCAGACAGGTGCTGGGCGGACTCCATCACCGCTACTTTCGCCGCGCGGCGTAGTCGGGGCTCGTCGCAGCGTGGGGTCCGCCCGGGCGCTCGACTTGTGTCCGCTCGGCGATGCAGAGGCGTTCGCGTTCCTCGACGGCGTCAGATCGCCGGGGGCATCGACGACATCGCCCCGCCTCGCTCGGCGACGACCCTCGTCGTGGTGACACCGATGTCCGTCATTCGCGCTACTCGGCTGATCGTCACGTCGCGTTCGGGGTTTTCGGTACGCACAGGATGAGAGACGAGATGGCGATGAAGAAGGGTGATCGACGCCTTCGTCTTCACCGCTCCGCCTGCGTGGTGGCGCCCGCCTGACGCAGCAAGCCCGCGAAGCCTTCGAAGAGCGCCGCGAGTTGGTCCGCGGCACCGGGCTCCGCCTCGATGACGAGCCGCCCGTCGGGCTTGCGCTCGAGCTTGACGCCCGCGAAAGGTGAGCTGCCGCTCGGCTCGACCGCAGGGGCAACTCGAGGTGGAATGCTCGCCGGCAGCTCCGGAACCGGGGGCGCGGCGTCGCTGGTGAGCGCGTCGCGCTCCACGGCTCCGTCGTCCTCCTCTGGGCCCAGCACCTCGGGCAGCTTTGGCACGACGACGGGCTCGAGCAGAACCTCGAGCCCCTTGAGGAAGGCGCCGCCGCCCTCGAACTGCACCTCGTCGGACTTCCCGTCGAAGAGCCCGCTGAAGAGGGCCTGCTTGTTCTTCACGATCGAGGCGATGCGCGCCTCGATGCCGGTGGAGGTGACGAGCGCATAGACGTCGACCGGCGCCTTCTGCCCGAGCCGGTGGATGCGCGCCGAGCGCTGCTCGTACACCGCAGGGTTCCACGGCAGGTCGAGGTGGACGCAGGCGTTCGCGGCGCGCTGGAGGTTGAGGCCGACCCCGCCCGCGTCGGTGGAGAGGAAGACCCTGGTCGCGTCGTCGTCGTGGAAGTCGACGATGTTGCGCGTGCGCCGGGCCTGACTCTCGTCGCCCGTGAAATAGACCGCGCGCAGGCCCGCGGTGCCGAGGATGTCCGAGAGGGCCCACTCGGCGAGGCGCAGCATCCGCTTCCACTGACTGAAGACCACGACCTTGCGGCCCTGCACCACCACGAGGCTCTCGATGAGCTCGCGCAGTTCCTGCAGCTTCGGCATGAAGAGCCCGGCGAGCGTGCTCTGGGTCGGCTTCGTTCCCTCGAGGCCGGGCCAGATCTCTTCGAAGTTCCGCTGGGCCAGACCGTTGCAGATGATGCGCTGCTGCGTGAGCATCGACATCAGCTTCAGGAACTCGGGCTGGGTGAGCGGGCGGGTCCGCGCCTTGCGGATCAGCATCGCGATGGGCTGCTCGAACTCGGAGTGCGCCTCGGTCTGCTCGGCCGTCATCGGCACCGGGACGGTGGAGTCCGTGCGACTGGGGAGCTGCGCGATGACCTCCTTGCGCAGGCGCCGGAGGCTGCCCTTCTCGATGCGCTTCCTCAAGGTGTCGAGGTTGCGCGCGCCCACCACTTCGCGGGTCCCGTCGGCGCGCACGGCGTGCCACTCAGCGAGTCGCCACTTGGGCTCGAGCGCGAGGTCGTCCACCCACTCCATCAGCGACGCCAGCTCGCCCAGGCGGTTCTCCATGGGCGTGCCGGTGAGCACGAGGCGCCACGGCGCCCGGAGCTGCTTCACAGAGGCCGACGTCTTTGCGGCCCAATTCTTGATGCGCTGGGCCTCGTCGAGCACCACCACGCCGGGGGCGAAGTGGTGCATGTGCACGAGGTCTTTGAGCACCTGCTCGTAGTTCGCGATGAGGAAGCCCCTCTTCGTCGAGCGGTAGAGCTGCGCACG
This sequence comes from Archangium sp., assembly GCA_043758715.1. GTDB lineage: Bacteria > Myxococcota > Myxococcia > Myxococcales > Myxococcaceae > Archangium_A. The sequence goes on from JAYVNA010000727.1 coordinate 9,775, forward strand.
CTCGTCGGCAGGTCCGTCGACGATGGTGACGGGCACGTCGGAGACCAGGGACCATTCCCGCTGCCACTGCACCTTGAGCGCCGCCGGCACGATGAGGAGCCCCCGCTCGACG
>JAYVNA010000728.1:0-3185 GCA_043758715.1 Archangium sp.
TTGCGCTTCACCCTGGCGGCGTTGTCCTCGCACTCGCGCGACGTGAAGCTCTCGGTGCCGCGCGCGGCCGGCTACCGCAACCTGATGAACAAGATCTGGAACGCGTTCCGCTTCGGCTCGATGAGCGCCCGCGGCGCGGTGCTCAGACCGTTCGACGAGGTGCGCACCTCGATGTCGTTGGCTGATCGCTACATCGTCAGCCGGCTGCAGCGGGTGACCGCCGAGGTGAGCACCGGCACCGACGAGTACCGCTTCGACTCGGTCGCCAACGGGCTCTACAGCTTCTTCTGGGACGAGTTCTGCGGCACGTACATCGAGCTCATCAAGGGCGCCCTCGAAGGGGAGCAGGGCGACCTCGCGCGCGACACCACGTACACCACCTTCGTGCACGTGCTCGACGCGGCGCTGCGGTTGGCGCACCCGCTCACGCCGTTCCTCACCGAGGAGATCTGGCAGCGGCTGCCCGGGCGCGACACGCGGTGGAAGGGGGTCGAGTTCTGCGCGGTGGCGCCCTGGCCCACCGTCGACGCGACGCTCATCGACGAGCAGGTCGAGCGCCATATGGGCCTCGTGCTCGCCGCGGCCACGCTCACTCGCAACGTCAGGCAGGAAGCGGGGCTCAAGCCGCGCGATCCCGTCACGGTGGACATCGTGTCGGCCGACCCCGCGGTTCGTTCGACGCTCTCGGGCGTGCACGACGTGCTCGCGCGGCTCGCGGTGATTCAGACCCTGCGCATCGTCGATCGCACGGGCTACACCGCGCCGCCGCTCTCGGGCGCCAACGCCACCGGAGATCTCGAGGTGGTGGTGCACCTCGAAGGGCTCATTGATCCCGTGAAGGAAAAGGAGCGCCTCGAGCGCGAGATCGCCCGCGCCGACAAGGATCTCCAGGGGCTCAAGAAGCGCTTCGAGAACCCTTCGTTCGTGGCCCGCGCGCCGCCCGAGGTGGTCACCGAAGGCAAGGCGAACATGGCCTCCCTCGAAGAGAAGCTGCTGCGGCTCCAGGGCGCCGTCTCCCGCCTCGCGCCGAAGTGACTGTGAGATGGACCATTACCGCGCGGTAATGGTCCATGACTCGCGAGGGAGACCGACCCGCCCGCGAGCGAGAATCACCATCACGAAGCCAGGTCACCGAGTCACCGAACTCGAAGTGAGAGGCCCGATCAATGCGTCAGAGAAGCATCGCAACCAGCCCTCCACGTTCATCGAGGTGCTGTCTCCACGAAGGTCGTCCCGTCGCTCGCGACCTTGCCGGGCTCAATATCGAAGTGACTCGCCGTACGCTGCAGTAGGACCACCCTCGATGCCCGGTGACTTCTTCCCCTACCACCCGCTGCGCCTGAGGCTGTTCCTGCTCGCGTCGTGTCTGGTCGCGCTCGCGCTGACGATCTGGGCCGGCCTCGGCTTCGCCCAGAGCCAGTCGCCTCGGGAAATTCTCCGGGCGGGGCTCTCGTTCGGCCTGTGCGCGGCGATGGGTGTGGGCTTCTTCCGTTTTCGCCCCCGCAAGGAATGGGGCGTGCGGGTGACGCCGTTGTCGGTGCTGGTCTCGCGGCCACGCTCCGGGCTCATCGAAGTCCCCTGGTCTGACGTGAAGGAAGTTCGCCGGCTCGGAGAGAAGCGCGACACCCTCGCCTTGTGGCTGCGCGAAGAGCAGCGCGTGCTCGTGCCCGCGCACCTGTTCGCGAAGCGCGCCGACTTCGAGGCTCTGGCGAAGGCCATCGAAGAACGCATGCCGCGGTCCCGCTACGACGCGTGAGGAGCTCTCGAGATGGCCGACGAACCCATCGATCTCGAAATGATGAACGCGGCGCTGCGCGACTTCGTGCCGCACAACGCCGCGCTCGGCATCACCGTGGTGGGCGCCTCGTTCACGCCCGCCGTGGTGACCATGAAAATGCCGTGGAACCCGCAACTCGTCGGCAACCCGGAAACGCAGGTGATGCACGGCGGCGCCATCACCACGCTGCTGGATGCCTGCGCGGGCGCTTCGGTGTTCTTCCGGCTCAAGCAGCCCAGCACCATCGCCACCCTCGACCTGCGAGTCGACTTTCTCGGGCGCGCCCCCGCGCACCAGGACGTGTTCGCTCGCGCTGAGTGCTACCACCACGGCGCTTCGGTCGCGTTCGTGCGCGCCGTCGCGTACGTCGATGATGCCAATCACCCCTTTGCGTCAGCGTCGGCGACCTTTGCGCTCGCCACCCAGGGCCGCGTGATCACCGAAGAAGACGTGCGCAAGGGGCTCAAGGCATGAGCGTCGAAGCCGCCCTCAACGCTGCCCGGCAGTCGGGTGATTTCTCGCCGCTGGTCGAGGTGATTCCGTACCTGCGGTTTCTCGGCGTGCGCGTCGAGCCGCGCGAGGGCCGGCGGGTGTTCGTGATGCCCTTCGCTGATCACCTGGTGGGCAACCCCACCGTGCCTGCGCTGCACGGCGGCACCCTGGGCGGCTTGCTCGAGTCGATCGCGCACCTCGAACAGATCGCCACCGCCGACAGCCCGCGGTTGCCCAAGACCATCACGCTCACGATTGACTATCTGCGCAGCGGGAAGACGCGCGACACCTACGCCGCTGCCCGGGTGGTGAAGACTGGGCGCCGGGTGACGACGTTGCAGTGCGTGGCGTGGCAGGAAGATGAGAACGCGCCGATTGCGTCAGCGATGGTGATCTTGAAGGTCGGTTCGTCGTCAGGCGAGCCCGTCAGCGGCGCAAAGCGAACTGGCTGAACCAGAACCCGCCCCCGGCCGGCGGCTTCGGCGCGGTCGCGTGGGCGATGACCGCCAGTGACTCAGACGAGATGCGCACGAACCGAATGCCGAGCTCAAAGCGGCCGTTCTTCTCGACCACCCAGCGCACTTCGCCCACCGCTTCCACGCGGCCGGTCGGAAGATCAAAGTCCAGGTGCAGCTCGCGGCCCCGCTCCAGCGCCGTGTCGGCGGCCAGGCACATGCCCGTCGCAGAGACGTCGACGATGTCTCCGCGCAACACGGTCGAGGTCGCTCCCAGGAAGCGGGCCTGGCAATTGACGCGGCGGGTGTTGCGGTTCTCGGGGTACATGCGCCTCCTCATTCCAAGATCCGCGCCGCTCTTCAAGTGCCTGAACTCATTGGGTGCGGCGCGTGACGAGTTCCAGTGACGGCGTAGCCTGGAGCCCACACTCCTGCGACAGCGAGGCTCCACTTCTGGATCA
>JAYVNA010000729.1:0-3183 GCA_043758715.1 Archangium sp.
GTGTAAGGTCCGCGCCATGGTCTTAGCGAATGAGGTTCGTGACCTGGTCGACGCGTTCAGCGAGCTGGTGACGCAACACGTGCGCCTCGCGCAGCTCGAACTGAAACAAGATGCGCGCTTCGTGGGCATTCGGGTCGGCGTGATCGCGATCTTCGCGCCGCTGATTCTCGTGGGCTACTGCTTCCTGTGCATCGCGCTGGCGCTGTCACTGCGCGCGTTCATGAGTGATGCGCTCGCGTTCGTCGTGGTCGGGGTGTTCAACCTCCTGGTGGCCGGAATTGGCATTGCTATTGCTGGCCGCCAGCTCTCCCACCACAAGATGATGCCCGCCACTCAACTCGAGCTCGAAAGCTCCTCCGCGATGATGTTGCCGCAGCGGCGGGACCGCCGATGAGAGAGCTCGCCAAAGCCCCACCGCGCGCGATCGTCCCCGTTCCGAAGACGGCCGACGAAGCGCGCGCGCAGATCAAGAGCGCCCGTGAGCGCGTCGTGAAGAACCTCGAAGTGATTCAACGCACCCTCAGGCCGGTGACCCGCTGGGCTGAAGTGGTGAAGCGACACCCTGTTGCGACCATCGGAGGCGCGTTCTTGATCGGTTACGCGCTTTCAAAACTCTTCTCCCGGAAGTGATGAAAGGAAGGCACGAATGACGGAAGCCACGCAGTCCCAGCCAGGAACGCCGAGGCCCCCGCCCCCGGAGGACGGCGCAAGCGCTGACCCGATGCGCGATCTGCAGGATCGCCTGGGCCCCCAGTTCGAGCAGGCGCAAGCCCAGTTGATGGAGGTCAACGAGCGCGTGAAGGACTTCATTCGAAAGAACCCGGGCAGCGTGCTCCTCGGTGCCGCCGCCTTTGGTTTCCTCGTAGGCAGATGGGCGAGCCGCCGATGATCGACGAAACGAATCTTCCCGAAGAGTCTCCGATGCCGCAGATGGCCGAGTCCGCCCGCGAGTTGGCGAAAGACGCGAACTCGGCGCTCAACGGCATGGCCGACGCCGTGGGTCTGACGCCCCAGGTCGAGAAGGCGCCGTACGCCATGCTCGGGGCCGCGCTGGGGGTCGGCTACATCGTGGGCGGAGGGCTGTTCACGCCCACCACCGCCCGGCTGGTGCGGCTCGGAATGAAGCTCGCCGCCATTCCTCAGGTGCGCGATCGTCTGCTCGACATCGCCGAGGCCGCCGTCGATGGCGTGATGGCCAACGGCAAGAAGCAATAACGCAGTCCAAAAGCAACGGAGCTCAAACCATGTGGCGTTCACTGCGAAAGAACATCCCGGACATCGACAAGGACGACCTCCTCGACATGGTCGGTCTCGAGACCCGGGGCGATCGAATGTTGCCCTCGCTGGCGCTGTTCGGCGCCGGGGTGTTGCTGGGCGTGGGCCTGGGAATGATGTTGGCGCCCAAGCCCGGCCGCGAGCTGCGTGAAGATCTGCGCGAGCGCCTGGGCAAAGGCACCAACGGGGCGCCTGTGCCGAAGCCGACGGCGCCTGAGACGGCGCTTCCGCGCTCGGTCTGATGAAGAAGCTGCCGCTCCCCCGCGACACGCCGACTGACACGCCCGCCGCGGGGAGTTTAATCGAACCTGCCGAGCTGGGCCCCGATGCACACCTGCTGGGGGCCCAGGCGTTGGCGCGCGCGCGTTCGATGGAAACGCTCGAGGTCGCCTACGAGGCCTGGGCCGAGCTGCAGGAAGCCCATGGCCTGGCGCGCCGCCGGTGGGCCGAGGAGCGCGCGCGCCTGACAGAGCAAGGGACATTGCTGCTGGGTGCCGTGAAAGCGGCCGGCAGTCCCGGCAGCACGGAGGAGGGGCTCTCGAAGGCGGGTGCGCTCGAAGTTTTTCTGGCGGAGGCCAAGGGCAAGCTGGCCGCAGCTCAGCAGCAGCTGGAAGAGCGCGCCCGCGCCGCGGAGCAGGCGTTTCTCGAAGAGCTGGCCAAGGTCAAAGAAGCGCTGCACTCGCGCATCGCCCGGCAGTCGGCCGCGGTCAGGCCGGTGTTCAAGCTGATGATCCGGGTGCTGCCCGGCGAGCGGCGCATTCTGCACGCGCACCGGCTGGGGCCCGACGAGAGCGTGATCGCGATCTTCGCGCTCACCGGGCGCATTCCCAGCCGCTATGGGTTTCTGTTCGATGACTCCACCGATGACGCCCTGGCTGCGCCGCCGATGCTCTACCCCGACGAAGGGGTGCGTGAGCTGCGCCCCACCGCCGAAGTATTGGCGAGGACCCTCGAGGAGCGCCGAGACGTGTGGCCGGTGAAGGGCATGTTGCCGCTCACCTTGCCCGACGGCAGCTGGCTGCGGTGGATCACCCGCGGAGCGGTCTTGGAAGCCGAGGTGCAGGACGGCGAAGGCTTTCGCAACCTGCTCACGCAGCAGGAAGCGGAACGGGTCACCGGGTTGCTGCTCTCGCACAAGCTCGCCGGCAAGCTCGAGCTCGAGTTGGTGCGCGAGTAGTCAACGTTTCCGCCTTCACTTCTTGGTCTTGATGATCGCCACGTCGGCGGTGCCCGCGAGAATCGGCGAGCCGCTGAAGAGGTTGTCTGACTTGGGGCCGCCCAGCTTCGCGCTCTGTAGCATCACCACGTAGTTCGCGTCGCGATCGGGAAAGGCGCTGGCCGGAATCTCGACCTTGGTCAGGGTCCAATCGGTGGGGGCGAGCAGCAGCTTGATGAAGCCGAGCGCCTCGGTGGGAACGTTCGTGTACGTCGGCTTCCCGGTGGTGCCCTGCGCGCTCACCGCGAAGACATTCACGAAGCCTAAGTTGCGGTTCTGCCCCTGCGGCGGGTCGGGTCGCAGGAAGGTGAAGCCGCTGCCCACCTCGAGCTCGACGTAGCCCCTGGCCGGGTGGAACTCGGCGATGTTTTCCTTGCTGGGCACGTTCTCGACTTCGGCCAGGAAAGTTTGAGCCGCGAGCTTGAACTCGAACTGGTAGGTCGCGCCCGGTTGGTAGACGAAGCCCGCGTCGGGCGAGAGGGCGTAGGTGCCGCTGCCCTGATCGTCGAGCGCGAAGTGAGGGCCGCCGACCTGGGTGAGGGTGGCGGTGGCGCCGGGGGTGCCCACCGGAGGCGAATCGGCGCTCTCACCCCCGCGCTGCCCGAAGAACACGAAAGCCAGGTTCTGCGCGGGAACGGTGATGCCCGCGTCGCTCAAGCTGATGCCGCCGTCGAACATCAGCCCGCCCGCGT
>JAYVNA010000730.1:0-3183 GCA_043758715.1 Archangium sp.
GATGAAGTACTCGTCACCGTCTTCGATCTTGCGGCGCTTGATGCGCTGTTTGTTGAACCAGGTGCCGTTCGACGAGCCGAGATCTTCGAGGAAGAACTCACCCGCGTCGCGAACGATGACCGCGTGCTCGCGCGAGACCTTGCCGGAGTTGATGACGAAGTCGCAGTGCTTGCCGCGGCCGATGACGAAGCGTTCCTTGGCGATGCGATCGAGCTCACCGCCCTCGAGCATCATGTAGAGCGCGGGCGCGCCACCGGCCTCGCCGCCCATGTCGACGTCCACTTCACCGTCGCCACCGTCGTCGCTCTGATCGATCGACTGATCAGGGCTCGGGTTGTTGTTCTGGTTCTTCGACTTGATCAGGCGCTCGAGTTCGGCGGCCGTCTCGAGCACGCGCTCCTGCACCTCGCGGCGCACCGGGTCGTCGTCCATCGCGCCACCTTGCTGCTGGGGCGGAGGCGGCTGCTGCACCGGCTTGAGCATGGGAGGCGCACCACCGGGGGCGGCACGCGGCGCGGGCGCTGGACGAGCCGCGGGCGCAGCTGCTGCTGCCTTGACGGGAGTACCACCGGCGACACTCGCTCCACCTGCGGAGTCGAGGAAGCCATTGAGACGGGCGAACATGAACATCGCCTGATTGATGAGCGCGTCCCGATCGCTCCCCATCTGTGACGCCATCTCTTCGAAGGCGCCCCAGATATGATCGGCGATCTGCACTTTGCGCGCGGGTCGGCTGCTCGGATCCATCATTGGGCTTGCGTTCTACCCTTCAGGGCTTGGGGAGGCTCAACGATACCAGCCATTTCGGACTCCACCAAACTACCGCCTGCAAATCGACCCCTGCCTGGACCCGTTCGGCCCCCAGGTCGCCGTCTGCAGGGGCACCTCGACGAGGCTGTTTCCCGAGGGGACGACCCCGAACAGGGTCCAGCGGAAGTCGACCGCGGCGCTGTTGCTGATCGCTGTGGGGACCGGCTCCATCACCAGGTTTCCCATGACGACCTGCCCGGTCAATTGGGTGTAGCAGCCCCTCAGATCCACCGTATCGAGGGAAAGCTCGTAGGGAATCAGGTGCCCGAGGACCTGCAAGGTCGTGAAGGCGCCCTCGAAGAGCTGCTCCGCCGGCAAGGTCGCGGGGATCTTCACCGTCAGCGCCGTGCGGGACGCCGTCACGTCGGCGGTCAACAGCACATAGGGGCGGCTGTAGGTCATCGTCTCACCCAGGGCCCACCGCCCCATATACCCTTCGATGTCGCCTGCGACGACGATCGGTTTGGGGTCAGTCGCGCGAACGGTGAACGCCACCTTTCCCTCGCAACCCGCAGGGACGGCGGCGACCTCGATGAAACCAGCGCCCACGGTAGCCACCGAACCGCGGCCACACTCGAGCGTGTCAGCGTTGAGGAACCGCACCACATCGCCGACTTGCGTGCGCACTTCAAAGCCGCCCGTCAGAAGGCGTACTCCGTCGGCCGCCGTGGTGGGGAGATTCACCAACCCGGGGATCTGCCCCTGGTACACAAAGGCGATCGACTGGTTCTGCAGGTACCCGTCTGAGATGTCCCACGACCAGGTCGACACCTCGGAGGTTTTCACGCTGCCGCTGCGGAACGTCTGTGACAGTTCGTACGCAGGGATGTCGCTCGAAAATGTAGTGTTCGAGCCGTTGGTGCCGCCGTCTTCGAGGACGAAGTCGACCCCGCCATCGGCGAGCGTACCGGGCAAACGAACGCTCGCCCCGGGGATGGTGGAGCGAAGCGCGTCGTAGTCGATGATCGAGCCGCCGAGCCCGCTGAAGAAGGTGATCACTCCGGTGGACGACGCGATGGCGCCGAGTTCGTTGTATTGCTGCAGGAAACCTCCCACGTTGAGCTTGCCGACGCCTCCGTCGCCCAGGACTTCGTAGCTCTGCTGAATGCTGGCGCCGCTCGCGACCGACAGGCCGTTGATGACCCCGTCCGAGGAACGAAGGGGACGCCAGGGCAACCCCAACGCGTCTTTCGCGGCCGGGAAAGAAGCCGCGAGGGTCCCGGTGGTCGACGTCAGAGCGGCGGTCACGTCAACCGCCACCACTCCGCCGCAGGGAGGAGCGCCACAGGTCTGCTCATCGAGCACCCCGTAGATGCGCGCGACCGCGCCCGAGTTCACCAACTGCTTCACTGGGCCTGGGAAGCTCAGGTAGGCGAGCCGCCCTGTCTGGGGCTCGAGCATGAAGGCGCGCCCGGGCGTGGTGGTGTTGGAACGCGTCGCGACCGCCAGACAGGCGGTGGCGTCGCAGAACGGCAGGCCATCGAAGGTGCGGCCGGGCGACGCGCCCACGACCAGCACCGAAGCAATCGGCGTGGGCCCCACGTCGAGCACGCGCTGAAACTTGAGGCTCTGGAGATCCGAGAGCCCCGTGGGGATCTCGGCCGAGAAGATCGAGGCCGTCGAGCCATCCCAGACCGCGGTGTAGAGGCGGGTCGTCGCGGGCATCGGCGTCTGCAGCACCGAGGCCGTGGTATCGACGTCCATGTGCGCGGCAATGGCCGTCACGGGGCCCGGAGCGACCATCGGCCGGCCGCCCAACTGCCGGTGGTGGGCGATGCTGATCACGCTGACCTCTGCACCGCCTGGCCGCGCTGCGTAAACGTAGCTGCCGGTGACGCGAGCCCCCTGGGAATTCCGGCCTTCGTCGGCCGCCAGCATGCTGGGTCGCTCGAGCACGGGGATCGAGAGGGTCTCGAGCGGGTTGGGCGCGCGAACGAAGTCGCGGCCGGTCAGACCGGTGCGAAAGGTTTCGTAGACGCGCAGCTCGTTGGTGTCAGCCGAGGTGATGAAGACGTAGCGCGACGGAATCGCAGTCGTCACCGTCGTCGTGCCGTCGGTCGAGACATCCCGAGCTGCGAGCACGTCGCCTGCGACCTCATCGACTAACACGAGGTCGAGCGTGCCGATGAGGTTGGCGCGGGTGGCGGTGGCGTTCGGGGTACAGGCCGCGGCGATCAGCGCCGAGAGAATCAGAATGCGGGTCTTCACTGCGTCACTTCCTTGCTGGCCAGGCAGCCAGGAGACGTCTTGCCGCGGGTCAAGCAGACCTGCTGCGCTCCCAGGTGCGCGACGAGACGGGCGCCTTGCGGCCGATTGAGATCAGGCACGTCGATGACCGCGATGCGGCCGTCACCGAAGTTGCTCACGTAGATG
>JAYVNA010000731.1:0-9872 GCA_043758715.1 Archangium sp.
CTGGCGCGGCGACAACGCGACCCTGGTGACCACCGAACTGCTCCTGATGGGCGTGGTGTCGATGGTGGTCTCGACGGCCAGCATCATCGCGACGAAGAACATGAAGCGGCTGCTCGCCTACGCCTCGATCAACCACGCGGGCGTGATCGCGATCGGCGTGGGCATCGGAAAAGGAGCGGCGTACGGCGTACTGCTTTACGTGATCAGCAACGCGTTCATCAAAGCGATCCTCTTCCTCACCGCGGGGAAGATCAAAGCGCACTACCGCACCAAGGACACCCGGAAGATCCAGGGCCTGATCGAAGATCTCCCGTACAGCGGTGCGTTCCTGATGGTGGGCACCTTCGCGCTGCTGGGCTTCCCCCCGTTCGGCAGCTTCTTCGGTGAGCTGCTGATCTTGAGCGCGCTCGTCGGCTCGGGGCAGTTCCTGGTGTTCGCGGCGTTCTGCGTGCTCATCACCGTGACCTTCGTTGCCACCGGGCGGACGATCTTCCCGATGATCTGGGGCGAGGCAAAACAGGAGGTCACCTGGCCGCGCCAGACCCTGAGCTCGGTGGGCGCGAAGCTGGTGTTCCTGATCGCGTTGGTCGCGCTGGGCGTGTTCGTGCCCCCCGCGGTCAACGAGCTGCTGCAGGACGTCGCGCATTCGCTGGAGGGCCGATGACGCTGCTGCTCGAGGTCGCGAAAGTACCCATGCTCGACGCGGCGACATGGCGCTCGCAGCTCGAGGGCAAGCTCAGCGCGGGCACCCGTTTGGTCACCTTGTTCGGCCGCAAGCAGGGTCACGAGGTGATCCTCACCGCCGTGCTGCAAGGCCCCGCCGGGTTGGAGGTGACCCGCGCGATCACCCCCGCTGGCATCGGGTACCACCAGCTGACCTCGACCTTCGCCGCGCTCCACTGCTTCGAACGCGAGCTGCACGAGCAGACCGGGCTTCCGTTCACCGGTCACCCCTGGCTCAAGCCGATTCGTTTCGAGGGCCAGGAACAGTCGGCGATGAACGCGTATCCGTACTACCGGATCGACGGGAAGGAAGTGCACGAGGTCGCGGTCGGGCCCATTCACGCCGGAGTGATCGAGCCGGGCTCCTTTCGCTTCATGTGCATGGGTGAGCAGGTACATCACCTCGAAATTCAGCTCGGGTATCAGCACCGCGGGGTCGAGCCGCGCCTGTTGAGGGGCGACCCCCGCGCGCTCACGCCGCTGATCGAGACCATCGCGGGCGACAGCAGCATCGCGCACGCGTGGGCGTATGGCGCAGCACTCGAGCAACTCGCCGGAGTCACCGTCGACGAAGAGACGGACCTCGCGCGTGCGTTCATGCTCGAGCTCGAGCGGGTGGCGATGCACCTCTCGGGGCTCTCTGGCCTCGCGGCCGACGTGGGCTTCCTGCAGGGCGCTTCCACCTGGGGCCGGCTGCGCACCACGGCGATCAACACCTCGATGCGGTTGTGTGGAAGCCGGTTTGGTCGCGGCGCGGTGCGGCCCGGAGGCGTCGCCGTTTCGATTCCGAACGACGTGCTCGAGTTGGTGTCGAAGAACCTCGACCTGCTGCGGACCGATCTCGAGAGCATCAATGAGTTGTTCACGACTTCCCGCACCGTCAAACACCGGCTCGAAGGCGTGGGCGTGCTCACCCGGACCCAGGCGATCGAGCTCGGCGTGGTGGGCATGGCGGCCCGTGCATCCGGCGTGCAGCTGGACGCGCGAGTCGGGGGCGTGTGGAAGAGCGCTCCAATTGCGTCAGTGACGCTCACGCAAGGCGATTGCCAGGCGCGCGCACAACTTCGCATTCTCGAGCTCAACGAGTCGCTGGCGTGGCTCGCGAACGTGATCGCGAAGGGACCGGAGTTCGGAGCGCCGCCCAAGAAGGTGGCCGCCCTCGCTCCGGGTCACCTCGCCGTGAGCGTGATCGAAGGCTGGCGCGGGGAAGTCGTGCACTGCCTGGAGACCGGCAACACAGGCGAGCTGTTGCACTACAAGGTGCAGGATCCCTCCTTGCGAAATTGGATGGCCGTGGCGATCGCGGTGAGGAAGAACGAGATCTCCGACTTCCCCATCTGCAACAAGAGCTTCGACCTCTCGTACTGCGGGAGCGACCTGTGACCTCGTTCAAGTCGCTGCGCGTGAGGATGTCGCAGGGGACGCAGTTCATTCGTGATCTGCGCGCCGCCACCCCCACCGGTCATCGGGGGCTGCCGGTCATCGCCCCCACGCCGTGCGAGGCCGGCTGCTCGGCGTGCAAAGACCAATGCCCCACCCAGGCGATCACGTTGAATCCGGTGACGATCGATCTGGGCCGCTGCGTGTTCTGCAACCTGTGTGTCGAGGTCTGCCCGCCGAAGAAGATCGCGTTCACGCCCGCGCCGCAGCTGGGCTCAGACCAGCGCGAAAAGCTCTTCGTGAAGGAAGGCGACACTGCGCTCATCCGCGCGCGCGCGAACGCGACGTTCTCGAAGGTATTCGGCCGATCGCTGAAGTTGCGGCAGGTCTCGGCAGGCGGCTGCAACGCGTGCGAGCTCGAGCTCAATGCGTCGGCGAACGTGAACTTCGATCTGCAGCGCTTCGGCATCGAGTGGGTCGCCTCACCGCGCCACGCCGATGCGCTGGTGCTCACCGGGCCGCTCACGCGCGCCATGAAGGACGCCGTGCAACTCGCGTGGGAGGCGATGCCTGAGCCGAAGTTCGTGGTGGCGGTCGGTGCGTGCGCGATCTCCGGCGGGCTGCATGGGGCTCCCGCGGCCGAACGCGGGTTCCTCGAGCGCGTCGGGCCGGCGCTTTACGTGCCCGGCTGCCCGCCCCACCCGCTCACCTTCGTGAACGCGATCCTCGATCTCATCGGCGTCGCGGAGGTCGGCAAATCAAAACTGACATAAGGCTGACACTCCGCTGAGCGACTCTGCGCCTGCCTCGCCGGATGAACCGGTGAGCGCCACTGGAGTCATCACATGCAGAATTCCGTCAACTGGTTCGAACTCTTCGTCGCCGAGATGCCCCGCGCCCAGGCCTTCTACGAGCAGGTGCTGGCCACCACCCTGCGCCCGGAGAACGTCAACGGGGAGGCGCACGCCATCTTCGGCGGCGACGGGGTCGCGGGCTCGCTGGTGCAGCGCAAGGGCGCCCAGCCCGGCGGCGGCGGCACCCTGGTGTATCTGAACTGCAATGGAACCCTCGACGCGGTGATCGCGCGCGTGGAAAAGTCCGGCGGGAAGGTGATGATGCCGAAGACCGACATCGGGCCCCCGGGTTTCATCGCGGTCATGGTGGATACGGAAGGCAACAGCGTCGGGCTGCACTCCGAACGCAGCTGAAGGCGCGCTGGGTGGACTTCAGGAACTACAACGCGCAGCAGCGCATCTGCACGCGGGAGCCCGTCCAGTAGTTGCCGTCGCCGCCGTTGTGACCCAACCCAATCCCGCAGACGAATTTCCCAGAGGGGCAATTGGTCCACACGATCGAGGGCTGGGCCATCGTGCCCTCGGCGACGTCGGTAGCGGGCCCCCACACGTTGCCGCTGACGGCCAGGTCACCGCTTACGGTCGCGTCATCGTAGATCCTCACCCTGCGAATGGAGCCTCCACCCGACGTGTTCCCCACGACCATCAGCGACTGGTAGCTGCCGTTGTCGTTCACGATGCCGGCCCCACCGATCAGCGGGCCGCTGATGCTGACGCTGTTCCAGTCGGCGTAGGCCGGGGCGAACGAAGTGCCAATCAATCGCCCCGTAGCGTTGACCGTGGTTGCGTTGACGGTGGTTGCGTTGACCGTCGTCGCAGCGACCGTGGCCGCGGTGACCGAGCCAGTGGTGGTGATGTTGGTGTCCGTCACCGGACCCACCTTTCTCTCGAGCCAAACCTTCAGCAGATCGAAGTTGCCGTTGACCTCGGAGGCGAGGGCCGGGCTGTTGGGGCTGAAGACGGTGAGCTGGGCAAAGGCGGCGGTGGCCAGCACCGCGCTCAAAAGCCCAATCACGCGATAGGGAAGCCGCCGGCTGGCCGTGCGACCGCCCACTCCGGCCTTCATGCCCGCCACGAAGACGGAGCGCCAACGCAGCGCCTCTTCTTCGGTGACGCCGTGCCGCGCGGCGAGGGTGGCGGCATCGATTTCACCGGCAATCAACGAGACGAGGTCTGCCTGCGCGCTGCTGGAAATCACGAGTGCTCCGATGGAGAAAATTCGGCGGGAAAGAACGACACTGCTCAGATCAGCTTCGAGACGGGCTTTCAGTCTCCGTCGGGTTCGTCGGGTTCTTCGCCTTCTTCAGGCACGTCGGGTGGTGAAGGCCGGCCCACGTCGATGGTCTTCCCTTTGGTCTCGACGACGATGCTGCGAAAAATCCACGCGCCGCCCGAACGCCGCGCCACCACGTGCATGCTGCCTGAGCCCTTGGGCCCCTCGATGGGTACGGTGAAGTCGGCTGTGCCCTCGCCGTTCGTTTCCTTCATCTGGCCGCTCACCCAGAAGCCGCCGGTGATCGGCGTGCCGATCGCGGCCTTCACTTCCTCATTCTCGCTGGCCTTGCTGACCGCCTCGGTGAACGCGGGGCTACCCTTGATCATCGTCGAGACGGTGAAGTACGCGACCCCGCCGATCCCGCCGCAGCAGAGCATCGGCACCATGCAGCCCACCGGCACCAGCCACTTCCAGTTGCGGGAAAACCAATTTCCCTGCGGCTGCATCGGGGCTTGGGGATCGAGGTGGGGAGTCACGTGCGCTCCAGGTCAGACCGGGTCGAACTTCTCGAAGGGGTTTTCCATCATCTCTTTGACGGTCTTCGCGAGCACACCCGCGTGGAAGCCGTCGATGAAGCGGTGATCGAAGCTGGCGTTGAGGCTCATCACCTTGCCGGCGATCACCTTGCCGTCTTCCACCACCGGCATGTCGAGCACCGCGCCGGGCGCGATGAAGATGGGGGTGTTCGTGTACGGCACCAGCGGCACGTAGGCGATGTCGAGACCGAGGCTGCCGACGTTCGTGATGGTGACCCCGCCGAACGCGTCCTTGGGCATGCCGAGGAACGAGAGATCGATGTTGAGCGTGTACATGAGGAAGCCGAGCAGCTTCAGGAACATGTTCATCCACATGAAGGGGATCATCGCGATGGTGCCCTTGCCCTTCTCGAGGGCCTGGTCCTTGCGATTGCGCACCTTGTCGATGGTCGCCTGCATCTCTTCGGCGAGCGTCTTGAGCGACTTCTGATCAGCGTCTTCGATGCGCGCCGCGGTGAGGTCGACCTTGCCGTCACCCTGGTCGGCCTGCACCACCAGCACCGAGAGCGTGATCTGCTTGCGCAGGTAGATCTTGTTGAAGCGGAGAATCGCATTCGCGTCGGGGCAGCGCTTGAGGCCCTCGGCGACGGCCTTCGCGACCAGGTGCGTGACCGTGAGCCTGACGCCGTGCACTTCACGGAAGCGCTCGATGTACGCGAGCGACTTGTCCATGCGAATGCGCATCGTTCCGTAGACGGTGGGATCGTAGGCGGTCTGCCAGGTCCCAATGGCCATCTTCCGGAAGCTGGAGACTTCTTTCTTCGGGATCAGCTCGAGGTGGCCCATGGCCCGAGAGCGTCGCAGGCTCTCCGCCCGGGTACGACTGATTTCACCCCGGGGGCCAGGTCAGCTGCCGCCCACCGAGCAGGTGCAGATGAACGTGAAAGACGGTCTGACCCGCGGCGGAGTTGGTGTTCATCACCAGCCGGTAGCCGGTATCGGAGAAGCCCTGCTCGCGGGCGTACTTGCCCGCGGTGACGACGAGGTGCCCGAGCAGCTCGCGATCTTCGGGGGTCGCCTCGTTGACGGTGGCGATGTGGCGCCTGGGAATGAAGAGCGCGTGGTGCGGTGCCTGCGGGTTGATGTCGAGGAAGCCGATGCACAGCGCGTCGTCGTGCACCTTCTTGGCGGGAATCTGCCCAGCGACGATTCTGCAGAAGAGACAGTCGGACATGCGCGCTCCTTATTGCATTTCGAGGGCCACGGGGGCCCCGGAGCGGATGGTGCCGAGCGTGCGGTGCACCAGGTTCATCCCAAAGATCGCTCCGCGGCCGGGCATGGAGTGGAGCGCGGTCAAGGCCGTCAGCGGGAGCGAACCCTGCGGCCGTTCTCCGGTGAGTTGATCAGTGGTGATCGCCACGCACCGCGCGCAGGGCTTCACCCCGTCGAGTTTCACGCCGTCGATGTTCAACTTCGCCCAGCCATCTTCGGCCCACGCCGTCTGCGCGCGCACCACGAGGTTGGGCCGGAAGCGCGCCATCGGAATCGGGGACGGCAATGTTTCGTTGAGCGCGTCGAGCGAAGCCTCGTTCACGATCAAGAGCGGGTACGCGTCAGTGAACGTCGTCTGGGCGTCCCTGGCGTAGGTGACGTCGACTTCCCGGCGCACGTCGTTCGCGAAGGCCACCAGCCGCGCAGTGAACCCCAGGCGCGTGCTGAGCCAGGCGGCCGCCTCTTCACCCGCGTCGAGCGCAGCAAAACTGTCACGCCAGAGGGTGACGTCGCGCCTCGGCCCGTCGAGCGAAGGCAGGGCCACCTCGAGCGTTCGCCCGCCGTCGTCGATGCGCAGGCCGCCGTCGATCAACTCGGGTTGCAGGTGCGTGAGCGCGGGCACCGTACGCTGCGTGACGAAGCGGTTTTCCGCGTCGACCACCATCCACCGGCGATCGCCGACGATGCCCTTCGGGTCGAGTTGAAGAGATGAGACGGCCACGCCGCGCATCGACTTCACCGGGTACAGAAAGGTCGAGAGCACATTCACAGCGGCGGGCCCTTTTGCTCGTCCAGCCACGCGGAGAAGTGACGCATGGTGCGCTCGTGCATCAGCGCCTGGGTAAAGCGGTAGATGACCCAGGGCAGCGACGGGTGAAAGTTGATCACCCCCGTCATCGCCGTGCCATCGAGCAGCACCCGGAACTCGAACCGCGAATCATCTGAAGGCGGCCGCGC
This sequence comes from Archangium sp., assembly GCA_043758715.1. GTDB lineage: Bacteria > Myxococcota > Myxococcia > Myxococcales > Myxococcaceae > Archangium_A. The sequence goes on from JAYVNA010000731.1 coordinate 6,939, forward strand.
CAGCACGCCATCACACACCGCGAGGTAGGCGCAGTCAGGGGTCGAACGACCGGGCACCAGCCGCAGCACCAGCCCCCGCACGCCCGCCATCGAGATCGTGAACACGCCTTCGTGCTCAGAGGTCTTCACCAGCGGAACGTCACTGGGCAGCCACTTGAAGTACGACCGGGCGAGATCGAGCCCAGACCAACCCGGCGGGCACGCCGCGCGCTGCACCGAGCAGGTGGTGAGCAGGGGCGCGCGCTCCTCGGGAACGGCGCCGGCCCACGCGGCGGTTTGCACAGAAGCAGGCGGGGCGTCGACCATCGCCGCGAGTTGCGCCACGGGGTCTGCCCCACCACCTCGAAGCACCGAGAGCGGCACCCCGCTCTTCTCGAGCAGCGCCAGCCGAGCGTCATCGTCACCGCAGGCGAAGACGATCAGGTGCTTGACGCCCACGAGCTTCGCGGCCCGTGCGACGGAATCTGCGAGCAGCAGGTCGAGATCCTTCAGCGAAGCGCGCTGCAACTTCGCCGGTGCGCGCCGCGTCTGCGCCAGCAGCACCACGGTGTGTGCTCCGGTCAACGCGAGCTCAGCGCCGTGAAGCAGCAACAGATCGGCCTGGAACCAGGTGAGCCGTTCGGAAGGCGCCGGCAAGTCACCCGAGGCTCGCACCGCGCGAACGTCGTGGGTGGCAGCGAGGCGGGTGGCGAGGGCTTTTCCGAGGGCGCCGGCTCCGGCGATGACGACGCGCGACATGGCGGGCGTGTACCACGGAGAACTTCAGCGGGCCGCTTGCAAGTCCATCGCCTCGGGATGTGCGCGGTAGTGCGAACGAACGATCTTCGCCAACGCGAGCCGCACGTCATCGGTCACGTGGGAAGGCTGCGCGGCTGGCAACGCCGCGAGCAACGAGCGCAGCAGCTCGTCTTGCGGCGGGGGCATGCGCGGTTCCCACGACGCGAGCAGCGGCCGGTTCACCCACGAGGGCAACGAGCCCATCACGCCGAGATCATTTTGATCGTGCACCAGCAGGCCCGAGGTCGTGCCGCGATCGAGCGTCAGCACCTGAAAGAAATACAGCGAGTGGTACGCGAGCTGCTGTTCGCGCTCTTCAGCAGTGGCCACCGTACGCGGGCGATCGAGCAGCCCCACCCAGGTCGAGATGACCGTGCTCACGAAGCGCTCCACCAGGCCGAGGTCGGTGGTCGCGAACTCTTCCAGGTAGAAGTGGGTGATGCCGCGAGGGCGCCCCGCCGCGGGAATGAAGAAGTAGCGATCGCCCTGCGCGCGGGCCTGCGCGAACAACTCCGGCCCCAGCACCGGGAGCAGCGCCGCTTCGAAGTGTTCCTTCTCGGCCGCGTCGTCGTGCGAAGGGTTCAGGTCGGCCATCAGCCGCCAGGTGCCGCTGCCATCGCGCAGCTGCGTGGAGCTCGCGTGCAGGTGCAGCGACGGCGCGCGGGGATGGGCGGGGTGAAGAATGGTCGACAGCGCGGTGGCCGAAGCCACCTTCCGCTGCGGCTCGTCTTCATAGTGCACGCAGGAGACGTTGAGCGACGCGCGGTTGAAGCGAGCGGTCTCCGCGCACGAAAATCGCCGTCCCCCGCCGTGCCGGCCTTCATCGCGCAGCCATTCGTGCGGGGCGAACTCGGTGGGGCCGAGCGCGTCGAGGAAGCGGCGCTGGAGCTTTTCCACGAGGGCGAGCGCTTCGGCGGCCTGAGGCGAGGTGGGATTCACGGCTCGCATTACTAACCTTTCTGATGACCGGCCGAGCGCTCGCGATCGGAGGTCAGCTCGGTTAAGGCACGGGCGTGACTGCTCTTCTGCCCAGCCTGGTTGGCCTCGCGCTCGGCATGCGGCACGCCCTCGAGCCGGATCACCTCGCGGCGGTCTCGACCCTGGCGAGCGCGGAGCACGGGGGAATGCGCGCCGGCCTGCGCCTGGGCGTGTTCTGGGGGCTGGGGCACAGCTTGTCGTTGCTGGCGGTGGGCGGGACCCTGGCGCTGCTGGGCGCCCAGATGCCTGCTCAGTTGGGCGTGTTCTTCGAGCTCGCGGTCGCGGCGATGATCGTCACCCTCGGGCTGCGCGCGATGATGAAGGCGCTCAAAGAGGGCCGCGCCGGCAACGAGCACATGCATGTGCACGGCGCGCTCACGCACACGCACACCGCGCCTTCGGAACACCTTCACCTCAGCCGGTGGACGCTGGCGACCCGGCCGTTGTTGATCGGCTTGATGCATGGGCTCGCCGGAAGTGGCGCGCTCACCGCCCTGGTGCTCGCCGAGCTGCCCACGGCCGCGGAGCGGTTGAGCTACATCGTGTTGTTCGGCAGCGGCAGCGTGGTCGGCATGTCGTTGCTCACGGGGCTCGCGGGCGTGCCGATGATGAAGATCGCCCGCACTCCGAGGTTGGCCGCCGCGCTGCTGATGGTCATCGGGGTGTTCTCGACCGGCGTGGGCGCCTGGTGGGGCTGGACCGCGCTGCAACCGCTCCTCGGCGCGTAACGAAGTCGAAGTCCGCGCTCGTACGGCGATTCACAAGTTCGTCGCTCTGCTGAACCTCGCCCTGCGCAGCGGGGAGAGATCGGCCGCAGGCCGAGGTGACGCCGTCGCGCGAGCCCAAATCGTTTACGCTGGCGACCATGCGCGTGCGGTTGGATGCGAAGGGTGACTTGTTCTCGGGCGCGCTTCAGGGAACCTTTCAGTGGGCGCCGGTGATCGCGCGGTTGGGAAGATGAACGAACGCCGGGCGACGTTCCTCTGGCTCGCGGTCGCGCTCCTGGTGTTCGGCGGCTTTGCCCTGTTCTCGAAGTTCCGCGCGCCGCCGCCCGCGCCGGTGCCCTCATGGCAACGCCGGGTCTCCGAGCTGAGCGCGCCGCAGCAGCGCTTTCACGCTCGGCTGCTCGAAGAGCTTCGCGCCGCCGAGAAGAAACGGGGTGCAAGCCAGCAATGGCCC
>JAYVNA010000732.1:0-9859 GCA_043758715.1 Archangium sp.
GCGCGCAAGTACTACGAGCGGTTCCTCGAGGTGGCGCCGCCCGACGACGACTACGTCCCCAAGGTGAAGGCCATCCTCGAAGCGGCGAAGAACCAGTAGTTCCCCCCCTCTCTTCCCCAGGATTCCCGTGCGCGGCTCTCAACAGATCCGAATCCTCGTCGTGGATGACGAGTCCGATAACGCTGAACTTTTCAAGGCTCTCTTGATCAAGGAGGGCTACCTCGTCACCGCGCTCCTCGACCCGACGAAGGTGATCAGCACGCTCAAGGAAGGCAATTTTCACCTCGTCATCCTCGACATGATGATGCCCAAGCTCTCGGGCACCGAGGTGCTCGAGCAGATTCGCGAGCTCGACGACGACGTCGCGGTGATCGTGGCGACCGGCTTCCCTACCGTGGAGACCGCGGTCGCGAGCCTCAAGCTGGCCGCCAGCGACTACGTGAAGAAGCCCATCGATCCGGTGGCTTTCATCGAGACGGTCAAGCGGGTGCTCGAGAAGAAGGGCATCACGCGCGATCCCGAGGCCGAGCTGCACCGCACCATCGGCCGCTTCATTCGCGAAGGCCGCACCCGTCAGAACCTGACGCTCAAGCAGCTCGCCCGGCGCACGGGGTTGTCAGTCTCGTTGCTCTCGCAGATCGAGCGCGCAGAATCGTCGGCGTCGATCTCGTCGCTGTACCGCATCGCCACGGCGCTTCGGGTGCGCATGAGCGAGCTGTTCGCCGACGTCTGATCAGTGTCTCCCTCTCCCCGCGGGGGAGAGGGTCGGGGTGAGGGGCTAACGGCCTTTGAACGTCGGAACGCGCTTGGTCATCAGCGCCTCTTTGCCCTCGCGCGCATCTTCACTGTTGAACGACTCCCGCCGAAGCCGCTCGTATTCAGCGACCTCGGAGTCGGGCGCACCGCGCATCAGTCGAAACCCCCGCTTCATCCCCTGCACCGCGAGCGGCGCATTCCCCGCGAGCTCGGTGCACAACGCCATCGCCTGAGCCTCAGCATCGACTGCGAGCACATCAAGCAACCCCAGCCGCAACGCGCTCTCCGCATCGACCGCGCGCCCGGTCAGAAACATGCGCCGCGCTGCCTGCTCCCCGACCCGCGAGCTGATCCGAGCGAGCCCCTTGAGCGCGTACACCACCCCCAACTTCGCCGGCGGCATCGCGAACTTCGCCCCCGCATCACCCACCCGAAAATCACAGGCCGCCGCCAGCTCGCACCCCGCCCCCACGGCGAGCCCGGTCACCAACGCCACGCTCGGCGCGGCATGCTGGCTGATCAGATCGAACACCTGCCCCAACCGCTCATCAGGCAGGGGGCTCCCTTCAGGAAACCCATTGAGCGCGTTCAAGTCGTAGCCCGCCGAGAACGGCCCCGGCCCCACCGAGCGCAGCAGCCAGGCCCGCACGCCCTGCCCCTTCGAGAGCGCCGCCTCGAGGGCATCGAGAAAGCCCTGATCAAGCGCGTTCTTCCGTTCAGGGTGCGACAGCGTCAGCGCGCGGACACCCTCAGCGATGTCGGAGACCTGCAATTGAGCGGGCATGAAGCACCCCGTAGCAGCCTCTCCGGGCGTTGTGGCCTGTGCTAAGCGCCGCGGCGTGATGTCGACGAAGCGCCGCGCGTCCCTGAAGGCCATGCCTGCGATCGCAGAGGTGGTGAACCTCTACGACGCCCGTCTCTCGCGTCGCGTGGAGGCCTACCGCGCCCGCCTCGATCGCGTGCTCAAGGCGAACAAGCGCGCGGTCACCCGCCTCTTCTCCACCGGCCTGATGTTCACCAAGCACGGCACCCGCGCCGGCCGCGATCTGCTGCTGGCCCACGAGCACCTGCTGCGCGTGGTGGCGTTGATCGATCGCCTGGGCAACGAAGGTGACGTGCCCGCCCCCCGCCGCGCGGAAGAAGTCGACGCCATCTTCATCGAGCTCGACGCGCTGCTCGATCGCACGGGCGAGCTGACCGAACACACCGCGAAGCTCCTCGAGGAATTGGGGAAAGACTGATGTTCCTGCTCGTCTACGCGCGCATGTACGGCACCGCGTTCGTCGACGCGCTGGCGGCGATCGGCCGCAATCTGTGGACGCTGATTCTCCCCATGGCGCTGCTCTTCGCCTTCATCATGCTGGCGATGCTGGTGGCGCCGCTGGGCGTGGTCGGCGGCTTCCTGATGTCGCTCGCGATGACCGCCGGGTTCAGCATCTACACCTACTTCCTGAGCCAGGTGGTCGCGAAGGCCCGGGTCGGCCTGTCCGATCTGCGCAAGAGCATCGGCGCCTATTTCTGGACCTGGATGAACCTCTTCTTCGTCCTCTGGATCATCGACATCCTGCTGGGGCCGATGAAGGTCACCGCCGAGGGCCGCACCCTGTTGCAGGCGCTGATGATGATGGAACTCGTGATTCTCAACGCGGCGCCCGAGGTCATCTACGTCAAGGGCAGCTCCGGTGGCATCGAGACCATTCAGCGCAGCTTCGCCTTCCTGCAGGAGAGCTGGATCGAGTGGTTCGTGCCCAACGCGCTCATCCTCGTGGGCATCTACCTGGTGAAGAGCGGGCGCTTGCCGCTCAACGCCCTGCCCTTGCCGATCGTCACGGTGCCGGTGCTGATGGGCGCCGTGTTGCACGTCGCGATGGTGTTCCGCGGGTTCCTCTTCCAGATGCTCGACGGCAGCACGCACCGTCAGCGCATGTTCAAGTACGGCCGCAAGACCTGAGCTAGTCGCGCTCGGCTTCCGCCACCAGATCGAAGTCGGGAATCTCTTCGCGCATGTACTTGCGCATGCGGTCCATCAGCGCGGCCTCGAGCTGACGCGCGCGCTCGCGTGACACCCCGTAGTGCGAGCCGATGTCCTGCAACGTCATCGGCTCGTCCGACGTCAAGCGCTTCTCGAAGATGTACCGGTCCTTCTCGCTGAGCTGCTCGCTGAACTTCGCGAGCTTGGTGCGGAAGAGCTCTCGCAGTTCCTTGTTCCCCAGCGCTTCATCAGCGCCGATCGCGTTGTTGGGCAGCAGGCGATCGCCGCGAGAGGTCTTCTCGTCTTCAGAGCCGGGGACGGGCGCGTCGATCGAGACCTCGTCGTTGCCCAGACGCTGGTCCATGTCGATCACGTCCTGCTCGGTGACGTTGAGGCGCTCGGCCAGCAGCTTGGGCGTCACCTCCACCCCCTGCTTGAGCAGGCGCTCCTGCTCCTGGCGCAACTTGAAGAAGAGCTTCCGCTGGGCTTCCGTCGTGCCCAGCTTCACCATCTTCCAGTTGTCCATGATGTAGCGAAGGATGTACGCGCGGATCCACCAGGCGGCGTAGCTCGAGAGCTTCACACCGCGCTCGGGGTCGAACTTCTTGACCGCCTGCATCAGCCCGATGTTCCCTTCCTGCACCAGGTCGAGCAGGGCGAGCGGGTTGCGGTGGTACTCGTGCGCTAGCTTCACCACCAGGCGCAGGTTCGAGGCGACCAGCTTGTACGCCGCCTTCACGTCGCCGGTGTCCCGGTAGGTGCGGGCCAGCGAGATCTCCTCTTCCCGGGTGAGCAGGGGGTGCTTGGTGACCTCCGCCATGTAGGAGGCGAGGGGATCCTGCCGGGCCAGGCCGGTACCGCGCGCCGCCTTCGCCTTGAGCTTCAGCTTCGGGTCGAGGTCGGGCGAGACGTCTTGCAGTTCATCGAGCGCCGGCTCGACGTCTTCGGGCTCGGCTTCTTCGGCGGCCTCGCCGTCGACCACCTCGGCTTCCACCACCTTGGCTTCGACCACGGGTTTGGGCGTCTTCGCAGCCCGGGGTTTGCGGGTGGGAGCCGAAGGTGTGGTCTCGACGAACTCCGCGTCGACCTCCTCGCCCGCCTTCGGTGCGTCTTTCTTACGCGCGGCCATCGCTTACCCATATTCCCAGTGAAGGCAGAACGCACGCCGGTCCACATTCAGGCCTGTTGGACAGGGAATGAGTCGTTGCCTCGTGGGGAGGCCACGGGTACATCCGCCGAGAATGAGTGATCCCTTAGCTTCGCTGCCCACTGGAACCGATGATCGACCAGAGGAATACCGGGCGGACATCAGCTTCGACGAGATGGGTCTCTCGCCCGAGCTTCGGCGGGCCATCTCGGATCGCGGCTACACCCACCCGACCCCGGTCCAGGCCAAGGCCTTTGGGCCCGCGTCGGCCGGCAAAGATCTGATCGTTCGCAGCAAGACGGGCACCGGCAAGACCGCCGCGTTCGGCATGCCGATCATCGACCGCATTCCGGTCGGGGCGCGTGGTGTTCGGGCGCTGATGATGTGCCCCACCCGCGAGCTGGCGATTCAGGTCGCTGCCGAGCTCACCGAGCTCTCGAAGTACCGCGACATCGAGATCGTCTGCATCTACGGCGGCTCGTCGATGCACCAGCAGGAAGAGGCGCTTCGCCGCGGGGCCGCCATCGTGGTGGGCACGCCGGGCCGGGTGCACGACCACATTCGCCGCGGCAACTTGAAGCTCGAGCAGTGCGTGCACGCGGTGCTCGACGAAGCCGACGAGATGCTCAACCAGGGCTTCTACGAGGAAGTGACGCGCATCCTCGACTGCCTCCCGAAGAAGCGGCAGGTGCTGCTCTTCTCGGCCACGGTGCCCGAAGACATCAAGCGGCTGATCCACAAGTACACGAACGAGGCCGAGACGCTGCTGCTCTCGGGCGACGTGTTCACGGTCGATCACATCCACCACATCCGCTACGAGCTGTCGGACGCGTATCCCAAGCCGAGAAATCTCCTCTACATGCTGGAGATGGAAGACCCGGCCAACGCGATCATCTTCTGCAACACCCGCTCTGACACCGAGCTGGTGACCGCGGTGCTCAACCGCAATGGCTTCGACGCCGAGCTGCTCAACGGCGACCTGGCGCAGAAGGAACGCGAGCGCGTGATGTCCCGGGTGAAGAAGGGCGAGCTCGCCTTCATGGTCGCCACCGACATCGCTGCCCGCGGCATCGACATCAGCGACCTCGGGCACGTCATCAACTATTCGTTGCCTGAAGATCCTGCCGTGTACCTCCACCGCGTGGGCCGCACCGGCCGCATCGGGAAGAAGGGCACTGCGCTCAACCTGACCTCCGGCCGCGAGCTCGCGACGCTGACCGCGCTGGAGAAGAAGTACAACGTGACCTTCGAGAGGAAGCCCATGCCGAACGCCGAAGAAGCCGCCAAGATGTGGACCGATCGCCACGTCGGAGAGCTGAAGGAAGCCGCCAAGGGCAGCATCTACGAAGGCTTCCTCGCGCTCGCCAACGACCTCAAGGTTCGCAACGACGCCGACGAGTTGATCGCCTTCATGCTGCGCTACTTCTTCACCCACCGCCGCATGGAGAAGGCGCAGTCGACCGACCCCGCCGCGGCCCCCGGGACCGAAGGCGCGACCAGCGAGCCTGCGCCGACCAGCGGGCACTCCCGTGGTGATCGCCCCCGTGAAGACCGCCCGCCCCGCCGCGAAGGCCGTGACGGTCCCCGCCGCGAAGCGGGCCGTGGAGAGCGCAGCAGCCGTGAAGATCGCCCGCCCCGCCGAGAGCGCTCCGAGGAGCGCACCGCTCCCGTGGGGACCCCCGCGGTCGCCGCGGCTTCCGGTTCCGCTGAGGCCCCGGCCGCTCCTGTGTCCGGTGCTCCGGCGGCCCCCCGCGCGCCGGCGAAGAAGCGCCTGAGCGATCGCGAGATGTTCGAGCTGATGCAGTCGGGCCAGCCGCTGCCTCCCATCGACGACCCGACCACCGAGAGCGCCTCTGACTCGGCGCCTTCCGACCGTCCCCCGCGCCGCGAGCGCAGCGATCGGGCCGAGCGTCCGGGCCGTGGTGAACGCCGCGAGCCCCGCGAGGCGCGCCCGCCCCGGGAGCCCCGCGAAGAGCGCGTCGAAGTGGCGCCTGGCAACGTTCGCCTCTGGGTGAACCTGGGCAAGGCTGACGGCGTCGATGAAGCCGGCCTGGGCACTGCGCTCTCAGCGCTCGGTGCGCCCAGCGACAAGGCGGCGCGGCTCGAGCTACGCGGCACCTATTCGTACGTGCACGTGCCGGAAGCTGACGCGCCCGCCTTCGAGTCGCTCGCCGGCAAGCAGCACGGAGAAAAAGAAGTGAAGATCGAGCGCGCCCGCCGCTGAAGAAACCGTCAGCTGCTGAAACAAGTGAGGGCGGAAGGCAAACGCCCTCATAAAAAAGGCCCACAGTGATGTGGGCCTTTTTCGTGCGGGGTCATCAAAGCCACTGGCCTCCCTCTCCCCGCGGGGGGAAAGGGCATGTTCGGCGCAGGCTTACGCCGTCGGCGCCGGCTGCGTCTCGACCGGGGTGGACACCTTCGACTTGCCCCGGAACTCGAGCGCCGAGGTGATGCCGACGTAGAGGAAGCCCGACTGGAACAGCACCAGGAAGGGCAACGACGTCCAGATGCGGTGATCCCAGGCGAACCAGACGGCGGCCGTGAAGTAGAGCCCGAACGCGAGCTCGATCATCGGCACCCAGCTGCGCTTGCCGCGATAGGAATTCTGCACGGCCTTCACCGACTTGCCCTCGGAGCCCGTCTTCGGCGTGCGCGTGAACTCGGATTGTCTATCGAGCAAAGCCTCGACCACGGCCTTGGCCTGATTGACCGCCATGCCAATGCCCAGGCTCATCACGAAGGGCAGGTACTTGATGCGGCCCCACCAACCCAGGCCCAGCTCGCGGCCGGTGGCCACGTAGAAGAACCCGACCGACGCGGTCGACGCCACGAACACCGGCAAATCGAGCCACAGGGTCGCGTAGAGCTGCTGCTTGAAGCGCAGCACCATCGACAGCGGCATCATGATGCTCAGCACCACCATCAGCAGGTAGGCGACGTTGTTCGAGAGGTGCATGAAGGCTTCCTTCTTCACCTCGTAGGGCAAGTTGCTGCGAAGAATCGCGGGCAGCAGCTTCTTGGCCGTCTGAATCGAGCCCTTCGCCCAGCGGTGCTGCTGCGACTTGAACGCGTTCATGTCGACCGGCACTTCAGCGGGCGAGATGATCTCGGGGAGGAACACGAACTGCCAGCCCTTGAGCTGCGCGCGGTACGAGAGATCGAGATCCTCGGTGAGCGTGTCGTGCTGCCAGCCGCCGGCGTCCTTGATGGTCTCGCGGCGCCAGATGCCCGCGGTCCCGTTGAAGTTGAAGAAGCAGCCCGAGCGGTTGCGCGCGGTGTGCTCGATGAGGAAGTGCCCGTCGAGCAGAATGCTCTGTGCCTGGGTCAGAATGCTGAACTCGCGGTTCAGGTGGCCCCAGCGCACCTGCACCATCCCCACCTTGTCATCGACGAAGAAGGGCACCGTGCGGGTGAGGAAGTCGGGGCTCGGCACGAAGTCGGCGTCGAACACCGCGACGAACTCGCCCTTGGCCAGCTGCAGGCCGTTTTCCAGCGCGCCGGCCTTGAAGCCCTGGCGGTTGGTCCGGTGAATGTAGACGATGTCGATGCCCCTGGCCTGCCACTGCTCGACGCGCGCGCGGGCGATGGCGCAGGTCTCGTCGGTCGAGTCATCCAGCACCTGAACTTCGAACAGATCGCGCGGGTATTCGATGCGACACACCGAATCCACCAGGCGCTCGACCACGTACATCTCGTTGAAGATCGGCAACTGCACCGTCACCCGCGGCAGCTTCTCGAGCGGGGCCTTCGGCGTGGGCAGCTTGTACTTGTGGCGGTAGTACAGATACGCCATTCGATAGCGATGCGAGCCGTAGAGCGACAGCACAGCCAGCACGCTGAAGTAGACGGCCAAAAACACGATTTCTGCGGTGCTCATTCGGGCGCCGGCCTCTCCAAGTGCCCGGAACCTCTGATGAATCCCCCTCCCGGGCGAAGGACGAGTCCTTCTAGGGAGGATGGCCCCGGGTGTCAAACGCTTCGAGCGATTGTGCGACGCCCCTCAGCGACAGCCCGCGTCGAAGGAATCTCGAGCGACTTCAGCGCTTGAGCAAATCGCCCGCGTAGCTGTCGGCGATCATCTGGGCCTTGTGCAGCTCGCGCTCATCAGCCACCGAGCCTTCCAGCACCAGGGTCTGCCCGAGGATCTCGGCGTGCGCGTCTTTGAGCCCCTCGCGGTGCAGGGCGGCGGTGATGTTCTGAGCGACCGCCGGCAGCACCCGCGGGTCGAGGCGCGCGAGGATCTTCACGTTCGCGTCGTCGCCCACCAGGGCCCGCAGCCGCTTGAGTTCGGCGGGTGAGTCGAGCATTCCGTCGATCACCGTCTGGTTGCTGAACTCTTCCACGCGCAGCGACGGGTTCACCAACGACTTCACCAGGCGGCCCAGCTCGCTCGTCTTGCCGTCGTCGACCACCACCACCCGCGTCTCCAGGCCCTTCGCGGTCCACAGGGTGAGGGTGGTGCGGCCGCGGGCGCGGGCGGTGACCAGCAGCTCACCACGCGCGGTCAGGGTGACGTCGGCGATGTTGGGGTCACCGACGCCGACCTTGGTGAGGTTCTGCACCCGAACGACTTCTTGCGCCCCGGGCGCCAGGCGAAGGGGTTCACCAGCAGCCAGGCACAGCGTCACGAGCGCAGTGATCATGAGGCCGAGTCTGGCGTGCCTGTGCACCCGCTGGGAAGGGGGGGCAATTCCCGACCCGGGGTCAACCGGCGTGGCGCTCGGTGGTGACGCGGGGCGCCAGCATCGCAGCGGGCTGGACCTCGACGCTCTCGTGCTCGGCCAGGGCCAGCAGCTTCTCGCAGAGGTCCTCGAAGCTCAGCCCGGCGTGCTTGGCGATCTTCGGCAGCAGGGAGGTGGGCGTCATGCCCGGCAGGGTGTTGACCTCGAGCAGCACCTCGTTGCCCACGTCGGGGCAGATGAAGTCGATGCGCGCCGCGCCGCGGCAACCCAGCGCGCGGTACGCGGTCAGCGCCATCGCTTCGATGTTCGCGATGCGGGTGGCTGAGAGCCGGGGCGGCAGGTGGTAGCGCGCGCTGCCTTCGTACTTGGCGGCGTAGTCGAAGGTGGCCGAGGGCGAGCTGATCTCGCAGCTGCCCAGCACCTCACCGCCGAGAATCGCGACGGTGACTTCTTTGCCCTTCACGTAGCGCTCGACCAGCGCCTCGCCGCCGTAACGGCAAGCCAGCTCGGCGGCGTCACGCAGCTGGTCGCGGGTGTGCACCAGCGAGAGCCCGACCGAAGAGCCACCCGAGGCGGGCTTCACCACGCAGGGGAAGCCGAGGTCGCAGTGCAGCTCTTCGACCTGTTCGAGCTGGGCCCGGCTGACCACGTAGCCCGCGGGCGTCGCGAGGTTGTGCTGGCGGAAGAGCTTCTTGGCGAAGCCCTTGTTCATGGCGATCGCCGAAGCGAGCACGCCTGAGCCCGTGTACGGCACGCCCATCACCTCGAGCAGGCCCTGCACCTTGCCATCTTCCCCCATGCGCCCGTGGAGCGCGAGGAAGGCGACGTCGATGCCCGCGCCGCGGAGCGACTGGTCGAGGCCGGGGCCGGCGATGATGCGGGTGACGGCGTGGCCGCGCTTCTCGAGCGCCGTGGCGATCGCTTCACCGGTCTTCACCGAGATGTCCTTCTCTTCGCCCCACCCGCCCAGCAGTACTCCGACGCGTCGTTGAGTCATGTGTCCCTGTGTCCCTTGAGCCGCGGTGTTGCGCCTCGACAGTGTCCAACAGCAGGACCCGTGCCTGCGCAAACGGAACGCTACAGGCCTGTTTCGAGATGTCGATTTTTCTGGTCGCTTCGCCTCGGCCCAGCTCTCCGCTGCGCTCCGATGCTGGCTCGCCTGACGTTCCGTCAGGCCGGCTTCGCTCGGGCTTTCTGGTCGCGACCCGGGGGAGGCAGCGGCTGGGCAGCCGCGCCCCCTGCCCGTCAGTAGTTCCGCAAGTCGTCGTGGTCTTCGGTCTTCTTCTTCTTTTCTTCTTCGCG
>JAYVNA010000733.1:0-9858 GCA_043758715.1 Archangium sp.
CGCGCCGCTACTACACCGAGCACCGCGCGCTCTTGCACAAGGAGAAGCTCGGCCGCCCGTTCAAATGCGGCACCGGCGAGAACGCGCTCGCGTGGAGCCTGGTGGTCTCGGAGTTCTTCGGGGGCGTCGACCTCACGCCCGAGTGCCCGCCCTCTTACTGACGGGGCTTGGTGGAGTAGTGCACCACGCCGTCGTCATCGACCCAGCGGTGGATGTCGGGGCCCTTCACCTTGGGCCGGGCATCCGCTTCGGCGCGGGCGAGCGCGAGCCGCTGCGCTTCCTGCTCGGCGAGCTGCTTCTGTTCGGCCTCTGAGAGCTTGAGTTTCTCCTCGCGCTCGGCGACGCGGGCGCGCTCCTCAGCGGCGGCCTGCTGCTGCTGCGCCGCGAGGATCTGCTGCTGCACGGCGATCGCCTGCTGCTGGGCGAGCAGTTGTTGCTGCGCGGCGAGTTCCTGCTGCTGCGCGGCGCGGCGCTGCTCGGCGATCAACTCCTGCTGCTGAGCCAGTTGCTGCGCGGCCAGTTGCTGCTGCTGCGCCGCCGCCGACTGCACCGCCACGTAGTTCTGCTGCGCGAAGAAGGCCTGCTGGGACGAGATCTGCTGCAGCACGAGGTACTCGCGCTGTTGCCGGGTGAGCACCGGCGCCCTCAGGTCGAACCCGCGCGGCACGGACGTGTACGCGGGCACATCACTGTGCCAGCCACCCACGTACCCACCCCACGTACCGGGCACGTTCTGCGCGAGAGAGACGGAAGCCGAGAGGAGAGCAATCAGGAGCGCCGTTCGCATAACGCCCCAAGTCTAACCCCTTCTCCGGCGCCGCCGCAGCTGCCAGGCCCCCAGGCCGAGCCCGGCGATGAGGAGGAAGGTCACGCCGAGGCGCAGTGCCCCTTGGGTGTTCGCGGCAGATCGCTCTTCTTCGGTGAGCCAGCTCGAGCGCCCTTCGAGGGAATCGAGCAGCGCGCGCAACGCCTGGCGCACCGCGGGCTCGTTGAGCTCCAGCCCCGAGGTCATCACCTGCAGCGCTTTGGGTGCGAGCGGAACCTGCACGGCGAGCACCAGAATGCGTTCGCCTTCGCGCTCTTCCACCACCCGCATGCCATCGAGGTCGAAGCCCTTCCACTTCTCCACGAAGCGGGTGGCGCTGGGCCGGCTGAGCTCGAGCTCGCCGCGCGGGATGGTGCCCTTCATGCCCTCGAGCGCGATCATCACGAAGTCGTCTTCTTCCGGGTGACGCACCCACGCGCCCGCGGAATGGCTGCCCGGCATCTCGACGTAGTCACCGGGCAACGTGAACGAGAACTCCCGCGCAGGGTCCTCGATGTGGCGGGCGGCGGGCGCGGAAGCCAGGAGCAACGCTGCGAGGACCAGACCGCCCATGCGGGGCACGTTACTCCGCTGATTTTCAGGCGTCGGGCTCACCTCCGCCCGGCTGTTGGGGGAGTGGATTGACCCCGGTCAGTTGCGCAGCAGGGTCCCGGGAGAAGACGATGCGGTGCCTTGCGAATCATCCATGTCAGCGACGTCCATCACCAACTCGACTGGGCTCGGCTGCCCTGGAGCAAGTCGGGCTGGCGCGGCGTGCCTGGCAGGCTCGAGCTGCACGCGATGGGGCGGCTGAAGTTGTTCGCGCAGGCCAGCACCGCGTGGATGCGGATTCTGGAAGACATCGATCACCTGCAGGCTGATCACGTGATCTTCACGGGTGATCTCACCGCCATGGGCGATGGCGAGGAGTTCGAGGCGATCGAGTCGACGGTGCGGCACCTCACCAAAGCCGGGCTGCTCACCGTGGTGCCGGGCAATCACGATCGGTACCAGGGCGGCCGCCACTTCGAGCGCGTCTTCGCTGATCAGCTCGCCTCGGCGATGCCCGAACACGCTGACGCGACCGGCTATCCCTTCGTGCGGCTGCTCGGCGCGGACGTGGCGCTCATCGGTCTCGACAGCACCCGGGTGCCCGGCTGGAGCCAGTACGTGGTGGGCCGGCTCGGCAGCGCGCAGCTCGCGGCGCTCACCCGGATTCTCGATGATCCCCGCCTCGCCAATCGCACGGTGCACGTGCTCTCGCACCACGGGCCGCTCTCGCCCGACGGCCGCCGCGAATGGATGGAGTCGGCGCTCATCGACGGCCCGGCCCTGCTCTCGGTGCTCGAGGGGCGCGAGGTGATGTTGCACCACGGGCATTCGCACATCCGCTCCTGGCAACGCGCGGGGGAAGAGCGGCCGCATCTCTTCGGCGGGGGCAGCAGCACCGAGCCCGGCCGCGAGGGGTACTGGATGATCGACGTCGATGATCACCGCACGCTCGAGGCCGCGCATTTCCGGCCGGGGCGTGAACGCGCCCATCACTGAGGTGGCGCGCGCGATGCAGCTCCCCGGTTCGAAGGAGGCCCCTCATGGCCTACGAAATATTGACGGCGAATCTGCCCGCGAGCGAAGCGGTTGCGATTCGCACCACGCTGCGAATGTCTGAAATGCAGGGCTTCTTGAATGAAGCCTTCCTCGAGCTGAGCCAGGCCATTCTGAACGCGGGGGCCAACACCGTCGGCCCGCCGTTCGTGCGCTACTACTCGTTCACGCCCGAAGCGGTCGACTTCGAGGCGGTGATGACCTGCGACAAGAAGGTGCCCGTGAGCGGGCGGGTCAAGCCACTGCACCTCGACGCGGCGGAAGCGGCCATCGTTCGGCACGTCGGGCGCTACGACAAGATGAAGCCCGCCTACGACGCCATCACGCAGTGGATGCTCAACAACGGCAAGCACCCGACCGAAGCGCCGCGCGAGGTGTACGTCACCACGGTGGCCGAAGTGCCCGACCCCAGTGAGTGGGTCACGCTCGTGGAGCAGCCGATCGCCTGACGAGCCGGTACAGTGCGCGGAAATGAGCGTCGAGATCCGCGTGGTGACGGGGGACATCCTCGAGGTGGAAGCTGACGTGCTCGCGGTGAAGTACGCGCAGGGCTTTCATTCTTCCGACGGGTTGGTAGCGGAGCAGCTCGCCAGCAAAGGCATCTTCAAGCGCACGCTCGAGAGCTCGGTGGGCGAGGCGCGGTTTACTCCGAGTCACGGCGCGTTGGCTGCGAAGCAGGTGGTGTTCATCGGAACCGTGCCGCTCTCGAGCTTCGGGTACCACGACGTGCGCACCTTCGCCGGTCGGGCGCTCGAGGTGCTCCCCGCCGGCACCCGCAGTCTCGCGCTCACCTTGCACGGCGCGAACTGTGGCCTCGATGAAGGCGAAGGCGTGCTCGCGCTGGCGGGCGGGCTCATCGACGCAGTGCAGAAGGGCATCGCTCCGCAGTCGCTCGAGAAGGTGACCATCGTCGAGAAGCGCGAGGCCCGCGCGAAGCGGCTGCAGCAGACGTTGCTGGTGCGCCTCTCGCAGATGACCGGAGTGGTGGTCTCCGATGGCGCGTTCAGGGTGGCGAGCTCGAGCAAACCCGCGGCGCCTTCGTTGCCCACCCACGGCACCAGCAGCGCGGAGAAGCCGCACGCCTTCGTGGCGATGCCGTTCGCGCCCGAGTTCGAAGATGTCTTTCACTACGGCCTGCAAACCCCGATTCACCAGGCCGGGTTGTTGTGCGAGCGCGTCGACGCGGCGGTGTTCGAGGGGCTTATCATTCAGCGCATTCTCTCGCGCATCGCCTCGGCCCGGGTGGTGGTGGCTGAGCTGACCGGCGCGAACCCCAACGTGTATCTCGAGGTCGGCTACGCGTGGGCGCTCAAGGTGCCGACGGTGCTGGTGGCCAGGCACCCGGACGAGCTCAGGTTCGACGTGAAGGGCCATCGCTGCCTCATCTACGGGGGCAGCATTCGCGAGCTGGAGAAGCTGGTGACCGCCGAGCTGAAGTCGCTCGGCCTGGGCTGATCAGTTCTGCTTGGCCAACCACTCGTCGAGGAACCGCGCGATCGCCAGCTCTGCGCGCACGTCGAGTTCGGTGAAGCGCAGGTGGAAGTCGATGCCCACGCCCGCAGCCTTCACGCGGAGAATCTCACCGCGCGCCCGAACTTCCTTCGGCACCAGCGGCAACCGGAAGCGCACGTCGACCTCGGTGCCGTGCGGAGCGGTCTTGCCCCGCCACGAGATTCCGCCCAGCGAGAGATCGCCCTGGCGCTCTTCCCACTCGCCGTCGCGCAGGCCCACGTCGCGCACCAGGAAACTCATCGGCACGCGCGGGCTGTCGCGGCGCTCATCTTCGGTCTGCTTCTTCTTTTTTTCGGCCATGGGGTCTTTGGGTTGGTGTTTTAGAACTTCGAGGCCACGTCATCGAGGAAGCGGCCGATCAACTTCTGGAAGGTGCCGGTCACCAGGTTCGCGGTCTGTGACACCTCGTCGTGGGAGAGCTTGTTCTTGCTGATGCCCGCGGCGAGGTTGGTGATGCAGCTGATGCCCGTCACCTTCACGCCCATGTGCGAGGCGACGATGACTTCGGGCACGGTCGACATGCCCACCGCGTCTCCGCCGAGCGTGCGCAGCATGCGAATTTCCGCGGGCGTCTCGTAGCTGGGGCCCGAGAGGCTCACGTACACGCCTTCGCGCAGGTTGACCCCGTCGGCCTTCGCCGCGCCGCGCAGCACCTCGAGCGCCGCAGGATCGTACGCGTGGCTCATGTCGGGGAAGCGCGGCCCGAGCACCTCGCTGTTCTTTCCCACGAGCGGGTTGAAGCCCGAGAGGTTCAAATGATCAGTGATGGCCATCAGGTCGCCGACCTTGAAGCCCGGGTTGATGCCGCCCGCCGCGTTCGTCACCGTGAGGTGCTTGACGCCCAGCCGGCACAACACCCGCGCGGGGAACGCGACCTGCCACGGCTCGTACCCCTCGTAAAAATGCACGCGTCCCTGCATCGCCACGATCGGCACCGCGCCGCGAAAGCCGAGCACCAGCCGGCCTGCGTGACCGTGCACCGAGGAGATCGGAAAGTCCGGCAGCTCGCTGTAGTCGATCGAGATCGCGCGCTCGAGCGAGTCGGCGAAGGCGCCCAGTCCGCTGCCCAGAATGATGCCGAGCTTCGGGGTGAAGCCCGGCGCCTTCTTGCGAATCACCGCCGTGCACGCGTCGAGGCGGGCCACCAGGTCGTCTGCCATGGGCGGCAGGATACACAGGTGCCCGGAAGCACACAGTTTTCTCCTGGGAGTACGGTATGAATCGAGACGCACCGCGTGACGTCTTGGCCTTTGTCTGACTCCCAAACCCCGCAGTCCCAGAGGTCTTGCCCCATGAATCGTTCAATCCTCCTGCTCGCCCTGCTGTCGCTCTCTGCGTTCGCCGAGGGTGCCCCGGCGCCTGCCCCGGCTCCCGCGGCGGGTGAAGCGGCGGCCCCTCCGGCAGGTGGCGCTGCGACGGCCACCACCAAGGGTTCCGGCACGAAGAAGGAAAAGCCTGCGACGCCGCCCCCTGCTGAAGCGGCGAAGCCTGCTGACAAGAAGTGAACCGGGCCTACTGCACGCGCATCAGCCCGTAAGCCGCGCCTTCGAGCGCGGTCAGTGTCGAGACCACGTGACTGAGCACCCGAGTTACCGTCTTGGGCGGCAGCTTTCCTTCGAACGTCACTGCGACCGAACGTGACTCCTCGACGAAGCGCACGCGCACGCCATCGAGATTGATGCAGTGCTCACGCGGCTCGTCTTCCCTTTGCGGGAGCGCGACGAAATGTACGGGCGGTTGGTATCGTCCTTCGAAGAGTTTGAAGTCAGGGAGCGGCCCGTATCGCTTCTTCCACGCCTCGACCTGCTCGCGATCGAAGTCGCTCTTCAGCGCCCGGTGGTAGGTGAGCATCTCGATCTCGAAGAGCCGGTTGAGGTGCCGGGGATCGATTGGGTCGATCGACCACTGCTGCCACGGCCGCTTCGTCAACCGGCGCCAGCTGAGCGCTTTGAGGTCGAGCTGCCAGTCGTCGAAGTTATCGACGATGTGCTGCGCGCCGCTCACGACGACCACGCGCGAGCCTCCCGTGAGCGTCAGGCGATGGCCTTCCGTCGTGGCCTTGTGGCCATAGAGCCAACCTGGTGGTTCACCGCGAGGCTTCAACCTCGCGAACGTCCATCCCGAGGTGTCGAGCGCGAACACCGGCGTCTCGTCAGAGCGGCGATCGTCAGGGTACCCGAGCGCCCCGATCGTGATGATGCGCTCGCCCACCAGCGAGGCGCTGTGAAAGTCCGTTGGTGGGAAGACGTGCGTCGGGTATCCGAAGAGCTCGAGCGTGCGCCCCGGCCCCCGAATGATCACGTCGTTGTAGATGAAGAAGTCGGGATCGTAGTGGTCCTCGTGTTCGCCCCCGATCTCCACCACGCGCCCGTCTCCCAACTCGGTGCGACTCTGGCCATAGCGCTGGGCCGACCAGCACGGTCCTGACTCCATTGAGGTCTTCGCCTCGAAGAAGGTCTGCGCTTTCCACGAAGACCAGCGCGAGCGAAGGAGCCATTCCCACACGGGGTTGCTCATTCGCTGGCCGTTGAACACCCCTCGCCGTGGGCAGCGCCAGACGAGAAACCGATCTCGGGTGACTGCCACCGGCGGCTTCTGGGAGCGCGAAGCCATGCGTGATTACGGCTCGAAGCCGATCAGCCCCGCGTCCGTGAGGAAGCGGTTGGTGAAGGTGATGCCCGCCCCGGTCTCGGGTGAGACGAGCACCTCGATGCGCCGCACGTGCGAGAGCGTGAACCCTGCGCTTCCGGCCTTGGACCAGCCATCGGCCGTGACGGGCCGCAGCGGCACCCGAATCGTCTGAGGCCCCAGCCGGAAATGCTGCGCCGCGGTGGTCGGCGTGTAGCGCTGGTAGTCCGTCTCGCTGTCGCCGCAGAGCTGAATGATGGCGTTCTCGAAGCGCCCCGGGGCGTCCCAGACGCCGCCCACGATGGTGCCCACCGCCGTCGAGGTGATGGGCAGTCGCAGGGTGCTGGCCATCGAGAGATCCCACCAGGTGCCCGCCGGCGCTTCCGCGTACCAGAGGTGCAGCCCGCTGCCGGTGGCGATCCATGACGGGTTGAGCCACGCCATCGGCTCGGCTCCCGCCTGTTTCTTCATGCAGCGCGCAGGCAGCGGCGGGAGCGTGGGCAGGCCGCCGTCGTAGAAGCTCAGGGCGCCGAACGAGACACCCGCCGACGTGAGCAGCGAATCAGGGCCGCGGCAGCCGGGGCGATCATCCGGCACCCCAGAGCAGTCGTTGTCGAGGCCATCACCGCACACGTCGGTGCTGGCGCGCTCGCGGGGCACGCAGGTGGGCGCGAACGCGGTGCCTGCGAAGATGCACTGCATGCCGCCCGGCTGGCAGACGCCCTGCTGCCCGGTGTCGCAGGTGAAGGTCTGGCCCATGGTGCCCGGGTTCTCCACGTCGACGAACGGCGGATCATCGAGCGGGCCGTTGCAGTTGTCATCGACCTGATTGCAACGCTCGGGCGCGCCGGGGAAGACGGCCGGGTTGGTCGGTGCGCAGTCACCCGCGCGCGCGGCGTAGTCGACCGGCTGGGTGCAGGCGAGCAACTGGCAGCCGGCGCAGTCTTCACCAAAGCCGTCGTGGTCGACGTCGCGGTACCAGGTCTGCCGCGCCAGGCCCTCGTCGATCTCCCCGTCGCAATCGTCGTCCTTCGCGTTGCACCGCTCACTCGCCAACGGCCCCACCGCGGGGTCGGCGTCGTCGCAGTCGCCGAAAGTCTTCACCCACGGCTCCTTGAGCGGCGCGCGGCAGAACACCCGGCCCGTGGCGAGCGGGCCCGCGCCGTCGCCGTCGTTGTCGCGGAAGTAGGTCTCGGGCGTCGAGCCGAACGGACACGTGCCCTCGAACGGGATCGTCGGACAGCGCGGGGTGCCATCAGGCTTGCAGCACACCCCGTCGTCGCAGGTGAAGCCTTCTCCGCACACGCCTCCGTCGCTGCACGCCCAGGGACCGCCCACGTTCCAGGCCGAGAAGCAGCCCGCGCTCAGCGCACACACCGCGATGATCAGGAGGGCCCTCACGGGACGAACCCCGTGGCGTTCTGGAAGGTGATGGTGAAGCTGGTGGCCTGGGTGAACACCAGCACCTCGATGCGCCGCACCTTCGAGGTGTCGAAGCCAGAGCCTGCGCCCACCAACCAGATGTTGCTGCTGTTGTTGAGCGGCAGCACCTGGTCGAAGCTGGTGTCGTTGAGCCTGAAGGACGAAGGGGGACTGGTGATGCGGTAGCGGATGAAATCGGTGTCCGTTGGGCCGCAGACGTAGATGACCGGGTTGTAGCCAGCGCCCGCATCGGGGTCGCCCCAGCTGCCGCCCGCGTCGGGGAACCCCAACGCGGTGGAGGTGAAGTCGAGGCGCAGTTGCAGGTTCAACTTGCTCAGGTCCCAGGTGGTGCCCGGCGCGGCCTCGGCGCTCCACACGTGGTAGCCGGTGCCGGTGGCGCTCCAGGTGCGGCCATCACTCGAGACGATGCTCGGCGTGCCGGGGAGGTTCGCCTGGCAGCGGGTGGTGAGCTGCCCCCCCGAGGTGAGGCGCTGCGCCGCGTACCTGACGGGGTTTGCGCCCCCGTTCTGCCCGAGGAGGTTGCGCGGGCCTCCGCACTGCGGCGCTTCGTCGACCGCGCCGTTGCAGTCGTTGTCGAGGCCATCACACAGCTCGAGCGAAGGCGTCTTCACCGAGACGCAGGCCCGCACCACCGCGCCGCTGCGCACTTCACAGCGGAAGGTTCCGGCCAGACACACGCCCCGCGCATTGGGCACCAGGCAGGGGAAGCGCGAGGTGAGGGCGGTATCGCTGTCGATGAAGTTCGTCTCCATCGTGTCCGGCAGCCCGTCACAGTCGTCGTCGAGGTTGTTGCACTGCTCCGGGGCGTCGGGGAACTTGGTGGGGTCGAGCGGCGCGCAGTCGGCGTCGCGTGCGCTGTAGCCGGGCGGGGCCAGGCACGCGCTCAGGCCGGCGTCGCTGGCACCCACCCCATCGCCGTCTTCGTCGCGAAAGAACGGCTGGAGGTTGGGAAGCCCCTCGTCGATCACGCGATCGCAGTTGTCGTCCTTGCCGTTACACAGCTCGGGCGCGCCGAAGAAGATGTCGGGGCGGGTGTCGTCGCAGTCGCGGCCGGTGAGCACCCAGGCGGGTTTTCCGGGGAGCTTGTGCGGAGCGCGGCAGAAGACGCGGCTGAGCTTCTCGTTGCCGTCGCCATCACCGTCGAGGTCCTGGAAGTAGACCTTCGGTTCGCCTTCCGCGCAGCCACCACCCGGGAGCGGCAGCGTGGGGCAGGCGGGCGTGCTGCCGGGTTTGCAGCAGACCTCGTCGTCGCAGGTGTAGCCCCGGGGGCAGACCTGATTTTCGCCGCAGGCCCAGGGGCCCCCTTCGTCCCACGCGCGCAGACAGCCGCAGAGGGTGATCGCGCACAGGAACGCGAGCGCGAAACGAGAATGTGCGACGGGCGACCGCATCAGTTGGTCAACGCGTCGATGATGAAGAGCCCCACTCCGGTGGCCGCCAGCCCGCCGCCGACGCCGAGCATCACGTTGCCGGAGGTCGTGTACGCCTGGGCCTGCGCCTGTCTTGCTTGCACCACGTCGAGCGTCGCGCAGTCGCGCTTGTCACCCTGGCAGCTCGCCAGGCCCTCGGCGGTCCCCCGCCCGAGCGCGCCTGCGATGAGGCCGCCAGCGATCGCCGCCGCGCCCGCCATGAACACGCCGTAGCTCACCCCGCGCAACGCGCTCATGCCCCGGGGCGCTTTGCCCGTCACCGCTTCGGCCGGGGAGACCGCCTCGACCTGCACCCGGCTGCCTTCACCGACTTCCACCCGCTGCAGCACGGCGTGGCCTTCGGCGAACACCACGTCGACCTGGTGCACGCCGGCGGGCACCGCGAGCACGTCACCCGCTTTTCCATTGGCCAGCCGCCCATCGACCTTCACCACC
>JAYVNA010000734.1:0-3176 GCA_043758715.1 Archangium sp.
GCACGCACTGCAACGCGGCCAGCTGCTCGTGCGATCCCGACATCGGCTGAGAAGTGATCCAGCCGCCAGCCTGGCCTCAGGTCAGCTGGCGGTAATTCACCAGCTCGATGCCGCGCGCGGCGATCGCATCTCGCACCCGTGGGCTGAGCACCGCCGCCAGCTCCTGCTCCCACTGGTACGTCCAGTCGGGATCCTGCGGCACCGAGCCCGGGTCGAGCCCGGGGTGGGTGACGATCTCATTGTCGCCCTCACTCAGATCGCGAATGAGCCGCAGCAAACGTTTCTCATTGAGGCGGCCCGACTCGAACACGCCGACCGCGCGCACCCGGGTCACCCCGCGCGGCTGCTTCACGCGCGCCAGCGTACCGAGCAGCGCCGACTTGATCGCCGAGCGCGGGTGCACCAGCCAATGCGCGGTCGGGCGTTCGTGCGGCCAGCGCATCGGCAGCCCCAGCTCGGCGGCCAGCACCTCGACGATCGAGGTCAGGCCCGGCAGCAGGTGAAGGTGCTGATGGGTGTCGAGGTGATCGATCTCCGCTCCCAGTTCCTGCGCGCGGCGAACCTGGGCGCGGAACTCGAGCACGATCTCTTCAGCGGGAATGAGCCGGCCCAACCACGCCGCCGAGAGCTCGGCCCAGTTGCGGCGAAAGCGGCCACCCGGCGCGAGCCAGCGCACCTCGTTCACGGGCGCGGCAGGCGCGAGGTGCGTGGTGAGGCAGAGGTGCAGGCCCAGACCCAGCTTCGTCTGATTGGCCCGGCGAACCGCTTCAGCGGCGGTGGGACCGGTCGCCAGCAGCGTCGCGCTCGTCACCACGCCATCGGTGTGGGCGGCGAAGATGCCTTCGTCGATGCGGGGGTGGAGGCCGAGATCGTCCGCGTTGATGACCAGACGCATGCTCACGAAGCGCCAGACGCCTTCTTCGGAGGGAACGCGGCGACGTCAGGCGGCAGCCGCACCGGCCGGGCAGGGTTGCTCGGGCTGCGGGTGTCGCCGAAGAGAGTCGCCAGTTCCTTCACGATCTTCACGATCACCGCGGGGCTCGCGAGCGTCGAGATGCCACGCGTGCGCGGGAAATAATCGACGCCCATCTGGAAGACCTTGAAGCCCTTGCGAATGGCTTTGACCACCAGCTCAGCGTCGATGAACGAGCCCTCGGCCTTCAGGTCGATCGATTCCAACACCCGGCGGTGCACGACCTTGAAGCTGAAGTTGATGTCTTTGATCGCCACCCCGAACAGGCCGCTGATCAGCGCGTTGTAGACGAATGAGTAGACGATGCGCTTGGTGCCCTCGCTGGTGCGATCGAAGCGGAAGGCGCAGATCATGTCGGCTTCGAGGTACTCGAGCAGGTGCAGCGCGCGCTCGAGCTCGTTCAGATCGAACGGCAGATCCATGTCCGAATAGATGACGATGTCCTTGGTGCTCGACGAGAAGCCCGTCTTCATCGCGCCGCCGAGCTTCTTGTTCACCTCGTGCGAGACGCAGCGAATTCGGCCGTCGCGGCGCGAGAGGCCCTCGGCGATCTCCCTGGTGCGATCGGTCGAAGCGTCGTTGACGACGATGATCTCCCAATCATCGGTCAGCCGATCGAGCACCACCTTGGCGCGGCTCACCGCGCGCTCGACGTACTCTTCCTCATTCCACGCTGGAAAAAACAGGCTCAAGCTCGGACGGCCCATGTGGTGCGTATCCCACACCATTTCCCCCTCGCCAAGCATGCGCCCAGCTCAGAACGGCGGTATGCCTCGACTCATGGGGGCCCGCTGGACAGCGCTGGTCGTCGACGACTCGCCGTCGGAGGCGCTCGTGCGCGAACTGATCGACGCGGGGGCCAAGGTGCTCAGCGCGGCCACCAGCTCGGAGGGCATCGGTCACCTGGTTGATGGCCCCATCGACGTGGCGATCGTGAAGGTCGAGCTGAAGGGCGAGAGCGGCCTCTCGGTGCTCACGCACCTGCGATCTGAGGGCGGGCAGACCCCGGTGCTGCTGCTCTCGAACCACGACGATGCCGTCGCCCGCTCCGCGGCGTTCGGCCAGGGCTGCGACGACTACCTGACGCTGCCGGTTTTGCCTGCTGAAGTGGTCGCGCGCGCCAACCGCCGCCTGGAGCTGCACCGCGTGGTGCTCGAGACGAAGTCGGAAGCCACCCGCCTGCACGAGCTCGCGGTGACCGATGGCCTCACCCAGGTGGCCAACCACCGCCACTTTCAAGATCGCCTGAAAGAAGAGTTCCGTCGCGCCCAGCGCTACGACGACCCGCTCGCGTTGATCCTGGTCGACCTCGATCACTTCAAGAACGTGAACGACAACTTCGGCCACCAGGTCGGTGACGAAGTGCTCAGGGCCACCGCCGCCTGCGTTCGGGCCGCCGTGCGCGAAACCGACTTCGTCGCGCGCTATGGCGGCGAGGAATTCGCGGTGCTCCTCCCCAAGACGCACCTCGCGGGCGCGCTCACGGTCGCCGAACGAATCGTCGCCGAGATGAACAATGTCAAGGCGGGTCCTGCCGGACTGAAAGTCACCGCTTCGTTCGGCGTTTCCGGTTTCCCGGGGCGCTCGGTGAACACGGCCGAGCAGCTCGTTCGCACTTCAGATGAGGCGCTGTACCGGGCCAAGCGCGAAGGCCGTAATAAGATCAGCCTGTTCCAGGCGCCCGTGCTCGCGTCCGTGAGCTGACTGGGTCGGCTCCACCCCACTAAGTGCCCGATGGGTTATCTTCGACCCATTCGAGCCCGGTCAATTCTGACTCAAATCAGCGAGTTACAGCTGCACCGGAGTTGGCCGGACCTTTGCTCACGGCAGGAGCGCGTGCAGATGGCTGCCAACCTCAACAGCGAAGCCGAGACCGCGGGGAAGCTCCTGCTGGTCGACGACGAGGAGAACATCGTCCGCTCGCTGCGGCGCGTGCTGCGCAAGGGCCACTGGCAGATCGAGACCGCGACTGACGGCGAGAGCGCGATGCGCCTCCTCCAGGATTTTCGGCCCGCGGTGGTGATCAGCGACTTCCGCATGCCGGGCATGAACGGCGTCGAGTTCCTCGCGCGCGTGAAGGAACAGCTGCCCCAGGCCCAGCGCATCATGCTCACCGGCCAGGCCGATCAGCAGGCGATCGAAGAGGCGATCAACCGCTCGCAGATCTTCCGCTTCATCAGCAAGCCGTGGAACGACGGGGAGT
>JAYVNA010000735.1:0-3173 GCA_043758715.1 Archangium sp.
CGCCAGTGCGCCGAGACGCCGAGCATGGCGCGGGCGGCCCGCTGCACCAACTCGACGCGCAGGGCGACGGGGTCCAGCAGCGCGCTGGGGGCGGTGAGCATCGCTTCGACCTGGGCGCGGAAGAACCCGTCGAACGCGAGCGCGATGACCGAGAGATGAAACTGCGCGGCCGGCGCGAAGGGCGCACCGGGGGGCGGCGGCTGGTTCACCGGCGTCACCGCGACCGTGTCTTTGTTCTTCATCATCCACACCACGACGCCGATGAGACCGGCGGTGGCGAGGAGACAACAGCACAGGCCACCAAACGCGGTGCCCAACAGCTGGTCTGGCGTGGCGTCTTCGTTCATGGAGCGGAACCGTTAGCAGCCGGAGGCTGCGCGAGACAGATGGAAGCGAAGCGGACATCTGGCCGAGGTGAAGCGACCCAGATCATGGAGCGGAACCGTTAGCAGCCGGAGGGTGCGTGAGACAGTCCGAAGCGCACGCGCTCCTGTCTCCCTCTCCCCGCGGGGGAGAGGGTCGGGGAGAGGGCGACCCAAAAACCGCAGCTCATGAAAGCGCGCTCTCGATCGCCGCCAGGGTGGCGTCCGTGATGATGGTGAAGAGGCGTTCGCCCTCTTCCGCGGTCGCTTCGGCCGGCGCGCCGAAATAGGCGTCCGCTCCTCCGCACTCGAGGAAGTTCTTCGCGCCGCCTTTGATGGCGCCCGGAAGATCGATCTCCAGCGTCGGCAACGCCTTCATCGCCGCGACGTCGACGAGCTGCGGCGCGGCGGCGAGCATCAGCGAGGTCTCATACCGGCCCGCGTGACTGCCGCCATGCATGAACTCATGACCCAGCAGCGGCCCCGTGGGCGCGCGCCGGTGATCAGGCACCACCACGCCCTTCACCGCCTTGCCCGCGTCGTGCACCACCCGAAAGTGCGCGGGCTCGAGGTGGTGATTGACCACCCCGACCGTCTTGAACCCGCCGCCCGAGATGCCGGTGAGAATGCCAATCAGCATCTGCCGGGCGACGTCGGCATTGAGCGTGACCGTGCCGGGAAAGGGCGCGGCAAAATCAGTCAGCGCGTAGGTGACCGCCGGAAAGATCACGCAGTCACGCGAGAGACGCGCAGCCACCCGCCGGCAGACCTCTTCGGCGATCACCACGTCGACCGAGAGGGGCAGGTGGGGCCCATGGGCTTCGGTGCTGCCGACCGGAAGCAGCGCGACGGCACCGGACTGCGCGAGCTCGCGGGTTCTGGGCCAGGAAAGGTATCGAGCGTCGAAGAGCGTCATGAGTGAAGGCGCCTCATCCGCGCAGCTCAGTCTTGAGCACCTTGCCGCGATCACTGCGCGGCAACGCCTCGAGAAAGCGCACCTGCCGCGGCGCCTTGAACGGCTCGAGCGCAGTGCGCACGTGAGCCTTGATCGACTCCGCCAGTTCGTCAGAGGCCGTGTGACCCACGTGCAGCGCCACGAAGGCGCGCGGCTTGTCGAGCCCGTCAGCGTCCTTGAACGACACCACCGCGGCCTCCCGCACGGCCGGGTGCTGGAGGAGCACGTTCTCCACCTCGACCGGCGAGAGCCACTTGCCGCTCACCTTGAGCATGTCGTCGCCGCGGCCGCAGAAATAGAAGTAGCCCTCTTCGCTCTGCTGGAACTTGTCGGCCGAGACGCACCAGTCTCCCCGAAAGGTGCTCTTCGACTTGTCGTGCTGCTGCCAGTACTCGAGCGCCATCGAGTCGCCCCGCACCCACAACGTCCCCACGTCGCCGCGCGGGACTTCGTGGCCCTGGTCGTCGCACACCTTCGCCTCGTAGCCCTCGACCACCCGCCCCAACGAGCCGAGCTTCACGTCGCCCAGCCGATTGGTGATGAAGATGTGGAACATCTCGGCGCTGCCGATGCCATCGAGGATCTCCACGCCGGTGCGCTGCTTCCAGCGTTGATACAGCTCGGCAGGCAACGCCTCGCCCGCGCTGATCGCCACGCGCAGGCTGGAGAAGTCGGCGTCCTTCATGCCCGGCGCGTTCAAGATGCCGTTGAGCGCGGTGGGCACGGCGGTGAAGAACGTGGGGCGGTGTTTCTTCAGCAGCTCGAAGATCTTCGCCGGCGTGGGCTTTTCCTTGAAGAGCACCGTGGCGCCGCCGGCGAGCAGGGGGAAGAGCAGGTTGCTTCCCAGCGCGTACCCGAACGCGAGCCGTGGCACCGAGAGGCAGACGTCGCTGGGGCCGTACTTCAAGAGCGGCAACCCGTAGGTGAGCGCGTTGAAGATGAAGTCGTGCTGTTTGTGCACCGCCGCCTTCGGAAAACCGGTCGAGCCCGAGGTGTAGAGCCACACCGCCGCGTCATCACGATGGGTGTCGGCGATGATGGCGTCAGGCTTTGCGCGCGCGAGCTCGGCGTCGTAGTCGAGGTGTTTGCCCGCATCGCCGCCCGCGACCAGCAGGTGCTTCAGATGCGGACACTGCGCGCGCACCGAGTCGACGATCGCCGCGGTGGCTGCGTCGGTGACCAGCACCTTCGCGCGCGTGTAGTTCAGGTAGTACTGCACCTCTTCGGCCTTGAGCCCCGGGTTCACCGCGCTCACCACGCCGCCCGCCTGCACCGCCGCGAACCAGGCCGACGCGAACTGCGGCACGTCGGGGAGCATCAACAGCACGCGTTGTTCCAGCTCCAGACCCAGGCCCCGGTACACCGCGTTCGCGCGATTCGTGGCGTCGGCGAGCTGGCCGTAACTGACGACCTCGTCCTCGAAGTGAATCGCCGCGCGGGTGGGGTGCTTCTCGGCCTGCGCGTGCAGGAACACCTGCGTCAGGTTCAAGCGTTCGGGGAGCTGGAAGGGATCCATGGGCGGGAATGCAGCGTCGAAAGTCAGGCGCGATGATGCAAGCGAATTGCAGCGGCTGGCCTGCGCGAAGTCACTTTCGCCGCAACGCCAACCCCATGCCGCCGCCCACCAGCGCGCAGCCGATCGCCGCCAGGCCCTGCAGCCTTCCGACTTCGCGGGCCTCTTCCATCTCGAAGTCGCATTCCTCGGTCTCGGGGAAGGCGCACTCGCGCCGAACGTTGCCCAGGGCCGAGAACAGGAAGACGAGGGAGGCGCCGAGCAGTCCGAGCACGAGTCCGACGAGGGCCGCGCGGGCGACGGGTGGGGGAGATGCCATCGGGGCGGCACCCTACCTCGCTCC
>JAYVNA010000736.1:0-3173 GCA_043758715.1 Archangium sp.
CAAGCGAAGAAGGAGTTCGTGCAGGGCGGCGAGCTCTCGCTGCTCCGGCAACTCGCCGGTGACAAGGCGCTCGCGCCTACCGCGAAAGACGCGTTCGTGAAGAAGGTGGATCAGCTCGTGCCGGCCGGCGCGCCCACCGCGCAGCTCGCCGCGATCCTCTTTCGCCTCGACCCGAAGACCGGCCGCGAGCAACTGCTTTCGATTCTCGACAAGACGAAGAAGCCGGTGGCCGGAGGACCGAAGACCTTCGTGGTGACGGGCCTGGGGCGTCCCTACCTGGCGGCGATCACCAGCGCTGCGGGCCACATCTACAGCGCCGCGTTCGATGCGTTCCGCGCGGAGGTCGCGAAGGTCGAGCACAAGACCACCGTCACCGCGCACGACCTCGCGCACCTCGAGACCCTGGCCACACACGACGGCCTGCTGACGCCTGGTGAGAAGGGCCTGCTCGCGCGGGTGAAGAAGCGCGTGGCCTGAAGCTCAGTGGTACGTCATCACCAGGTGCATCAGGCAGTCTTCGCTGGCCGGGTTCACGTACGCGTGCGGCACGTCGGCCCCGAAGACGATCGCGTCGCCCCTGGCCAGTTCGTGCGTGGCGCCGCCGAACTCGATCACCAGCCGCCCCGAGGTGACCACCAGGTTCTCGCGCGTACCCGGCTGGTGCGCCTCGGCGTCTTCGCGGCCGTGCCCCTTGAGCCACAGCTCGTAGAACTCGACCTTGTTCGATTCCCCGAAAGGGAACAGCGCGCGGGAAGAGAAGCGGCCGTCGGCGCTGATCAACCGCTTGGCGCTGGCGCTGCGCAGCACCGCGGTGGTGACCGGGCGATGCGCGGACAACAACGCGGCGAACGGCACTTCGAAGGCGCGCGCGATCTTCCACACCACGCCCACGCTCGGCGTCACCGTGCCCAGCTCGATCTGCCCCAACAGCGCCCGGCTCAAGCCCGTGAGCCGCGCGGTGGCGTCAAGCGAGAGGGTGCGCTGGTTGCGCAGCTCACGCAGGTTCGCGCCGATGACCGCGTCGAGCTCGGGCATCAGCGCGTCAGGATCTTCGGGCGGCGCGGCAGGGTCGGCCTGCTTCGGCGCGGGCGCAGGTTCAGAGGTCTCCAGGGGGAGCCCCAGCGAAGCCCAGGCCTCCGTGCCGCCATCGAGGCTGTAGACCTCCGTCAATCCCAGCGTCTCGGCGAGCGCGGCGGCGGTCTGGCTGCGGCCTCCCTTCGCGCACACGAAGAGCAGCGGGCGATCGCGAGGCAGCTCGGCCGCGGGGTTGAGGCGCAGCTTGTCGAGCGGGAGCAGGCGCGCTCCCGGCAGGTGCCCCGAGTTCCATTCCCGCGGCTCGCGCACGTCGATCAACTCGACGCCGCCGCCGGCGAGCAACGCGTGGGCTTCGCGTGGCCCGACGTACTTCATCGCCCATCCTGGATGCGGTGGAGCGCGGCCGCGAGCGCGTCGAGGTCTTCGAAGGTGTTGTACGGCGCGAGCGAGGCTCTCACCGTCGCCTCCACCCCGAGCCGCCGCAGAATCGGCTGCGCGCAGTGGTGGCCAGAACGCACCGCGATGCCTTCTTTGTCGAGGCGCGCGCTCAGCTCTTCGGTCTTCTGACCTTTGAGCGTGAACGACAGCACGCCCGCTTTGTCGGGCGCGGTGCCGTAGAGCGTGAGCCCCCGCACGGCGAGCAGCAGCTCGGTGCCGTACTCGAGCAACTCGTGCTCGTAGCGCGCCACGTTCTCGAGGCCCACGCGGGTGAGCCAGTCGAGCGCCGCTCCCAGGCCCACTGCGTCGGCGATGTTGCCGGTGCCCGCTTCGAAGCGCGCGGGCGGGGCCTGGTACTGCGTCTTCTCGAAGGTGACGTCGGCGATCATGTTGCCGCCGCCCTGCCACGGAGGCATCGCTTCGAGGAGGTCGGCCTTGCCGAACACCGCGCCGATGCCGGTGGGCGCGAAGACCTTGTGACCGGAGAAGACGAAGAAGTCGCAGTCGAGCGCCTGCACGTCGACGCGCAGGTGGGAGACCGCCTGTGCACCGTCGAGCAGGACCTTGGCGCCGTGGCGATGCGCGAGCGCGATCATCTCGCGTGCGGGGGTGATGGTGCCCAGCGCGTTGCTCACCTGGGTGAAGGCGACCAGGCGGGTCTTCGGGTTGAGCAGCTTCTCGTATTCCTCGAGGATGATTTGACCGCGATCGTCGACGGGGGCAACGCGCAGCCTGGCGCCCTTCTCGGCCGCGAGCTGTTGCCAGGGAACGATGTTGGCGTGGTGCTCGAGGTGGCTGACGACGATCTCGTCGCCCTCGTTGATGTTCCGGCGGCCCCAACTCTGCGCGACGAGGTTGATGCCCTCGGTGGCGCCGCGCACGAAGATGATCTCGCGCACGGAAGGGGCGTTGATGAAGCGGCGTACGGTCTCTCGAGCGCTTTCGTAGGCGTCACTGGCGCGCGCGGCGAGGGTGTGGGCCGCGCGGTGGATGTTGCTGTTCTCGTGCTCGTAGAAACGCTTGAGGCGATCGATCACCGCTTGCGGCTTCTGCGTGGTGGCGGCGTTGTCGAGCCAGACCAGCGGCCGGCCGTTCACGTGCTGATGGAGAATGGGGAATTCGCGCTTGATTGCGTGCGGGTCGAAGGCGCCGCGCGTCGGCGGGAGTTGAGGGGTGCTGGTGTCGTGCTGCCAGGGCGCCCGCGGGGCTTCGGTGAGGGGGCGCGGGGCGGGGGGCTCTGCGTTTTCGACGAGCGGGAAAGTCAGCAGCGGTTCAGGCGAGGCGAAGAGCGTGTCGAAGGAAGGCGCTGCGTCGAACGGATTTCCTCCTGCCTCCCTCTCCCCCGCGGGGAAGAGGGAGACCGGGAGGCCAGGAGAAGTGTCAGGCGGCGCCCGAAACAGCTCGTTCGCCATCCGCGCCAACGACGCCACATCGAAATCAGGCAACGTCGGCGCGCCCGCGTGTTTCATCACCGCGAATGACACGCCGGGCGTCGGCGCACCGCGCGCAGGCACGTTCAGCGCATTCGTCGGCGCGGGCGCATGACCCCGCGCTGCCCGCAGCTCAGCCGGCAACGGCACGTCGTCCGGAGTCCGCTCAGGCATAGTCGTAGTAGTTGTCGAGCGTCACGCCCTCGAGCACGCCGAGCGCGTCGTGGGTGAGCACCGCCACCGAGCAATACAGCGACAGCAGGTACTGCG
>JAYVNA010000737.1:0-3159 GCA_043758715.1 Archangium sp.
CGTGATCACGGCTCTCGGCGAAACTCCGTTGGATGCGATCGACCACCACCTCTCCCTCGAGGTGATGCCGGTGCCCGACGTGACCCGTCTTGCCCCACATGAGGTGCTCGTCGCGGTGAAGAGCGCCGCGATCGGCTGGGTCGACCTGATCATGAGCAGCGGCCAATACCAGCACGTGCCCAAACCGCCCTACACGCCCGGGCTCGAGTACGCCGGCGAGGTCGCGTGGGCGGGCGCCGAAGTGACGCACGTGAAGGAAGGCGAACGCGTGATGGTCGACGGCTTCGTCGCCGGCCCCCGCTCGCTGGGTGAGTACCAGGGCTCGGGTGGCTTCGCGACGTGGGCGGTGGTCCCCGGGGTGGCGGTGAAGAAGATCCCCGGGACGCTGAGCTTCGACCAGGCCGCCAGCCTGCTCGGCAGCTACGAGACCGCGATTCATTGCCTGGTCACCCGCGGCCGCCTGAAGGCCGGCGAGACGGTGCTCATTCTCGGCGCCTCCGGAGCCACCGGGCTCGCGGCCGTGCATGTGGCGAAGCTGCTGGGCGCAAAGGTGATCGCTGCGGGCCGCAGCGACGAGAAGCTGGCGGTGGTGAAGGCGCAGGGCGCTGATCAGGTGATCAACACCAGCTCGGGCTCGTTCCGCGAAGAGGTCAAGGCTCTCACCGGTGGTCAGGGGGTCGAGGTGGTCTACGACGGCGTGGGCGGAGACCTCTCGATCGAGGCGCTCAAGTGCGTGCGTTTCGGCGCGCGTTTTCTCATCGTCGGCTGGGCCAGCACGCCATTCGTCGCGAAGGGCAAAGGCCAGCGCGGCGCGCCCAACGCGAACCAACTCCCGACGAACCTCATCATGATGAAGGGCCTCGACGTGCTCGGCTGCCCCACGGTGATCTCAGCGGTCAATGACCCCACGCTGCGCGGGCCCCGCCACGAACTGCTGTGGAAGTGGGTGGAGTCGGGAGCCCTCGAGCCGCACGTCTCTCACGTGTTCCCCTTGAGCGAAGTGAAGGAAGCCATGCGCGCGAAGTGGCGCGGCGAGTTCAGCGGCGGCGGCGTGCTCCACCCCTGACTCCTCCCGAAGCTGGAATACTCAGGGCCATGGAGCTGCCTCGCCCGTTCGGTCCCTTCGTGCTCGAGGTCAAGCTCGGCCAGGGCGGCATGGCCGAGGTCTTTCGCGCGCGCGTCTTCGGGGCGAGCGGCTTCGAGAAAGTGGTGGTGGTCAAGACGCTGCGCGAGGAACTGCTCGGCACGCCCGAGCTCGAGCGCATGTTTCTCGAGGAAGCCCGGCTGCAAGCGCGGCTCTCCCATCGCAACCTGGTGCAGGCACACGATCTCGGCGTGACGGAAGGCCGCCCCTGGGTGCGTCTCGATTTCGTCGATGGGGTCGACTTGTCCGCGCTCGCCTTGCCGCTGCCGCTCGAGTTGGTGCGCTTCATCGGCGGCGAGCTCGCGCTGGGCCTGCATGCCCTGCATGAAGCGAAGGACGAAGCGGGGCGAGGCCTGGGCATCGTGCACCGCGACGTCAGCCGGAAAAACGTGCTGCTCTCGAACCTCGGCGAAGTGCGGCTGGCCGACTTCGGTATCGCGCGCGCCACGCAACTCAGAGAACAGACGCGCGGAGGGGTGAGAAAAGGCACCTGGGCGTACATGTCTCCCGAGCAGGTGTCGGGGCTGCCGCTCACCGCCGCGAGTGATCAGTTCTCGTTGGCAACGTTGATGGTTGAGCTCATCACCGGAGCGAGGCCGTTCGACGGGCCCACACCTCTGGAGACGATGGATCGCATTCGCGAGGCGCAGACGCCGGGGCTCGAGGGCATCGACTCGGTGCTCCGCGCAGTCCTCCGCCAGGCGCTTCAGAAGGACCCTCGGGCGCGCTTTTCTTCGAGCCGGGAGCTGCGGGCCGCGGTGCTCGGCTCAGGACGGGTCGCGGATGAGCTCGCGTTGGCTGATCAGCTCGCATCGCTTCGGGGTCAGGTGAAGAGCGAGAACGCGCAGACCCGAATCGATACGGCGGCGCAAGGCTGAGGTCAGCGCCACATTCCCGTCGCGCGCAGCGCACCCACCAACCTGATCACTGGCTCGCGCGGGACACCGCTCTCGAGCAGATCTCCCAGCCGTTCGCCCTTGGTGAGCCGCCGCGCCAGGCGCAGCTCAGCGGGCCCCAGTTCGAGTGACGAGAACGCCGGCGAGCTGTCATCGAGCGCCTGCGGCGCTTCGTCTTCTTCCGCCGACGCGAGCAGATCGCTCTCGATGGCCGCCAGCGGAACCCAGGTCCGGAAGGCGGTAGCGACCGCCACGGTCATCGGGACATGCACGGACGATTGCATGGAGCGCGGTGGATCCGCGGTGACGATGCCGCGCATCGAGAGCGCCGCGGCCATGCGAAAGGTCACCTGGCGATCGAGCGCCGCGACCAGATCACCCGCCGACAACAGCCCGTCGTTGACCAGTTGGGCCCCGAGCAGGGTGTTGCGCCGCGCCGCTTCGGCGGCCACCGGCTCGAGCAGCAACGGGTCGAGCAGCCCTTCGCTCACCAGCATGTCGCCCAGCCGCTCGCTCTTGAGATTGCTTTCGGCCCCGACCAATTGCCCGCGCTGAACCTGCACCACCCGCTTGGCCTTGCCAGCCTGAACGGTGACGCAGGCGCTCGTCTCGCGGCGTTCGAGATCCATCAACAACCACAGGAGGATGCGGTTCAACGCAAGCGTCATCACCGGACGGAGGACGATACTCGGCTCGATGCACGAAGCGAATCCTCGGTTGAGGCGCTGGCAGGGGTAGACTGTTCCGCCCGTTCTCATGATGCGCCTCACGCTTCGAAAGGGTTTCACGCTGCAGGCGGCTCCTGGAGGAGTGGGCCACCTCACCGACACCCGCACGGGCGACGCGCTGGTCATTCCACCTTCGGAATTTCAGGTGTTGTCCGCGGCCGGCCGGGAATTCGACGCTGACCAGCCCGACGTGGCGCAGGTGCTGCTCAAGTACCGGCCGTTCTACGTCGAGGCGGTGGAGGAGTCGGCCCTCGGTGCGTTCTACGAGCTCGACATCGAAGACGCGCCGACGATGCCGCAGATCCCCTCGATCGCGCCGGTGACGATGGAACGGCCCGCGGTGGCCGCGCCGCCTGCGGAAGAAGAGCCGCTGCCCTTACTCGAGCCGATG
>JAYVNA010000738.1:0-3159 GCA_043758715.1 Archangium sp.
CCCAAGCCCATGCTCCCCATCGGTGGGAAGCCCATCGTCTGGCACATCATGAAGATGTACGCGGCGCACGGGATCACCGAGTTCGTGCTCTGCCTCGGCTACAAGAGCTGGGTCATCAAGGAGTTCTTCCTCAACTACCGCGCGATGACTTCCGACGTGGTGGTGACGATGGGCAAGCAGCACGCGGTGGAGATCGGCGGCAGCGGCGAAGAAGACTGGAAGGTCATTCTCGCGGAGACCGGCGAAGAGACCATGACCGGTGGGCGCGTCGCGGCGATCCGCAAGTACGTCGAGAACGATGAGCTGTTCTGTCTGACGTACGGTGACGGCGTCTCCGATGTCGACGTGACCAAGCTGCTCGCCTTTCACCGCGGCCACGGCAAGGCGTGCTCGGTGACGGCGGTGCGGCCGCCCGGTCGCTTCGGCGAAATGCGGCTGTCGGGCGAGGCGGTCTCGGAGTTCAACGAGAAGCCCCAGGCGACCGAAGGCTTCATCAACGGCGGCTTCTTCGTCTGCGACAGCAAGAAGATCTGGGACGTGTTGCCCAACGACAAGAAGCTCACGCTCGAGCAGGAACCGATGCGAAAGCTGTCCGAGAACAACGAGCTGCAGGCGTTCCGCCACACGGGCTTCTGGCAGCCGATGGACACCCTGCGCGAGTTCAACCTGCTCAACGATCTGTGGGCCAAAGGCAAAGCGCCCTGGAAGACGTGGAAGGACAACCCGTGAACCCCACCGCGGCGGAGCTGCGCGCGACCTACGCCGGCAAACGCGTGCTCCTCACCGGACACACCGGCTTCAAGGGCGCCTGGCTGACGCTGTGGTTGGAACGGCTGGGCGCGAAGGTGACCGGCCTCTCGCTCGAGCCCGAGGCGCAGTCGGTGTTCCTCACCGCCGGCGTGCAGTCGTCGTGTGAGCACCACGTCGGCGACATTCGGCACTTCGCGCAGGTGCGCGAGGCGGTGCAGGCGGCCAGGCCCGAGATCGTGTTTCACCTCGCGGCGCAGGCGCTGGTTCGCAAGAGCTACGCCGAGCCGCTGGCGACCATCGAGACGAACATCAACGGCACCGCGCACGTGCTCGAGGCCATTCGGGTCACGAAGCAGCGCTGCGGCGTCGTCGTGGTCTCGAGCGACAAGTGTTACGAAAATCGCGAGTGGGTCTACGGCTACCGCGAAGAAGACGCGATGGGCGGCCACGATCCGTACTCGATGAGCAAGGGCGCGACTGAGTTGATCACCGCGTCCTGGCGCCGCAGCTTCTTTCCCCTCTCGAAACTGGCGGAGCACGGGGTCGGCATCGCGTCGGCGCGCGCGGGCAACGTGATTGGCGGCGGTGACTGGGCGGCCGATCGCATCGTGCCGGACTGCATTCGTTCACTGGCGAAGGGCGAGCCCATCGGCGTTCGCAGCCCGCATGCGATTCGGCCCTGGCAGCACGTGCTCGAACCCCTCGGCGGTTACCTGATGCTGGGCGTCAAGCTGCTCACCGCCGCACGCCCGCAGGACTTCTGCGACGGGTGGAACTTCGGGCCCGCCGCTGCTTCGGCGCAGCCGGTCTCGGCCCTCGCGAATGCCCTGGTGAAGGCATGGGGGCAGGGCTCGTGGGTCGATCAGAGCGATCCGAAAGCGCACCACGAGGCCTCGTTGCTGCGGCTGTCGATCGACAAGGCGCACGCGAAGCTCGGTTGGTTACCCCGGTGGGACTTCGACGAGACGATCGCGCGCACGGTCGCGTGGTACCGCGCGCAGCAGGAAGGTGCTTCGGCCGCGCAGCTCAAGGCCCTGACGCTCGAGCAGATCGCGGCCTACGAAGGCCGCTAGAGCACGCGCCACTGGTGCGTGAAGAGGAAGAACCAGAGCCCCTGGAAAAGCCAGAAGAAGCCCAGCACCGGGCCTTGCCACAGGGGCCGCTTCGAGAGCCACACACCCAGCGGCAGGAAGCACGGCCAGATGCTGGCGAGGTAGCGGCCCATGCCAGCTGCGCCGCTGCTCATCACCACGGTCAGCAACAGTAAGCCGAAGGCGGAGATCTCGACGTACTCCCAGCGCTTGTTCTTGAGAGCGATGATGAGGCCGATCGCGCCGCCGACCACGGGGATCGAGAAGAGGATGTAGTAAAAATACTCGGGCCGATCCCAATACGGCACGTACATCAGCGTCTGGCGAAAGCTGTACCAGACCCAATCGTTCCACCCGATCTTGCGCGAGTTCCACCACGCGAACGGGTCGCCGACCTTCCACGACAAGTACCAGCTGAAGCCGGCCAGAAAGAGCCAGGGCAGCATCAGGCCGATCACCGCGGGGGTGAAGAACTTCTTCGGGTGGAGCCCCCGCTGGCGAATCTGCGCCGCGAGCAGCCCGGCTCCGCCCGCCAGCGTGAGGTGCCGCGCCGCGAAGCCCAAGGTGAGGGCGAGACCGCCGCTGATGTGCTGTTTGCGACGCGCGAGCGTGATGCTGTACGCGGTCGCCAGCACCATCATCGACTCCGGGTAACCGGCCGCCGAGTAGTACGCGAAGGGGAAGGCCGTGAAGAGCAGCAACGCGTAACGCGCCGCCTCTTCGCCTTCGAGCTCGATGAAGAGCCGGTAGATGACGACGTAGGAGGCCAACGCGCAGGCATTGGCCACCAGGATGAAG
The DNA here is from genome assembly GCA_043758715.1 of Archangium sp. Taxonomy (GTDB): domain Bacteria; phylum Myxococcota; class Myxococcia; order Myxococcales; family Myxococcaceae; genus Archangium_A. The sequence continues at coordinate 2,640 of JAYVNA010000738.1, forward strand.
ACGATCAGGTGGTTGACGCCGGTGACCTTCTCGACCCCCGCGCCGATCATCGCGAGCAGCGGAAAGACCTTGGCGTACTCGACGTTGAGGTACCCGTTGGTCGCGAGGTTGTGAAACCAACCGCAGTCCCACCGGCACAACCCGTCGATCCACGGGTAGGGCTGGAGCGAACGGTGGCGGTCGTAGTCGTTGTAGAAGAGCTGGTTGACCGCGGTCAGGCCCATCCACGACATGCCGACGTAGGCCAGCCGCGTTCCCACGAAGAGCAGGAACGGGAACGACGTGACGAAGGCCTTCAGCCGTTGAGAGGGGTTCGGGTCGGCCACTGAATTTCGATTGTCGGATCGCTCCACAGGATCGATTGCTCGCAGTCAGGTGCGTACAGCGCGGTGCACTTGTAGAGGAAGTCGGCTTCGTCGGACAGCATCGATTCCGAGAGTGCGACACGCGGCCGAAGAGGCAATCCAGAGCGTGGTATCAATAACCGTCACGTCGTTCTGGGGGCGTTCATGAAGAGCCG
>JAYVNA010000739.1:0-3159 GCA_043758715.1 Archangium sp.
GTGCTGCCGGTCTGCCAACAGGTGAAGCCCGTGGCGCAACTGACGGTCGCGCTGCAGGTCGGTGCGTTCGCGGGAAGCCCACCCGCCAGCGTGAGGCACGCAAAGTCACCTGCGCCCGAAGCGTCGGTGCAGGTCGTGCCCGCGTTGCAGGTGTTCGTGGTGCCGCCCCCGCCGCCCGTCGCTCCGCCGCCACCGCCGGTCGCCCCGCCGCCACCACCCGCGCCGCCGCCGGTGCCGCCGTCGACGCCCGTGCAGGTGTTGATCGAAGTGCTGCCGCCGGTGACCCAGTCAGCCGCCGGGTAGTTGCCCGCGGTGGCCGCCGCTGCCGCGACGCTCTTGATCCATGCGGCCTGGCCGAACACCGATTCGTAGAGCGCGTCGCCGCACACGCCGCTGCCGCGCGAGACCGTGCCGATCACCCGCCGCTGCGAGTCGAGCGCCGGACCCCCGGAGTCGCCTTCACACACGCCGCCCGTCGCGTTCGCGCCGTTCCACTCGAGGGTGGCGTTGGTGCCCTGGCCGCAGTTGCCCGCGCAATCGACCGTGCCCGGCAAACTGTAGCGGGTGCCCGCCGCCTGGGTGGTGGGCGAGGTCACGCCGAAGCCGACCGCGGTGTAGTTCTCGTTGGTGAAGACCGCCGAGTCGACGCGCGGAATGATCGGGCAGATGGTGGTGATGTTCGTCGAGAGGCGAATGATCGCCATGTCACCGCCGCAGATGTTGTTGGTGGGCGAGGTGGGCAACGCGACCGCGGCGCCGGTGAACCAGGTGCTGTTGTCGACCGTGGGCACCTGCCCCGTGTTGAACACATTCGCCGCCGCGGTGGCGCTGGGCGTGATGCGGAAGCTGTTCGCCGCGAAGGTGGTGCCAAAGCCGCTGCTGGTGCACGCGGTGGTGTTGCTGTCGGCCACGCAGTGATGCGCGGTGAGCACCAGGTTCGGGGCGATCAACGAGCCCGAGCAGATGCCGAGGCCCTGCGCGGTGTTGATGACGATCGCCACCACGTTGCTCGAGCTGTTGTCGCGGGTGCCGCCCTGAATCTCCTGCGTGGTGCTGCCTGCCGCGGGAAGTTTCGTCAGCTGCGGGTTCTGCTCACACGCAGAAAACACCACGACCGCCGCCAGTGACAGTTGACGAACCAGGTTCATTTCAGGACTCCCATCAAGAAGGGGCGCTACTCACCCCGTCCGGCCGGAGTGCTCCGTAGTCGCACCCCGATTCAAATAAAAGAGTGCGGGCGGAAGACAAACGCCCTCATGGACAAGCAGTGGGCACAGTGCCCCGGGCGCCTTTTCTCGAACTCTGAGAACAGACGCACTGCGTTGCTGGCAAGCCCTCAGGACTTGGGGCAAGGAGCCGATCACCATGCTTCACCTCATTCCTTCCCGGCAGCAGCGGCCCGACAAAGACGTCATCTTCGCGCTCAACGCAGAGGCGACGAGACGCAAGCAAGCGGGCGAGTCGATCGTCAACGCGACCATCGGCTCGTTGATGAACGACGATGGATCGCTCTCGGTGCTGAGCACCGTGAGCAAGGTGCTCAAGGAAGTTCCCGCAAGCGAGTGGGCTGCCTACGCGCCGATTCCCGGAACGCCGGGCTTCAACGCCGCCGTCATCGACGACACGCTCTCGAGCCAGCCGCAGCTCAAGAACAGCGCGACTTCGGTCGCCACGCCGGGCGGCACGGGAGCGCTGCGACACGCGCTGATGAACTACCTGCAGTCGGGTCAGTCGGTGCTCACGCCGAACTTCTACTGGGGGCCGTACCAGACGCTCGCCGAGGAACATGAGCGCAAGGTCGATACCTTTCGCATGTTCACCGAGGGCGGCACCCTCGACGTGGCTGCGCTCGACGTCAAGTTGGCAGAGCACCTCAAGACCCAGGGCCGCGCGCTCATCTTCTTGAACGACCCCTGCAACAATCCCACGGGCTATTCGATGACCCGCGCGGAATGGAAGAGCGTGGTCGAGGTGCTGCTCAAGCACAGCGATCAACCCGTCACGCTGCTGGTCGACATGGCGTACTGGCTCTACGCGGGCGAAGGCGATCACCGCGCGTTCCTCGCGGAACTGGTGCCGCTGCTGGGCAAGACCGGCCTGCTGTTCGCCTGGAGCGGGAGCAAGACGTTCACCCACTACGGCCTGCGGGTGGGCGCGCTCATCGCGTGCGAGCCTGACGAGAAGGACCGCAACGCCACCCAGGCCGCGCTCGCGTACGCCTGCCGGGGCACCTGGAGCAACTGCGTGCGCGGCGGAATGGTCGCGGTGACGAAGCTGCTGACCGAGCCCGCGCTGAAAGCCGCGTGTGATGCCGAGCGCGAGAGCTTCAAGCGGTTGCTGTCGAACCGGGTCAAGGCGTTCAACGCTGCGGCGATGCCGAAGGGGCTGAAGTATCCCCGCTACGAAGGCGGCTTCTTCGTGACGGTGTTCCACCCCGACGCCGAGGGGCAGGCCAGGCGCATGCAGGAGAAGGGCGTCTACGTGGTGCCCCAGAAGGGGGCGTTGCGAATCGCGTTGTGCAGCGCTTCCGAGAGCGACGTGCCGCGCCTGGTCGAGGCATTGGCCGCCGAGTGAATGACGACACTGTCTCCCTCTCCCCCGCGGGGGATACAAGGGTCGGGGAGAGGGCCAGAGACTTCTTCCTCGTCTGCCCGATCTGCGATTCACCTGCCCGCTCCCCGCGGGTCACCTTCCCCGAGCTGACCTTCTCGCGCTGCCAGTCTTGCGGGCTGACCTACAAGTCCGAGGAGGATCCCGCACTCTCCTCCCGGCTCGCGAAGCGTTACGACGCGAACTACTTCCTCAACGGCCAGGCGCAGTACCTCAAGCGCTGGGCGCACCGCGTCGCCAAGTGCCGTCGGCAATTGCTCATGTGTCTCGAGTTTGCACCTCACGCCAGGACCTCGCTCGATGTCGGCTGCAGCGCCGGCTACGTGCTCGCGGCCGCTGACTCGCTGGGCCTTCACCCCACGGGCATCGACTTCGCCCCCTGGGCCGCGGGGCTGGGAAAACAACGCGGCTTCGACACCGCGGCCGCCTCGCTCACCGAGCTGCCGTTTCGCGACGCGAGCTTCGACATCGTCACGGCGAAGCACACGCTCGAGCACGTGCGCACTCCGAAGCAGGGCTTCTCTGAGATCGCCCGCGTGCTCAAGCCCG
>JAYVNA010000740.1:0-9802 GCA_043758715.1 Archangium sp.
TCGTCGGGAGCTCCCGAAGGGCCCGCGGGGCGCGACGGAGCCGACGGGCGTGAAGGACGCGAGGGCCGAGCCGCGCCGGGCTTCGCAGAGGTGAACTCGTCACGCGACCCGGGCACGGAGAGCGTGCGCCCCGCGTAGATGAGGTTCGGGTTCGAGATGTTCGGGTTTGACCGCATGAGCGCCGACACCGAGGTGCCGTAGCGTTGGGCGATGCCTGAAAGGGTGTCACCGGTACGAATGCGGTAGGCGCTCATGATGAGGAGATTATCCGCAACCCGGCGATTTCGTTGCGCCGGGGCGCTCCGAGAAGCGGCTGCGTAAACCCGCGTTCCCTCAGCGTGAAGTGCTCCACCTACATCAGCGTTCGAAGTCGACGCCCACGCCCGCCGAGAACGACACCCCGCGGATCAGCGACCCATCGGCCTGGGGGAAGAACAGGGTCCCGCCCTCCCCCGACACGTAGAAGCTGGGGAAGAGCCGCCACCGCAGCCCGGCGCTGAACGCGAACCGAGGCTGCTGGGCGATGCCCACGATGGTGGTGCGGGCGGTGAGGAAGAACCAGTCTTCCAGCAGCGCGATCGACAACCCACCGTCGAGGTCGAGGCGGTTCCAGAAGAAGTACTCGGCCGCGGCATCGAAGCTGATGCGCGTTCCGATGCCGACGCGCAGCTCTCCGAACGCCGAGAGCCCGTCGGGAAGGACCGCGGCGCCGAGGGAATCACCGCGGTAGCCGATGTCGACGAAGCGTTGCAGCTCGTACATCGGGCCGAAGAAGCCGTGCCTGAAACCACCGGCCTGCTTGCGCAGCTCGATACGGGTGGAGAAGCCGATCTCCTTCACGGTGGCGTCGAGCGTCATGCCCACCAGCAAGCCGAGATCGCCGGTGTCGTTCGCGCGCGTGCCGACGCCCGCCATCACCATCCACCGCAGGGCCGCGTTTCGCACCAGCACCGCGCTGGCGTCGAGGTGCAGCAGCGTCACGGAAGCCGGCGTGAAGGGCGCGACGGTCCGGTCAGGCCGAAAAGGCCGGCCGGCGAGGTTGGCGTCGTGCACCAGCTCGAGCGCGAGCACGTACCGATCCTTCACGGTGGGATCGGGCGAGAAGGTGCCGCCGATGTCCCACGCGAGATCCCCCGCGAAAATGCGCGCGCCCAGAATGTCCGACGCGAAGAACTCCGCGCGAATCGGGCCGGCCTTGAGCACCGCGGTGCCGCTGGCCGGGTGGTAGTCGGGGTTCGTCTGATTGCCGTAGCGCCACATCAGGTGGCCCAGCCCCAGCGACTTCTTTCGCGCGGGGCCAAGGCGCAGATGGAAGACCCCCGTGTCCTTCGCGATCTTCAGCGACTGGAGAATCTGGCCGTAGTCCGACAGCTCGTCCCAGTCGGCGCCGCGCAGCACGCCGCCGATGTCGCTGGGCCGGTTCAACGCGGGCGTGTCGATGATGCGAAGCCGGAAGGTGGGCCCCAGCTCGATGCCGAAGTCGTCACCCACGTCGAACCCGATCACCGGGTGCAGCGACGTCACCAGGTCAAAGCCGTTCTCGGGAAACCCGGTGGGGAACAGGCTCAGATCGGCTTCGGCGGCGCCGTGAAGCTTGAGCACCGAAGGCGCTTCGAGTCCGGCGTCGAGCGGTGCTGGCTGCGGTTGAAAGGGAGGTGGTGGCGCGCCTTCGGCGGGAGCGAGGGGCACCGCGAGGTGCAGCACCGGCTCAGGCCCACCGTCGACAGCGCCGTCCACGCCGCCATCCGAAAGGCTCGCCGTCGCGGTGATGAGGAGCGCGAGCAACATCGCGCAGCAGCGTACCTCTTACCTGCTCACTTCGGTTGCGACACCACGAGCCACAGGTCGCCGCCGTCACTCTGTCCAGCCGGAGCGGACAAGGTCTTCTCCTTCGCCAGCGAATACACGGTCTCGACCGAAGGGGTCTTCACCTTCACGGTGGCGACATTGTCCTTGAGGCCCTGGAGCGTGAGCTCGGCGGTCTTCTGGTTGGGCAGCGTGATGGTCTGCAGGCTGTTCTGCACCAGCGCCAGGCGCTTCGAGTCGAGCTTCTTGAGCGTGAGGTACTTCACCTTCGGCGCCAGCGAATCACGCAGCTGCACGTACGCGGGCTCGACGGTCCCGGGCGCGGTGGAGGCGTAAAGAATATCGGCCTGCACGGTGACCGAAGGTTCCGCCGCGAGCGCAGTGAACGAGAACATCACCAGCGCGCCCACGAACGATTTCACAGGTCGCCCTGCTTTCCATCGCCCGCGGGATCCTGCTGCAGGGTCTCTTCGCTGTGCTCGCCGTCTTTCTTCTTCTTCTTGCCGGCGTCAGGCGTGGTCTCGGTGACCCAGATGATGGCGTCGCCGTTGTCGGTCTCCATCACCACGGGCTTGAAGGTGCTCTCGTCGCTGGCCGAGACCATCTGCACCTGCACCTTGTTGGCGGCGTAGCCGTCGGGGGTGGCGAACTTCATCGTCACCGGCACCGCGACGAGCACGGCGATCGCCGCGGCCGCCAGGCCCACCATCAGGGGGCCGCGCTGGTAGGTGAACATTTCGGACAGCGAGATTCGCAGGCGATCGAACAGCGGCAGCTTCTCGGGCGAGACCTTCGCCATCACGCCGTCGGCAAACGCCTTCCAGTCCATGGTGTCGGCCTGCATCTCGAGGGCGTGGCGCATCAGCCCATCGGCGGCCCGGAAGTCGGCGACCTGGCCGGTGGACTCTTTGCTGTTGGCCAGATGCTGCTCGACTAGCTGGCGCTCTTCAGGCGTCAGCTCGCCGTCGACATACGGCGACAACATGGGGAGAAACTTTTCGCGGGCTGGATTCTTCATGGGCGCACCTGAAGCTTCGTGACGGGAGCCAACTGCCGATATTCCGAAATTTTATTCAGAGCCGACGCCTTGTTTCGCCTCGTCTAACTCCAGGTATTCACCCAAGATTTTCTGCATCTTGAGCCGGGCGTGGAACAGCCGCGACATCACGGTGCCCTTGGGAATGCCCAGGGTCCGGGAAAGATCTTCGTAACTCATGCCCTCGACCTCTCTCAGGAGGAGGATCTGGCGATGCGCCTCGGGGATCTGGTGGATCGCCTCGGTGATGCGCTGCGCCAGCTCGGCCCGCAGCGCGGACTTCTGGGGGTTGGTACCCAGCCGCGAACCGAGCGCGCCGATGTTGGCTTCGGCCACGTCCATCTTCACCGACTCGTCGAACTCGACCATTTCCTTACTGGCCGCCGAGCCCTTCTTGCGAATGACGTCGATGCAGATGTTGACGGTGATGCGGTAGAGCCACGTGTAGAAGCTGGCGTCGCCCTTGAAGTGGTCGAGGTAGCGGTAGACCTTGATGAAGGCCTCCTGCGCCACGTCGCGCGCCTCTTCCTTGTCCTTGAGCATGCCCAGGGCGACTGAGAAGACCTTGCGCTGATAGCGCTCGACCAGCAGCTTGAACGCGCGCTGGTCTCCTGTGCGTACGCGCTCGACGAGCGTGAGATCATCCGTTGCCAAAGCGCGGGGACCGTACCACGCCACCCAGCCCGCCCGAGCGGTTTCAACGGCCGGCTTCGCAGTGAACCTCGACTCGTGGAGAGGCTGAGAATAGTGGATGTGCATGCGCTCCCTTCTGACGGTCGCCGCCCTGTGCTTATTCGGATGCCAGACGTCCCCCTCGGTACAGAAGGACCCGGCGCCCGGTTCTGGCGAGGTGTTGCTCTCGCTCCAGCGCACCCCGTGCTTCGGGACCTGCCCCGTCTACCTCGTCGAAGTGCTGGGCGATGGAACGTTGCATTTCAGGGGGGAGCGGCACGTGAAGGTGACGGAGCCCATCGACTTCAAGCTCGACGCGGCCACCGTGCAGAAGGTGATCGCGCGGGTGGAAGGCACGCCCTTCGCGAGCTGGCCGAACTTCGTGAAGGAGACCTCCAGCGACGCGCCCACGGTGGTGCTGACGTTCAAGGGCCACACCGTGCGCCACTACCGCGGTGACCTCGACGCGCCCGAAGAGCTCACGAAGCTCGAAGACGACGTCGATACGCTCCTGGGCACCCAGCGCTGGACCCAAGGCGAAGGGACCGAGACGAAGTGAAGTCGTTTCCGAAGGAATTCGAAGCGCTGTTGACGAAGAGCGGCCGGGCGGTGCTCGCGGGCCGGCACCCGAAGTTGTCGGGCGCGCTCGCGAAGGGTCAGTCGCGTTTCGTCGGGGCCGACGATCTGCTCGATCTGAAGAAGTCGCGCGCCGTGGCGGGGCTGCTCGAGGCGGCGCTGGGCGATCGCATGATGAAGATGGAACAGGCGATTCCGCGAAGTGCCACCTGGGGCATGAAGGTCGCGTACAAGGAAAAGCTGCCCAAGACGGTGCTCGTGGGCACCGCGATGCTCGACGACAAGAAGTCGCCTGCTCGCGCGCGCGCGGAAGAGATCGGCCTCGTGGCGATGCTGCAATCGCAGAGCTTTCACGCGTTCGCCGAGGCGTTGTCGGGCTACCCCCTGCGGCGGCAGTGGGGGCTGCAGACGCTGTGTTACCGGCCGCACGACTACTCCGGGCCGCACAACGATCATCACCCCGATGAGCCGCTCGGTCGTGACGGGTACACCGACATGCACCTCACGTTCTGCAACAGCGGCGTGGCGCATCAGTGGCTGGTGTACGAACGAGACAGCCACCTGCAGGACATCCGCTCGATCGCCACGGTGGGCGGGGTGACCTGCTACCGGCTGCCGTTCTGGCACTACACGACGCCGATGGTGGCCAAGCGGGGGCGTGAGGCCGACGCGCGCCGCTGGGTGTTACTGGGCACGTTCCTCGATCGCTGGTCCTGAGTTCCTGAGCTCCCTCTCCCCGAGCTCCCCGAGGGGGAGAGGGTCGGGGAGAGGGCAGGCCAACTTCCCCGCGCCTGCGTCAGGCGCTGTGCCATCGTCAGCGAAGCCGCGCGCGGCCGTCCGTAGGAGCACTCCCCCATGCCCAAGAAGAACAAGAACACCACCCGGGACTCCTCCGAGACGCTGATCGAGCGCGATCTCACCGCACTCGCGACCGCCCGCAAACTCCCTGAGGGCTACGGCCTCGATCAATCGGCCGCCGAGCTGGCCACCCTGCTGACGCGCGGCGGCAAGGCCCCGCTGCTCGCGGGTGAAGCCGGCGTAGGCAAGAGCGCCGTGGTGCAGGAACTCGCGCGCCGCATCGTGCAGGGCAACGCCCCCGAGGCGCTGCTCAACGCCCGCGTGCTCGAGCTGACCGCGGCGGGCATCTTCGCGCGCACCAGCACGCCCAAGGGCGCCGCCGAGCTGCTCGAAGAATTCCTCGAGGAGCAGGGCCAGCAGGCCACCACCACCATCCTCTTCATTCGTGACGTGGGTCACGTGAAGAGCAGCTCGCTGGTGCCCGTGCTCATTCGCGCGCTGCGCACCGGCAAGCTGCGCTTCATCTTCGAAACAGACGTCCGCTCGGCGCACGAGCTGATGCGCAGCGACGAGGCGCTCGCCGAGAAGCTGCACCTCTTCATGGTGGCCGAGCCCACCGTCGAGCGCGCCCGGTGGATTCTGGGGCGGGTCGCCGAGGAGCTCGAAGTCGAGCAGAGCCTGCCCATCGACCCGGCCGCGTGCGATCTCGCGCTGCGGCTCTCGGTGAAGTTTCTCCTGGCGCAGCGCCTGCCCCGCAAGGCGATCGAGCTGCTGCGGGAAACCGTGACCGAAGCCGCCGGTGCCGCCAAGGAGCGCGTCACCAGTGAAGAGGTGCTCGCGCGCTTCTGCAACGCCACCCGCCTGCCCCGCTTCATGGCCGACGACGCGGTCGCGCTCGATCTTGACGAGGTGGGCCGCTTCTTCGGGACCCGCCTGCTGGGCCAGACCGACGCCGTGGCCGCGGTGCTGCGTTCGGTTGCGCTCTTGAAAGCCGGCCTCAACAACCCGCGCCGCCCGCTCGGGGTCTTCCTGTTCGCCGGGCCCACCGGCGTCGGCAAGACGCACCTGGCGAAGCTGCTGGCGGAATACCTCTTCGGCGCGGCTGATCGCCTGGTGCGGCTCAACATGGCCGACTACCCCGACTTCGGAGACGAGCAGGTGCTCTTCGGCAACCCCTGGGCGCAGACGCTCTCGGGCAAGCGCGGCGAGCTCACCAAGCTGCTCGATGGGCGCGTGTTCACGGTGCTCCTGCTGGACGAGTTCGAGAAGGCGCACGCCAAGTGCCACGACCGGTTCCTGCAGCTGTTCGACGAGGGGCAGTTCATCAACGCCGCGGGCGAGTCGGTGCCCTGCAACAACACGTTGATCGTCTGCACGTCGAACGTGGGCGCCGAGGTGTATCGAGAAGGGCCGATCGGCTTCTCGGCCCGCCGCGGTGATGAGGAGCTGATCAGCGAGATCGATCGCCGCATCTCGGCCACGTTCCGCCCGGAGTTCCTGAACCGCTTCGACGGGCTCTGTCACTTCCGCCCGCTGGGCAAGGTCGAGATTCGCCGCATCGCTCAGCGCGAAGTGGGCCGCGTGCTCGAGCGTGAAGGCATCAGGGCACGACAGCTCGACGTCGAGGTCGCGCCCGAGGTGGTGGAGTTGCTGGTTGAGCGCGGCTACTCGCCCTCCCACGGTGCCCGCTTTCTCCAGCGCGAAATCGAGAAGACGCTCACCGCTGCGCTGGCGGTGGAGATCGCCCGGCGTCCGCTCCCTGCGGGCACGCCGGTGAAGGTGGTGGCGCACAAGGGCGCGGTGCACGCAGTCGCGGAGCCCAAGGTGACGCGCGAGCGAGAGGCGACGGCGCAGGCGCATCTCCCCTCGGCCGGCGGGCAGGTGAAGAACAAGCGGCTCGATCAAAAAGCGCTGACGCAGGAAGCTGAGGCCTTCGTGGGCCGCGCTGCGGCGGTGGCCTCGGCCGCCAAGCGCCCCGAGCTCGAGTCGCGCCGCAGGGAACTGCTCGCACAGAGTCAGGCCCCGGGCTTCTGGGATGACGGCGAGCGGGCCGCGGCGGTGCTGCGAACCTTCCGCGCGCTCGATGCGCAGCTCGGAGAGCTCGATCGACTGCGCGAGCTCTGCCAGCTGGCGCGCCGCCGTGCGAGAGATGCCAAGGGTGAGCTGCAGCTGGCCGGCGCCGTGCGCGCGGTCGAAGAGGCTGCCCGTGAAGTGCGGCTCGCGGAGGCGCGGGTGGCAGCCGGCGGCGCGAAAGACGTCGACGACGCCTGGCTCGAGATCGCGGCCGGCGCGAACGGTGACTCGAGTGAAGCGTGGGTGCGCGAGCTGGTGACCATGTACCGCGGCTGGGCCGAGCGGCGTGGCTACGAGGTGTCGGCGGCGGCCGAAGGGAACGAGCCCATGCGCGCAGTGCTTCACCTGCATGGGCCCGGCGTGTTCGGGTTTCTCTCGGGCGAGCGCGGTACGCACCGGCGCATCGACGACGACGCGCGATTGTCCGCCTACGTGCGGATCTACCGCCCCTCGCGCGGCGAAGTGGTGGTGCCCGAGACGCTCAAGCTCGACGGCAAGGAAGTGAAGCGCCGCGCAGGCCGCTTCGTGGAGCGCGTGGGCGCCGAGGTTTCAGCGCGAGACGAGAAGACCGGCCGTGAAGTGACGCTGCTGGGCGCCTCGACGGTGCTCGAGCTCAAGGCGCTGACGATGACGGTGCTCTCGGGTCAGGGCGAAGGCGGCGCGGAAGTGCGGCGCTACTTCGTGGGCAAGAGCCCGCGCGTCGAAGATCCGCGCACCGGTGAAGGCTCGCCTCGCGTGAAGGACGTGATGCGCGGCGAGATCGACCTCTTCATCGCTGCGTGGATCACCCGGCCGCCCGACTCCGTCGCCGACTGAATCACTCGTCGACTCACTGACCGGCTGCCTCCCTCTCCCCGCGGGGGAGAGGGTCGGGGAGAGGGCATGCCGCGGTCAGTTGATCAGCGGAATCTCGACCTGGCATCGGTTGGGCGGCGTGAGCCACTTGATCGAGTTCAACCAGAAACGCGCGAGCTGGTAGTCCGTGTGCTGGGTCCATTCGGAGTCGTAGGTGAGCCACTCGTCACCCCACACGAACACCCTCCCCGAGTTGAACGCCGTCGCACGGCCCACACTGTACTGGCCCACCATCGGCTCTGAGGCGACCAGCGTTCCACCAGAGACCTCGTAGCCATTGTCGACGCCGATCTTCATCACCATCGTCGCGAGCGGGTGAACTTCCCAGTGCGAGACGGCCACCGTCGAGCCACCCGTCTTCGGAAGAATCTGCGTGGTGCCGTAGGACATTCCGAAAGGCTGCAGCACCGCGTTCACGTTCGTGACCTCGCTCGAGTCGCCGTACCCGATGAGGGTCATCAGCCCGCCCCCGTTCGAGACCCAATTGCGGATCGCCTGCAGCTCGGAAGCTGAATACGCGCGGCCCAGACCCTTGCCTACGCCCGGCATCGTGCTGGTGCGCACGTCTTGAACCACGATCACCTGGAACGGCGCGAGCAGCGCGTCGGTGAGCGTTTGGTTCGACAAATCCGCGGCGCCGCTGAGGCTCTTCCCGTCGAGCCAGTTGTGGAACACGTCGCCCGTCCCCCACTGCCCCCGGTAACCGAGCGTCGCGATCTTCAGACAGTCGCAGACGCCATCCATGCCCACATCGACGTCGTCGATGATCGCGTTCTGATCGTTGTCGATGCCGTCACACACTTCAGCCGAGGGACCACCGCCGCCACCCGTGCCGCTGTTGCCACCGGTGCCGACCGAACCGCCGGTGCCGAGGCCTCCGCCGGTCCCGGTGCTCCCGCCGCCCGTCGCACCCCCACCAGACCCGGAGCCCGCGCCCGAGCCCCCGTCTTCCGTCCCGGTGACGCCCCCGCATTGACAGGCCGAGCAGAACACCAGCAACGACACAGCCAGCGGTTGAAGGAATCGCATCAGGGGACTCTACCTCAGGCAGGGGCGAGACGAGGCCTGCGAGCGCGGGTTCAAACGAAACGAGCAGGCCGCGTCGCGAGCGAGGTGGTGCCGACCGACGCGCACCACTTCAACCAGCGTTCCTTCGGCGCGCCCTTCCACTCGAGCTCCTCGAGCGTCTCCTTCAACGGCACGTCGTCACGCAGGGTGGCGAGCTTGCGGTAGAGCAGCGCGTCGAGCCGAGAGCGGGCGAGCACGGCCGCCAGCTTGTCGGCGCTGCGAGGCTTCGCGTTCCACTTCGAGGCGAGATCCGGAATGTCTTCGAGATGCGGGTGCGCCGCGAGCACCTCGGAGGTCGACTTCTCGCCCCACCCTTCCAGCCCGGGAATGCCGTCAGCGGTGTCGCCAACGAGCGCGAGGAAATCCTGGATGCTCTCGGGCCGCAGGTGCTTGTCGGCCCACAACGTCTCGACGGTGATCAGCTTTGGCCGAAAGCTGACCCGTGCGTTGCTCGCGCTCATGCCACCCGAGCTGCAAGCTCGGGTGAAAGCCGGTGCGCCACTGCCCGAGTTGCTCGCCGAGCTCGGCGTCGACGCGAGCCCGGCCTTCCTGGAGTCTGCCGCGGGCAAGACCTTCGCGGTGCCCACTCCGGTGAGCCGCGTCTACGAGGTGGTGTGGAAGCTCGCAGGCGATCATCGCTGGGCGGTGACCTTCGCTGGCGAGCGGCTCTCGTTGGTGAGCGCCGAAGAAGCCGCCGCCTGGTGGGACCTCGAGCTGAGCCGCCGCTTCAGCGCGTCATGAGGTGGCGCGGGTGCTGGTGAAGCGGCTGTCTCAGGCGCCGCAGACGATCACCCTGCCCCGTGCGCTGGCCCCGCCGGCAATGCTCTGCCCAGGCGTCAGAAGCCGGTGATCAAGACATCGAGGGCGCCGATGATGTCGGTGCGACGCGAGCTCAGATCGGTGACCGGAGTTCGCATC
>JAYVNA010000741.1:0-3147 GCA_043758715.1 Archangium sp.
TCCTGGCGGCGGCTGGGGCTCCCCCTCGACTTCCACGAGCCCACGCCCCTGACACGGGACGATTTCGCCCGCGCCCACGACGCCACCTTCGTCCGCGAGGTGCTCGACCGGCGCAGGGAGAACGGCTTTGGCAATCGTTCGGCGCAGGTGGCGGCTTCCCTGCCCTGGACCAGCGGCGCGATGTGTTCCGCGGCTCGCCACGCCTGGCACCACGGAGACGCCGCGGTGGCCCCCTGCTCGGGTTTTCACCACGCGGGGTACGCCAGCACCGAAGGCTTTTGCACCTTCAATGGGCTGATGGCGACCGCGGCCGTGCTCCGCGCAGAAGGCGCAACCCGCATCGGCATCGTCGACTGCGACGAGCACTACGGCAACGGCACCGACGACATCATCGAGAAGCTCGGCCACCCCGCCTGGGTCAGTCACTTCACCGCGGGCGCGAAGTACACCAGGCCCTCTCAGGTGCGGGCGTTCTTCAACGAGCTGTCCCAGGTGCTCGAGCAACTCGCCGACTGCGACGTGGTGCTCTTCCAGGCGGGCGCCGACCCGCACATCGACGATCCGCTCGGCGGCTGGCTCACCACTCCAGAGCTCGAGCAGCGCGACCGCCTCGTCTTCGAGACGCTCCACGAGCTCGGCGTGCCCGTCGCGTGGAACCTGGCGGGCGGTTATCAAATCGAGGCCGACGGCAGCATTCCGAAGGTGCTCGAGATTCACGACAACACCATGCGCGCCTGCGCAGACGTGTTTCTGAGCGCGGCCGTGTAGGCGGCTCAGGGCAGCGTGGCGGCGCGCACTTCGATGCGGCTCCACATCTGCAGATAGCGCTCGGCGCTGCGGAACAGCGGAGGCACCAGCTCGGGGGCTCCGGCCGCGCGCGCGACGTTGGCCGAGTCCTGCAAGAAGTCGGGGATCATTCCGTAGTGCGCCACGCCGTCCAGGTTCACGTCGAACTGCCGGCGCCCCGCGAACGATCGGCTGAGCGGCTCGTTGGGTCCTTCGTCCATCGCCGCCCAACGCGCGTCGACCACGCCCTCGTGTCCCAAAGCGCGCTGATCCGGTTCACGGCCCAGCGTCACCCAGCGGGCGAGCTCGGTGGGCGTATAGGCCGCGTCCTCCCCCCTGCCGGTGTTCTCGAAGTGCCACGCGTCGAGAGGCCCCAGCGGCTCGCGATACCGCACGCCATTGCGCTGCGCGAGCGCCTGGGCGCGGATGCGGCCCCCTTCACGGCGCACCGCATCTCCGCGCGCGCCCGGACACGCTTCCACCCCGAAGCGGGGCGTCGGCATCATCGCGAAGCCGCCGACGTCAGAGGCGATGCCCACCTCCCCCTCGCGGCCGAGCACCTCTTCGGCGTAGACCAGCGACTGCAGAAACCCCTTCGTGCTGCCATCACAGTCGAGCGGAATGGCCGGCTCCCACTGCACCCCGACACCCATCGACACGAGCTGAACGCCGATCATCCCTCCGAGCGCGCGCAGCGCCTCCAGTTGCTCACGGGTGCGAGTGCGATCGGTGCGCACCTTGAGCGTGTCTGAGGTGCCATACGCGCCGGTCTTGTCCTCCCCGAAGGCGATCGGGAGTGCCTCCGCTTCGAAGCCCCCATCACGCCGCGCGAGCCGGGTACCGAAGGACAGATCCCGAAGGGGCGCGTGCGAGCTGATCACCGGCATCTGGTTGCGCCGCGCCACCGCGAGGGTCTGGTCGACGCCCTGCTCCGACATGTGCTCGACGTCGACGATGAAGCCGCGGCGTTGCAGCTCTTCGATCAGCAGCACGCCCGAGGCAGTCAGGCCGCTCGAGGCGCCCACGGCCTTGCCGCGAGCCCAGGCGGGGCTCGGTGCACCGAGCTGCATCAGCGCGCTCAGAAAGTCGGTCTTCGGGGCGAAGCGCACGCCCGCATCGAACGCTTCGGTGGTCGCGTAGAACGAGCCGGTGTCGAGGCGGTTCATCAGGTTGAGCGTCGGGTTGAAGACGGCGGGTTCACCAAAGGCGTTGGTGGTCAGGTGAATGGGAATCACGTGACGCACGCCCGAGTCCCACAGCAGGGTCGCGAGCTGGCGAATGCGGGCCTTCGGATCAGCACCGAGCTGCGCTTCGGTCGCGAGGTTGTCGAGCGCTTCCACCTCGATGCCCAGCACCACCGCCATCTTCCCTGACTCGATGATCTGCCGCGCTTCGGCGGCCGTGTGAGCGATGGCGGCGAACTTCGAAGCGGGGCCCTCGAAGAACAGGCGCGCGGCGGCGGTCTGCAGCTCGAGCGCAGAAGCGTCATCGCGCGGCACCGGAGTGGGGTCGCCCTCGAGCGTGAGCGTGTTGAGCGTGTGCGCGACGGTGCCGAGGAAGGGCGTGTTCTGCACGTCGACCTGCACCAACCGAACGCCGCCTTCCCACGCGCGCTGGACCCAGTCGACGTACGCCTGCTGGTGCACCACGGTGTCGTAGCGGGGCCACCCGGCGAAGAGCGGAAAGCCGGTGGTGCGGTGTTTGGGCTCGGGGAGAATCGCGGTGCTCCAGCCCGCGTACTGGCCGTGGTTGTGACCGCAGCTCGCCAGGGCCTCGCGCATGCCGTGGGGCGCCGCGGGACTGCCGTGCAACATGCGTCCTCCGAAGCCCAGGGAGTTGAAGAAGTGCGCGTGCAGATCAGCGACGCCCCAGACCTGGCCCGGCGCAGTGTCGGTGCCTTTCCAGTAGTCGCCTCCGAGTGCGGGGGAGGGACTGGGGGCGGCCGTCGTGAACGCAGAGATGAGCGCAAAAACCAACATCGTCGGCGTCTAGCGCATCAGCTCGATCCGGGCGCGGCGCAATCGCCACCACGCTCGCCGCGTAGGAGCCCCGCATGAAAACCAGCCTGTTGTGCCTGACGTTGCTCGCCTCGTCGGGGTGCCTCATGTCTCGAACCATGGTCCTCCCCGACAGCACGCCGCTGCTCGACGCGCCGGAGATCTCCGCGCGCTGGGGCGTGACGGAGTTGTTCGTTCGATCGCAGTCGCCCGCTTCAGGAGGAAATGATCAACGCGACTATCGCCAGCTGCAGTCGCAGTTGCAGACGAGGCTTCGCCGCACGCTCGAGGCGCAGACGGGCCTGGGACATCGCAAGGAGGAAGCGGCCTACGGCGTCGAGGTGACGGTCGATGTCGCCGAGCG
>JAYVNA010000742.1:0-3146 GCA_043758715.1 Archangium sp.
GCGATGGCGAGCACCCGCGAGGCGACCTTCCATTGCAGGCGCGATTGGCCCACCAACAGCGACGCCCCGCCCAGCAGGAAGGCGAGGCCGGTGGGGCCCCTGAGCGGTTCGAGCGCCGGAGGCAGGTTCCTGACGAAGTCTCCGGGGAAGAGAAACCCAGCCACGATCAACGCGCCTCCGAGCGCGGCCAGCGCCGCCAGGACCAGTGACGAGGTCTCGAGTCGCCCCGCGTACACGTCCCTGATGTTCTGTTCGGCTCGAGCCATGGTTCCTACTCTTCGCGCGCGGCCCTGGTGCGCAGCACCTCGGCCACCTTGTCGAGCAGTTGCCGCGGGTCGAACGGTTTGGCGAGGAAGGCCGTCGAGTTCGCGGAGATGCCCGAGCGCAACAATTGATCATCGGTGTAGCCAGACATGATGAGCACCTCCATGTCGGGGCGCATCGCCGAGAGGTGCAGGGCGAGCTCACGGCCGTTCATGCCCGGCATGATCATGTCGGTGAGCAGCAGGTCGATGGGGCGGTTGATCTCTTCGTGAATGCGCACGGCTTCGTCGGGCCGGGCAGCCTCGAGCACCTCGTACCCGGCCTTCTGGAGGATGGTCTTCGCGAGGCGCCGCACCACCTCTTCGTCTTCCACCAGGAGAATGGTCCCCTTTCCGGCGGGGCCGGCCTGCACCACCCGCGGCGCCGCGGGCACCACCGGGGCTTCGGGTTCGACCAGCGGCAGGTAGATGCTGAAGCGCGAGCCCTTGCGCGGCTCGGTCTTCAGGCTGATGGCGCCGCCCGCCTGCTTGACGATGCCGTAGACCGCCGAGAGCCCGAGCCCCGAGCCGCGCCCCACTTCTTTGGTGGTGAAGAAGGGCTCGAAGAGGTGCGCGGTGATCTCCGGGCCCATGCCGTAGCCGGTGTCCTCCACGCTGAGACGAACGTAGGTGCCGTGGGGCGGCGCCAACCAGGCGGGCTCGGTGAGCGCGTTTTCGCCCTGCCACTGGGTCACCTCGGTGGCGATCTCCATGCGGCCCCCACCGGGCATGGCGTCGCGCGCGTTCACCACCAGGTTGAGCACGATCTGCTCGAACTGGCTGCGGTCGAGCTTCACGTGGCCCGAGGGGTCTGCGAAGCGCTGGGTGATGCGCACGTTCTCGGGCACCAGCTTTCGCAGCCAGTTGCTCATTTCCTCGAGCACCGCGCGGGTGTCGAGCACCCTGGGCACCAGCAGTTGGCGGCGGCTGTACGCGAGCAGCTGGGAGGTCAGCGCGGCCGCGCGTTCACCCGCCTTGCGAATCTCCAGCGCGTAGTCGTGTATCGGGCTGCCTTCGGTCGTCTGGGAGTAGATGAGATCGCCGTAGCCGTTGATGGCGGTGAGCATGTTGTTGAAGTCGTGCGCCACGCCGCCCGCGAGGCGGCCGATCGCCTCCATCTTCTGCGCGTTGAGGAACTGTTCCTGGCTCTTGCGCAGCGCCTCTTCTGAATCACGCCGCAGCTTGGCCAGCCGCAGGTGAGTGCTGATGCGGGCGATCAGCTCCGAGGCCTTGAAGGGCTTCAAGATGTAGTCGTCGGGGTCGGCCTCGAGTTCCTCGATGGGCAGGTCGTCTCGCTCGCGGGCGGACAACAGAATGACGGGAATGGTGCGGGTGCGCTCGTCGCGCCGCAGTTCCTGAATGAGCGCCAGCCCGTCGAGGCCGGGCATCATCCGGTCGGCCAGAATCAGCCCCGGAGGATCTTCCTGCGCCATGCGCAACGCGGTCTGGGCATCGGCCGCCAGCATCACCTCCCACCGGTCTGAGAGCAGCCGGGTCACGTAGTCGCGCATGTCGGCGCTGTCGTCGACCCACAGAATGCGGGCGCGTTCCTGACAGCCAGCAGGCCGCTCCTGCTGTGACTGCACGGGGGGCGGGCTCGACAGCCAGCCTTCTGCTTCCTGCGCGAAGGCCGCCGCGGTGGTCGACGCACCGACCGGCGGGCTGACCACGCGCGCGGGACCGCTGAGGGCGATCGGCAGGTGCACCGTGAAGGTGGTGCCGACGTCGCGTTCACTGACCACCTCGACGGTGCCGCTCATCAGGTGCACCAGGTCTTTGACCAGCGCCAGGCCGATGCCACTGCCTTCGAAGCTGCGGCTGTCGTGTTCCCTGACCTGATGGAAACGGTCGAACACGTGCGGCACCTCGGCAGGCGGAATGCCCATGCCGGTGTCGCTCACGCGCAGCACCGCGAACTCGCCCTCTTCCGCCAACGAGAGCGTCACCGTGCCCGAGCGGGTGAACTTGAGCGCGTTCGAGAGCAGGTTGAGGATGATCTTTTCCCACAGCTCGGCGTCGACGCGCACCGGTCGCAGGCCGCTGGGGAACTCGGTCTTGAAGGCAAGGCCCGCCTTCTCGAACGCCGCCGCGAACACGCTGCTTAGATCGCGCGTGAGCTGGGCGAGGTCGGTGGGCTCGAGGCGCGCTTCGATGCCGCCCGCTTCCACCCTCGAGAAGTCGAGCAGGGTGTTCACCAGCTTGAGCAGCCGCAGGCTGTTGCGCTTGAGCAGCTCGAGCTCGTGGCGTTGTTCGGGGTTGATGGGCCCCCGGCGCGAGGAGAGCAACTCTTCCAGCGGGCCCAGGATCAACGTGAGCGGCGTGCGAAACTCGTGGCTCACGTTGCTGAAGAACTCGGTCTTCGAGCGGTCGAGCTCCGCGAGCGCCACCGAACGTTTGGTCTCGGTCTCGAAGGTGGTGGCGTTGCGCAGGGCGGTGCCGACGTGGTCTGCGACCAAATCGATGAAGCCCACGTAGTCGACGTCGAGCGCGCGATGGGGGTTGAGCCCGACCACCAGGATCGAGATGTGCCCTTCGCCCGACCGATACACCGGCCAGATCTGCGCTCGGCTCGCCTTCACGTCCGCTGCGCTCACCGGCGTTCGCCAACTGAGTGTGTCGTCGTCGGCCTGTTCCCGTTCGTTGGTGCTCAGCGCCCTCCTCAAGGTCTTCGCGAACGACCCGTCTTCTGATTCCTGCAGCGAGATGGCCGAAGGAAAACCTGAGGAAGCCATGCCGCCGGGGAAGCCGCTGGAGCCCTTGAGCAGGGCCACCTCGGCCCTGGGGAGCACCTCGTAGTGCAGCGTGAACGGCAGGTCGGGGTTGGCGTTCTCGAGCGCTTCGGGA
>JAYVNA010000743.1:0-9769 GCA_043758715.1 Archangium sp.
CACAGCTTCCCTCTTGAAGGCCCTGTCGTACCGAATCCGTCTTCCCATGTTCGTGTTCTGCCCCTATTCAGGTGTCCACGAAACCGGGGGAGGCCCAGACCAGTAGGCTTGGAAGAATCCTGCGGCCGCCGCGCGCAAGAGCGTGTCCCGAAGCGTGAACGGGTAGAGAACGTTCGCGTCGAGTACGACCTTGAACGGTGCGGGGAGCATTCGGACCGAGCGACGCTACTTCAGCTCGTCCTCGTAGCCACCGAACTCCTCGGTCAGCTGGGACAGGTCGCGAAGTGCGTTTTTTCGCTCACCGTCCCGCTGCTCCCTGAACGCGAGCACGTCTTCGATTCGAAGTCGGCGGTGCTTCCCTGTCTTCGTGTACGCGATGCGACCTTCATCGAGCAGCCGGACCAGGTACTGACGGGACACATTGATGAGGTCGGCGGCCTGTTGCGTCGTGAGCTCCTTCCCGACCGGGACGATCGTGACCGAGTCGCCGCGCGCAAGCACCTCAGCGACCCGCTCAAGGACGTAGAAGACCGCGTCTGGGACTGCGACTTCCTCGCCCTTGGGGCCGACAAGGCGGCACGCCGGGGCGCGTGTTGGCGCATGAGCGAGCCCGCCGAGCACCCGATACAGCTTCGCCACGTCCAGCTGCTCGGCGGGCAGAGCCGAGACGGGGGTCATGCGCCGGATCTGATCTTCAAGTTGGCGAGGGGTGGTCTGCATGCTCTGAAGATACGGGGCAATCGACTCAACCGCAACCTCGCATTCGACCCAGACGCACCTCGAACAACGCGCCACATGTGTTTTCAGCGCCTTAGGGCGGCGCCCACCGTGCGCCAAAAGCGCCGGGTCGGCTTGTCGCTTCGAGCCCCCTGAATGCTCCAGCCAAATGAGGTCAGGGCTTGTTTGCTCGGATCGTGTTTGCGGGGCCCGTTCGCTCGGTGTCTGCACGAACCCAAGACGGGAGAGGCGTGAACGCCGGATCTACGGACCGTGCCGGGGCGAGCTCTCCGATCACCCAACTGAGCGGCATCTCGAGCAGCGGATACACCCCCATCACGTGCTTGCCGAGGAGGTGCTCGCGAACTGCGGCGGCGTCGAACGGTCGGAAGGCCTGGTTCGCGCACTCGCCGCATTTCACCTTCGGCAAATCGCAGACGCCCTTGACGAACTTGTTGCGGCAATCCGGCGCGTAGCCCGCCTGGCCGTCGCGCTTTCGGACGAAGCGGGTAGGGTAGACGTCCGCGCGACCCCGGAAGAGGGACAGGAAGAGTTCCACCTTGGTGTCGGGCCTCATCGTGGCGCTGGCGGAGAGCGCCGCTGATCGGGGGATTGGTTCGTTCCACTCGGCGAGGCGTGTGCGGAGTTCGGAGAGCTGGCGCTCACGCTCGGCCTGCTCCTCTACAACGCGCGCGATCCCCCTGTGGGGCCGGGCATGGTGCGAGGAACCTATCGCGTGCCTGCCGGCGGGGCGCAGCATCGCTGCTTGAACTTCGGGTATCCCGAGGGCAGGTTGGACTCATGGCGTCGAAGAAGCTCCTGACGGTGCGTGACCGCGACTACGTGGAGGTGTTCGACGATGTCGCCGCGCTGCTCGTCGCGTCTCGAACGGCTGCCGCACGAACCGTCAACACCCTGATGACGTCCACCTACTGGCTCATCGGACGGCGAATCTTTGAGGGAGAGCAGAAGGGCAGGGGACGGGCCGACTACGGCGATCAGTTGATTGAGCGCCTCTCGCGCGATCTCTCCACTCGCTTCGGGCGCGGGTTCGGGCGGCGGAACCTCTTTCAGATGCGGGCCTTCTTCCTCGACCGCCGAGAGATTGTGCAGACGCTGCCTGCACAATTGGGTCGTGCTTCCCCTTCGGTGGCCCAGCCCCTCACCTTGATCGCAACGCCGTTCCCCCTACCGTGGTCGCACTACGTCCGCCTTCTCGCGGTGAAGAACCCCGACGCACGCCACTTCTACGAGGCCGAGGCCCTCCGCGGTGGGTGGACGCACCGACAGCTCGATCGGCAGATTCAAAGCCAGTTCTACGAGCGCACGCTGCTCTCAAGGAACAAGGCGGCCATGCTCACAAAGGGACAGGTTGCCGCCCCGGCAGACGCGGTGTCGCCCGACGAGGCGATCAAGGACCCCTTCGTTCTCGAGTTTCTTGACCTGAAGGACGAGTACTCAGAGCTCGAGCTCGAGGAGGCGCTGATCAAGCAGCTCGAGACGTTCCTGCTCGAGCTCGGAGGCGCGTTCACCTTCGTGGGACGGCAGCGGCGGCTCCGTGTGGGCGACGAGTGGTATCGCGTGGACCTCGTCTTCTTCCATCGCCAGCTGCGCTGCCTGGTGATCATCGACCTGAAGATCGGGAAGTTCACGCACGCCGATGCCGGGCAGATGCACCTGTACCTGAACTACGCGCGCGAGCACTGGATGATGAAGGGCGAGAATCCGCCGGTCGGGCTCATCCTCTGCGCCGAGAAGGACCACGCGGTCGCGAAGTACGCGCTCGAGGGCTTGCCGAACAAGGTGATGGCCGCGGAGTACCGAACCGCGCTGCCCGACGAGGCCACGCTGGTCGAGGCGGTCGAGAAGACGCAGCGCGCGCTCACCAGCGCGATGAGGAAGCGGCGATGACGGAAGCGGAGCTGAAGCGGAAGTTGGCGGCGATCGAGGCGATGGTGCTGGGCGCGATGACCGAGGGTGAGCGCGCCGCGGCCCAGCACGTGCTCGAGAACTTCAAGCAGAAGACGCCGGACGAGAGCTGCCAGAATCTGGGCTTCACCGTGCACGATGTCTGGGCGCGGAAGCTCTTCATGGCCATGCTGCGCAAGGCGGGGCTCGAGCCATTTCGCATGCGTGGTCAGCGCCGCACGACGATCATGGTGCACGGCAGGAAGTCGCTCGTGGAACTCATCTGGAAGGAGTTCCTCGAGGCCAACCAGACGCTCACCGAGTACCTGGCCGAGGTCACAAACCGCGTCATTCGCGAGTCGCTGGGGGAGATGAAGGACGACGAGGCCCGAGAGCGCCCTGCGCTTGCCCCAGGAACGACGGCGCCGTAGTTCGACGAGCATGTCGCGAAAGGGCAGCGGTCACTTCTGTTGGAGCTGCGGGCGCGTCCGACCGAACGAGAAGTTCTCGGGCCGCGGCCATGCGCGCCACCTTTGCCGAGACTGCGCTCGGCTGGGTCCGGTCGAACTCGCCTTTCGGCAGACGACGCGCGACATCAATGGGCTGTTCGACTGGAGCGGAAGAGTGAAGCGCTCGGGCAGGCAAGCCCTCGACCGATTCCTGGCGCACTCGGATGATCGGGTTCGTCTCTACGCGGAAGGACGAGTCGCCGCAGGCCGCGTTCCTTTGGCGAGGGCGGAAGCGGAGGAGCCACTGAACGCGGCGGGCGCGCACGACGAGGCGTGGGACTACGAGGACTTCATCGACCTCGAGCCCGATCCTTCCGAATGAACTGACGGCCAGTAGCCTTCCAAGCCGTTGATACGACGGGTCGTATGCCTGATGGCGGAGTTGGTGTCCCCCGAGGGGCTCGAACAGGTCTTTGCGCCGGGCATGGACCCAACGCCCCCGATTCGGAGGCGCAGTCGCGATCTCCACCTGTTGGTCACCGGACTCGAGCCGATGTCCGTCGAGCTCCCGACCTGGGAGCGGAGGCTGATCGAGCGCGCCCTCGCCGAAGCGCTCGACGCCAGGACGCCAAAGGACGCTCGCGATGCGAACCCACAGTGAGCGGAGGGCGTGGGTGGCCTACGCGCGCGTGAGCACGGCAGAGCAGGCCGAGAAGGACCTCTCCCTGCCAGCGCAGTGCAAGGCCGTCGCCGAGTTCGCAGCGCGGCACGATGCGTCTATCGAGCAGGAGTACATCGAGGCGGGCGCGTCGGGTACGGATGCGACCCGCCCGGTGTTCAACCGGTTGCTCGGTGAAGCGCTCAAGCCCACGAGCACCATCAGCACGATCGTCGTCCATCACACGTCTCGCTTCACCCGCGATGCGACCCACGCGCGCGTCGTGAAGACCAAGCTCAGAAAGGCAGGTGTCCGCGTGCTCTCCGTCCTACAGGACTTCGCCGACGACCCGATGGGGACGTTGATGGAAGGGCTGTTCGAGTGCATCGACCAGTACGAGTCGGAGCTGAACGGCTTGAGGACCTCCGCTGCGATGCGCGAGGCGGTGAAGCAGGGGTTCTGGCCGGGAGCGCGCGCGCCGTTCGGCTACCGAAGCGTCCCGATCGAGGTCAGGCCGGGCCTCGTGCGTCATCGGCTGGAAGTGGAGCCGCTCGAGGCCGAGCTCGTGCGCGAGGCATTCACCCTCTACATCGCCGGGAGCGGCGCCAAGTCAGTCGCGCGGACCCTCAACCAGCGGGGGATGCGAACGCGGGTAGGCGGCCTGTGGTCGAAGAGCAGGGTGACGCTGCTCCTCGGAGAAGAGGCGCTGACCGGCACTGTGCACTGGGGCATGCGCAAGGATGGCCTGCCTCGGCCACGGGCGGAGTGGCTCTCGTTGACGGTTCCTCAGATCATCGACGCCGAGACGTGGGCGTTGGTGCAGAAGCTCCGACGGGAGCGCGAACCGGCTCGCTCGCCAGGTCGCGCGCCGTCCCAGCCGAAGCTGCTCAAGGGCCTCGCGTGGTGCGGCGCGTGCGGCGCGAGCTACCAGTACGAGACGAGCGGAAAGCGGGTGGTCGACGGGCAGTACACCTACGGCTACTACAACTGCCGAAACCTGCTGCGCGTCGGAAAGGAAGCGTGCCCGGGACTCCGGATTCCGCTCAAGACGCTCGACGACGCGGTGATCGACGCGATCGAGCGGGTGGTCTGCACGGAGCCAAGGGCTCGCGCTCTCCGACACGATGCCTTGACCGACGTGCTGTTGAAGGAGTGGCGTCGGCTGCTGCGTCGCGATGACGTCGCGCGTTCCTACGTTCAGCACCTCATCGAGCGCATCGTCGTGCACCACGACGGCCGCATCGTGATCACGCCGAAGGTCGGTGGGGAGAAACGAGGCGGAGGCCTGAAAGCAGAAAAACCGCAGTCCCTCTCGGGGTCTGCGGTTTCTCCCACTACCGAAAAACTGTGCTCCGCAAAGGGCGCGAGCTGCGAACGCGTTCTGCGGGCGGTTTAGAGAGTGACGAACTCTCATCCCCTCGCAGTGACTGAGGAACCCCGCAGAATCGTCAAAGTGGGTACCCCATAGGTCGCTCGGCGTCGGTCTCGGATCTTCGTGCGGCGCTGCGTGCAGACTGGAGGCGCCGAGAATCCGGCAACCGTTGCCGGATTCGTTGCCGGATTCCAATCGCTGGCCGTCACCCTCATGGAATCCGGCAGCCGCGACCGATTCCGTTGCCGGATTCGCCTGTCGGGGACGACTCACGGCGCCACCACCTGAGACGTGTCTGCACAATTGGTTCGGCGTCATGGAGTGTTCGTCACTGGCACCACCGCCATGGCCTTGTTGACGCGGTCCTCAAGGCTCTTGGATTGATCCAGGATTTTCTCGAACGGCACCGAGTCGTCCAGGAGCAGACCGTCTTCGAGCATCTTGCGATAATCGTCTGCGAGTTCGTCGAGGAGCCTCCCGCTCGGCGGGATCAGTCGCATCTGCCCCCCAACTGCTGAGGCGTACTCAATGACCACACCGCCGGCGTCCTTTGCAGGGAAGAACCATCCTTTGTGGCGAGCGACACGGTCGGCGACGTCGCGCATGGTGAGCGCGGATGCGGCGTGGCCGGCACTGTCCAGGTGGCAGAGGTCGTACCAATGCCGAGAGAACCGCGACCCGGCCAACCGTCCTCCTTGGCAGTACACATGGACTGCGGTCGCCTTCTCCCAGAAGGTTCGCTCGACACGCATCACGCGCGGCGTACTCGTCGGGAAGGTGAGCGCGGGTACGAACTCCGCCATGTCGCACCGCACGGCGATCGGGTCGCATGGTTCGCCCGTCGAGCGCGCACCAAACTCGAGAATCACGACCGGCTTGACGTAGCCGGTGCCTTCCGCCGTGTGTTCGTACTCGATGCGAAGGACGTGACTGTCTTCGGGGTCGACTGTCGCGGTCGCCGAGAGCTTCTCGTCCTGGAGCGCTCGCTGCAGGAGCGGCAGAACATCCTCGGCGGCCCACTTGGTGAGTCGCTCTCTGATGTCCTTGGTCCACCTTTTCTCTTGGCTCTTGGTGGGCGGGAGCGCCTCCGCGTTGTTCTCGCCCACGAGGTCTGAGGCGATCTTCCGGATGTCGTAGGTGAGGTCGATGTCCTCTGAGAAGCGCTTGATCGCACCGTAGGCCTTGGAAAGCGACGTCCCGCCCTTGAAGACGAGATGGGGACCGAAGGGCGACTGGAACATCGTGCGAAGCGCCCACACGACCCAGACGTCCTTCTCGAGGAGGTGAGCCGGGCGACGGCTCTGCTCCGCGGCGACGCCCAGTGCGTCGCCACGGTCCTTCTTGCTCAACTGGAGGAAGATCTCAGACATGAGCGAGCGTGCTTACCTGCTGCGCAACCCACGTTGGAAGCCGACCCTGGACCGCAGTGAGCGACTGGAGTTCAGCACTCGATAGCTTCCCTCGAAGCGTCCGGACCGCCTCTCGTGACCGCTGCTTCCCGAACCAGGCGAGCGCGCGAATCGCCTGCCCCGCGCGGCTTTGGGGAAGTTCAAGCTGCCACGGCGGCGCGTGACGCAGCTCGACCGTCTGAGCGCCGACCGAGAGCACGCGGCTCCGGCCTGAGGTCCAGTACACGGTCCGAACGGGGACCTGCGTCGTCAGGCCCAATGCGTTCGCGGCCGACGCGCCATTCGAGGCGACGGTTTCTCCTCGCGCATGGGCGAGCGCTTCGATGACGTTGGAGATCGAAGGCGGCCGAACCCCAAATCGCGTCTCGACCGGACGCACATAGAGGCCGCGGCCCGCGCGGAGGAGCTGGCCGGCCTTCACGAGCCGGGAGAGCGACTGGTCGATCGCTGCGCGGCTGCCCAAGTGCAGGAGTTCCTTCGCACGCAAAGGAGCGCCCTCGGGAAGGGCCTGGGCACGCTCCAGAATCTGTTCGGTCACGTTCGCCATTTGAAGCCTCTGTCAGAAGACTACGATGGTTTCTGACAGACGGCCAACGAAGCGTGAAAATGGTCCTTGTTTCGAAGGTTTGAGGTCGCTGCCCCGCTACGCCAGCGCGCGGAAGGTAGTGAACACGCGTTCTTCCGAATTACTGCGGGCGTAGAGCAGACGCCCACGGGAGCCCTGAAGCACCTGCTCGTACTCAGCGCCCTTGGCACGAAGGGCGAGCATGATCGGCTTCTTGAGGGGCCATTCCTGATGATCCCTGAAGTGGTTCCAAACCTGAGCCAGAACACCGTCAGCCAACCCGTCAAGTTCCGCCTGGTTCATGAGCACGATGGGATGGAGATACCAGAGTGACCTGACGTGTCCTGGTCCAAGAAGTCCCCCACAATTCGTCGTGAGATCAAGTAGATCGCTCCGTGAAGGAGACGGGGTGGGGTCGCACGACGGTGGGCGAGTCGGTGGTCTCCACTTTCGTTCAGCCTTCGAACGGAGTGGCGATGAAGAGCCTCGATCTCTCAGGTGTAACCCCGGACCATCAAGCCACCGCGACCTGGGCTGCAGTGCTGCTGCACGCGATCGCCCGCGAGGAGGCAGCCGCCCGTCTCCCCCCGCGCGTTACCGAGCAGGGCCTGGCCACCTGGAACCGTTTCAAGGGCCGACTGAACGCGACCGACTTCCTCGATCTCCTGTTTGAAGACGCCGCGGTTCTCCACCAGGTCCCGTTCGCTTCGACTGCCGTCGAAGCGCCCGCACGTGTCGGCCGACTCCCCGCCCACCTCGTTGAGCAGTGGCTGAAGTCGGTACCCAAGCTTGATCTCACAGCAGCCCCCGCGGACTACATCACCGAGCAGGCCCGACTCCTCGGTTTGCCCTTCCGCATGGCCCGGTCCGACCTGCACGTCGTGAAGCCCCATCAGAAGGTCCTCGAGCTCCCAGGCTCGGGTGGCCAGCTCGCCCACCACCTCGTCACCACCCAGAAGGACCTCACGCTTCAGGCGAACTTCACTATCGCCTGCGGCAGCTGGCAGGAGCAGACCCTCGCCGGCGTGGTCGCGCTCGCCTGTGGCGCACCGAGTGGCGAGTACATCGTCCGCGCCACCGCCGAGACCATGAAGGCGGTCGAACACCCCCTCCGACAGCGAACCTTCGACTTCGTTATCGGCCTGGCCCCTGACAAGGGCGGCCAGTTCAAGATCGAGGACCAGCTCGCGATCTGGTTCCCCAACGCGAAGATCGTCCTGGTCTGATCGATGGCAGCCAAGTTCATCCAGATCGGCGAGCCCGCTCACGACGCCGAGCGGCAGGCGATTCGGTTCCTGGTCGAGAACCTGCCATCCACCTTCACGGTCTACGGGAACGCGTGGCTCGTCGAGCGCACCGGCGTCATCTACGAACTCGATGCTGTCGTAGTCGCCCCGTTCGCGATCTTCGTGGTGGAGATGAAGGCGTACCGAGGCCGGATCGATGGCACCGATCACGACTGGTACATCCCCAACCCGATCCCCAGTCCGCTCAAGCTGAATCGGCTGACAGCGCAGGCGCTCAAGTCACTGCTCAAGCGCGAGAGCTACCAGGCAGGGCAACTCTGGGTGGAAGGGCTCGTCTTCCTGTCCGCGACGACCGACTGCGGAGTGAAGGGCCCTGCGAGCAAGGACCGCATCCACACGCGGAAGACGATCCTCGCTGCGCTCCAAGACCAAGCGCTCATCGAGCGTCTCAGCAACCGTCGAAGCCTCACGCCGACGAGCGGTGGGGAGAAGGACCTGCTCAAGCTGTTGCAGGGAGTGCAGTCTGGGCCGAAGCCGGTTCGCCGTGTCCGCGAGTACGAGATCATCGATACGGTCTCAGTCTCCGAGACCTTCAGCGAACTCCTCGGGAAGAACAGTCTCTCCGGCGACGAGCGTCTGCTGCGCATCTACAGCATTCCGCCACTCGCGACGGACGAGCAGCGGAAGCGAACTGAGGACCGTGCGCGGTGGGAAGCGACGGTGCTCGGCCGACTTGGCCGAAGCGACGGTGTGCTCAACGCAGACCCGCCTTTCTCAGACGAGGCCGGCATCGTCCTGCCGCTCGAGCACTTCAAGGGAATCACCCTGACGACGTGGGTCGAGCGCTATGGCCCCGATGCCAAGGGCAAAGAGCGAGCAGACCTTCACGCGCGCACCGACCTGTGGATGAACGTCGCGGGGACCATCGACGAAGCGCACCGGCAGGGTGTCGTGCATCGGCTCCTTCGGCCCGAGGTTGTGCTCGTCGAGGACCAGCCGAAGCCTAAGGAAGTGCGAATCACCGGCTTCGATCTCGCGAAGCAGCTGACAGTGGACACGGCCATCTCGGTGACGTCGCTCGCGGATGATCGGCTCGTCTACGCGGCACCAGAGGTCGTGAACGCGTTCAGCAGTGCCGAGCCGGCTTCGGACCAGTTCAGCCTCGGAGCAATCCTCGCGCTCATCCTTACGGGCAAGCCGCTCTTCGACAACACGCGGCAGTACATGGCGGCCCGGCGATTCATGCGTCGCGTTCGCGACATGGCTTGGAGACGATCTTCGAGAAGCGCGGCGTTGCGATCGCGGGCAGCGCGATCGTTTCAGCACGAAAGCGAAGCGCGCCCAGTGCTCAGCGCCGGGGCGCGACCGATCTCGCGAGCGCGGGGTTTTACGCCGTCTGAGGTCCGTCGACCTCGACGTCCGAGCGGCGTGACTTGCCGGTGAT
>JAYVNA010000744.1:0-3142 GCA_043758715.1 Archangium sp.
CTATTACGGCGCGTCGATGCGGCGCGGGGCGGTGTTCTCGGTCGCGACCATCGTCCTCTTCCTGGGCGCAGGGCTGTCGTTGCGGGCGCTGGGCGGAGAGAGCAACTGGAGTTCACTGCACCAGGCGGCGGAGAAGTTGGTGCTGGTCTACGGGCTGTTCGCGACCCTGGTGCTCACCTCGCTGGGCCTCTACCTGAGCAGCAGCTTCGACTTCGGCGTGCTGGCGAGCGTGCTGGTGTTGGGGCCCTTCACGTTGATCAGGCCGCTGGTGATCCTCGCGGGTGCGGGGTGGGCAGCGGCGACCTCGGGCACCCTGGGCGCGGCGGTACTGAGCGTCTGCGGCGCCCTGGTGATGGTGCTGTTCGAGCGGCTGCTGGACCGCGGGCGGCCTCCCTGGCGGGGGCTCGAGGGCGATCCCCGAGACAATTGATCGCGCGCCGCCCCGGCAGCGAAGATCCGCGCAGGTTCTGCGTGATAAGCAGTCATTGATGCGAGCGTATTTCCCCCTCCTCTTGATCTCGGGCCTGGCGCTGGCGCAGCCGCTCACCCTGCCCGCCTTCACCGCCGAGGAGACCAGGAAGCTCGAGGCCTTCGAGACGGTCGTTCACGAAGTGAAGCCCACGGACAACAAGGGCATCGGGGTGGAGTCGTTCGGGCTCATCGACGCGCCCTCGACCGAGGTCTGGCCGGTGCTGCGCGACTGCGAACATTTCGCCTCGTTCATGCCGCGCACCAAGGACAGCGCGATGAAGGACGAGAACGGCGTCCCGCTGTGCCACGTCGAGCTGAAGCTGCCCTTCCCGCTGATGAACCTGTGGTCTGACACCAAGTCGGTGCAGCGCGAGGACCCCGCGGGCCACTTTCATCGCGCGTGGACGTTGGTGCGGGGCACCTACCGGCGCAACAGCGGCTCGTGGTCGGTGATCCCGTGGGGTGATGGGAAGAAGACGCTCGTCATCTACGCGATCGACTCCGACCCCATCATGCTGATCCCCGATGGCATTCTGCGCTCGGCGCAGACCGGATCATTGCCCGAGGTCTTCTCGGCGATCCGCAAGCGGGTGGTCGCGATTCGGCAGTAGCGATTCACACCAGGTGCGAGAGGCGCTTCTGCTTCTTGAGCGCCTCGACCACCTTGCGCACGTCCTGGCACTTGTCCTTGGGGATCACGAGGAACGCGTCGCCTGCATCGACGACCACCACGTCCTTCATGCCCACCACGGCGATCAGCTTCTTGCCGCCCAGCACCACGCAGCCGCTCGAGTCGATCACCAAAGCCTCGCCCTCGCTCACGTTGCCGTTCGCGTCGTGGGGCCGCACGTCAGGCAGCGCGTTGAAGCTGCCGACGTCGCTCCAGCCGCACGACGAGGGCACCACCGCGATGTTGGGCGCGCGCTCGGCGACGCCGTAGTCGATCGAGGTGGCGGGCATCTTCTTGAACTCGCGCGCGAGCACCGCAGCGGCCTTCCTGGTGCCCCAGGCGGCGCGAATGGCCGCGAGCGGCTTGACCAGCTCGGGCATGTGACTGGCGAACGCGGCGAGCATCACGTCGGCGCGGAACACGAAGATGCCCGCGTTCCACAGGTAGTCACCCGACACCAGGTAGCCCTGGGCCGTCTCGAAGTTCGGCTTCTCGGCGAAGGCCGCCACCTTGCGCGCCTCGCCGCTCATGGGCTCGCCCAGGCGGATGTAGCCGTAGCCCGTGTCTGGACGGGTGGGCTTGATGCCCAGGGTGACGATGAAGCCGGTCTCGGCCACGCGCACGGCCTCGTGAACGCTCTTCTGAAAAGCCGCGACGTCGGCGACGTGCTGATCAGACGGCAGCACCACGATGATGCCGTTGGGGTCTTGATGGGCGACGTGGGCACAGGCGAGCGCGATCGCGGGAGCGGTGTTGCGGGCCTCGGGCTCGACCACCACGTTCTGCTTCGGCAGCTTCGGCAGGGCCTTCTTCACCAGGGCCGCGTGCTTCGCCCCGCAGACCACCGAGGTTCGCGCAGGCGTGCTCAAGCCCGCCATGCGCTTCATCGTCTCGGCGATCAGCGGCTGCTTGCTGGTGAGCGGAAGGAACTGCTTGGGCAGCGAGCTGCGGGAGAGAGGCCAGAAGCGGGTGCCGCTCCCGCCTGCCATGATGACCGTGAAGACGTTGCTCATGGCGCGCCTATACCTCCCCTCTCGTCCAAGGAGGAGAGAGTTGGGGGGAGCCCGTGAACGTGACACAAGGCCGACGTGCCTGATGCAAGCGATGCAGTGCCCTTCACGTGGCGAACCGAGAGCGACACCCCGGCGCCTGAAAAGCTGATTCCCGTCGACGATTCGCTCAAGGCGGACGACGCGCTGCGACTGGTGCGCAAGGGACAGTACCTGCTCTACCAGGGTGACTTTCACAACGCGCGGCAGCTGATCGGCGCGATGGGCCGAAGGCTCACCACGCAGCGCCATGCCGGCTCTCCGCTCGAGGCGTTCCGCGCCGAGCGTCGGGCCCGGGCGATCGAGCACGAGACGCTCGGCCGCATCGTGGTGGAGCTCGACGCGTCGTACAAACTCGCCCTCAAGCGCGCCCCCGACGTCACGGTGGCCTGCAAGCAGGCGTGGGGCAAGACGACCGACAAGCGCACGGTGGTGCCGCTCAAGACCTTGCTGGGTCTGGTGGGCGCGGCGGAGTGGCGCAAGAAGGGGCTCGACGTTCCCGGGCTCAAGAGGAAGCTCACGCCGCACTACGGCGTCTACCTGCCCACCCGCACCGACTACGTCGAGCTGCTGCGGCGCCTGGGCGAGGTGAAGGGCACCACCTGCTTCGACATCGGCACCGGCACCGGGGTGCTCGCGCTGCTGTTGTTGGAGAAGGGCGCCAAGTCGGTGGTGGGCACGGACATCGACCCGCGCGCGGTGGCCTGCGCGCAGGAGAACGCGAAGTTCTTCAAGGTGGAGGATCGCTTCACCGTCGAAGAGAAGCCGCTCTTTCCCTTCGGCCGCGCCGACCTGGTGGTGTGCAACCCGCCGTGGGTGCCCGAGCCTCCGAAGAACCGCGTCGATCGCGCGGTGTTCGACGAAGACAGCAAGATGCTGCTCGGGTTTCTCGAAGGGCTGCCCAAGCATCTCGAGAAGAACGGCCGCGGCGCGCTGCTGATTTCGAACCTCG
>JAYVNA010000745.1:0-3137 GCA_043758715.1 Archangium sp.
AGCAGGAGCCCGGCCCAGCGCGCGCGCCGCCACTCCTTCTGGTCCATCACCAGTTCGGGCACCGGCATGCGGAACACCAGGTGCAGCACGCTCGCCACGATCGCCACCGCGAAGAGCGAAGCGGCCACTGTGCCCAGCGGGTTCGCCTTGAGCGCACCGATCACGTTGAAGTGCGCGAACCTGTCAGCGACCCGCGTCAGCCCGCACCCGGGGCACGGAATGCCGGTCAGCTTGCGAAAGCCACAACCCCAGAACGGAATCAGTCTCGCGACCGGAATCCACCGGGCGATCGAGAACCCGATCACACCAATGATCGCCAACGCATCAAGGGCGCCGAAGGTGCGGTTTCTGGCGGGAACGATCAGCTGCAAGGCGGAACCACCGTAGCCGAAAAGAGTCATGGGCGGCCCTCGACTTCGCCTCACTTGCCGGGGACCGCTGGGTTCGGCTACGCCGCCCTGCATGAACACTCTGCTCCTCGCGCTCCTGCTGACCTGCACCCCTGACGGCAAGGGCGGCACGACCTGTAACCACAAGGCCGGCGAGACCGAGGCCGCCGCGTCGGGCCCCACGCTGACCCGCGGTGAGAAGCTCAAGGGCGCTCAGCAGGTCGAGCTCACCAAGCTGCTCGCCTCACCCGCCGATTTCGACGGCAAGACCATCGCGGTCGAGGCGAAGGTCCGGAAGGCCTGTGAGAAGAAGGGCTGCTGGATGGAGCTCGCCGGCGCCGACAAGGGCCCGGGCGTGCGGGTCACCTTCAAGGACTACGGCTTCTTCGTGCCGCTCGATTCCGCGGGCAGCACCGCGAAGGTCGAGGGCGTGGTGAAGGTCGCGATGCTCGATGAGCAGCGCGCCAAGCACTACGAGGCCGAGGGCGCGACGGTGCCCAGGGGCGCTGACGGCAAGTACCGCGAAGTGCAGCTGGTGGCGGTCGGCGTCGAGCTGCGGAAGTAACCCTGAGCCGTTCCTATTCCATGAGCGGCGTGATGGGCGCCGCCGACCGGGCGGTGTCTCTCGCGCGCGAAGTGATGCTGAGGCAATCGCCCGGCAGCTTCGTGCACGACGTGCAAGACGACCCCCGCTTTCAACACCGCGGCGTCGACCTGCTGTGGGAACGCCCGGGCCAGAAGGTGCTCGGCGTCGAAGTGAAAGGTGATCGCCAGGGCTTCCGGCGCGGCACCTACTTCTTCGAGCTCATCAGCAACGCCGAGAAAGATTCCCCGGGCTGCTTTCTGTATTCGATCGCCGATCTGCTCGTGTACGTGTTCGTCGACGTGCAGCACGTGCACGTGCTCGAGCTCAAGGCGGTGCGCGAGTGGTTCGTGCCCCGCGCCAAAGAGTTCCCCTTGAAGACCGCGAAGACGCGCACCGGCGCGAACCTCTACACCACGGTCGGCGCGAGCGTGCCGTTTCGCGAAGTGAAGAAGGCCGTCCCCGAAGCGGTGGTGGTGCACCTGCCCCCGCCGCGAACGGTCGTACCTGCGCCCACCGCGCAGCGTTGAGGCGCACCCCGCGGCACTGGCAAGCTGCGCCGCATGAAGCTCTTCCTCGCACTGAGTCTCGTGGGCGCTCTGGGCAGCGGCTGCATCGTGGGGCCCCGGCATCACGGCTACTTCCACCCGGCCGCGGTGGTTCGGCCCGACTGCCCGCCTGCGCATCACTGGGACGGCTACGGCTGCCGTCACAACGGCAACGGGCGGCGCTGACTACTTCGGCGGCGGCGCGATCTTCGCCATCGCCTTCCTGGTGGCCGCCAGAAAGTTCGTGAGCCCCTTGGGGATCTTCTTCATTCCCGGCTTGAGCTCGTAACGCCCGCCCGCCAGCGGTTCGCCGTTGGTGGCGCGCATCACCGTCACCACCACTTTGATCTTCGTCTTCGAGAGCTCCTCCGCGTCGAGGGTGACGATCGCGAGGGCCCCCTTGTCGCGGGCCGCCACCCCCAGGCACGGGCCGAGGCGGCAGCCCTCCGGTGGCAGCTCAGACTCGTCGATGCGCACCGCCGTCACTCCCTCCTTGGTCAGGGCCTCGGTGAGCGACTGGGTGAAGCGCCGCGACTCGTCTTCGTAGATGGCGTCTTCCGAGCTGATGTCGATGACCGCCACGATGGGCGGGGCCTGGCTCAACAAGAGGGAAAGGGCGAAGGCGAACACGAGGACGTGAAGGAGAGCCGTCGGGCCCGCCCAGGTCAACAGACCTGTACCAGTCGCGTGTCACCCACCCGAACAGTCGACCCATGCTCGTGGAGAGCCCGTGCGCGCTCGTCTTCGTCTGTTACCTTCAACTCCCCATGGCCACCAAGCATCGCCCCAACAAGGACGACGGCGATAGCGGTGTAGCGACCCAGACCAGGAAGAAGGAACAGCTCAAAAAGCCGCCCCTCTTCAAAGTGCTGTTTCACAACGACAACTACACGACCATGGAGTTCGTCGTGTTCGTCCTGCAGTCGGTTTTCCACAAGACGGAATCAGACGCGATGTTGATCATGCTGAACGTGCATCGCACGGGGTTTGGGGTGGCGGGCGTGTACACGAAAGAGATCGCTGAGATGAAGGTCAACAAGACGCACCAGCTGGCGAAGGAACACGAGTTCCCGCTCAAGCTGTCCATCGAGCCCGAGGAGCCCTGACAGATGGCCTCACCGATCATCGCCAAGGAACTGCAGGCGTCCATTCGTTTCGCGCTCGCCGAAGCCAAGCGCATGCGCCACGAGTACCTGACGCTGGAACACCTGCTGCTCGGGCTCCTCCGGGACCCGCGCACCATCGAGGTGCTCAAGGCCTGTGGCGCCAAGTCAGACCGCCTCAAGGCGCGCCTCGACACCTTCCTCGACGAGACGGTCGAGCGCCTGCCCGACGGCAGCGAAGCCGAGCCGCAACAGACCATCGGGGTCGAACGCGTGCTCCAGCGCGCGGCCTTCCACGCCTTGTCGGCTGAACAGAAGGTGATGGATTCGGCCGACGTGCTCATCGCGCTGTTCCGGGAAACCGACAGCCAGGCCCTCTTCTTCCTGAAAGAGGAAGGCATCACCCGCTACGACCTCCTCAACTACGTCAGCCACGGCATCAAGAAGGAGAGCGACGGCGAGAGCAGCGGCGCCAGTGGCGAAGAGCGTGAGGGCGTCGGCAGCATGGGCGGCG
>JAYVNA010000746.1:0-9743 GCA_043758715.1 Archangium sp.
AAACCTGCAGCGGCGCCGAACTTCGCCATGCCGCCGCCGCTTCTGGCGCTTCCTCAGCAGCGTTGGTCGCAACCCACTGCATCAGGAATCAAGCGTGACGACTCCAGGGGACGCACCGTCGAGCTTCCGTTCGTAGTTCGAGAGCAGAAGGCCCCCAAGCTCGAGGTTTCGTTCAAGCTCGCCGAAATTCGGGGCATCGTTCTCGATAAGGGCGGAGCGGCTGTCGCGGATGCGGTCGTGCGCGCGACCGCGGAGTCGGTCTTCGAAGAAATAGGGCGTTCGGGTTGCGGGACAGTCGCCGGAAGAGAGGGGTTCCGCGCCAACACAGACAACAACGGTCGCTTCGTCATCGCCGGTCTTTCTGCATTGGCGAGATATCGGCTGGAGGCCGAAGGTCCCGACGGTGAGAGCGAGGAACTTGAAAATGTTCCGCCCGATACTGACGGCGTAAAGTTGATCACGGACCAGCGCCGGAGTGATCGGGGCACGCTTATGGTCTCGGTTACCGGTGCCCCCCGACCTCAGGTGGAGCTTCGTCGCCCCGGCATATTCCCTGGGAGCCAAACGCAGGAAGAGGAACCCGTGCGCTTCGAGTACGAACAGCCAGGGCCTCTCGCGATCGACGTCTTCGCAGCCGGGAAGGCGGCGCGCTCGGTCGAGGCGATGGTTGAGCCAGGACAAGAGCGAACGATCGGGCCAATTGCGCTCCTCGAAGAGCGGCCGTTGCGCGTGCGTGTTCGCGATGGGGACACCGGTCAGCCCCTGGTTGGCGCTCGAATTCTGCTCGAAAATCCACTCTGGCAACGTGCGCAGATCGCCCTGGGCGAGGACACGCGAGATCGTTCGGGGCTCGAGCCGTCGCCGGCCCCCACCTCGGTCACCGTGCTCTCAGGCCTGTCAGTTGGGCCGGTACCGTTCTCGGTCTACGCGAAGGGTTATGCCGTCGCGCGGTTCGTGGCAGCGACGGAGCAGGAAGAGATGGACGTTCTGCTGAAACCGCACGGTCCCATCGCGGTGACGATGGTGTCTCGCGATGGTGGTGTTTTCCTGGAGCCGACTGATCTCGAAGAAGGCGGCTCCAGCGAATCCACCGTTCGCTTCAGCAATGGACGAGCACTCCTGCAGGGACTCGACCCCGGAGTTCACGTGCTGCGTCAACGTTCGACAGGTGAACCCAGGATCTTCCCAGCCTGGTTCACCTCGACCCCCGATGGGGGCACGGCGACGGCCTACGAGGCCGTGGGCGGTGCGTCCGTTCGGGTGAGCGCCTACAGCGGTTATCAGGGGCAGCTCTACCTCACCCTGGTGGCCGGCGATTTCGCGGAGCCGCAGGGAACGCATCCCTTCTGGGTCCTCGAAAGAGCGGGCGTCCGCCCCGCGTCGCAGGGGCAATCCGGTGCTCAGTTCGAGGCCGTTCGGCCCGGTCGATACACCGCGATGGTCTACGAACCCGAGCGCCGACTGGGACAGACAGTGCGCTACCACGTGTGGCGTCGGGTTCTCGAACTCGAGCAAGGTCGACTGTCGATAGCTCTCGAATCGTTCGAGCGACGGCCAGACCTCGTGATCAAGTGGCCTCCGCCACAGCCGGTGTCGCCGAATCCCTTCGAGTGAAAATCGGCCCCTCTCCCCGCTGTCGTCGCAGGGAGAGGGAGGAGGTGGCTCAGCTGACCTTCATCTGAAGGCTGTCGAACAGGTTGAAGCCCTGCTTCGCCAACTCGGCCGGGGTGCCCTCGAAGCTCCACACGTCGGTCTCGTCGCGAATCGAGTCCTGCGCGTGCACGCCGATGGTGAACCCGGGCACCGACACTTCCTCGTCGATGTTGATCAGGTCCGACTGCGTGTACTTGTTCACGTCGACCTCGAGATCAGTCTTGGTGCCGAGCGTCTTGAGCGCGCCGCCGAGGTCGCCCTTCATCGCCTGCGTGAGCGCGCCCACCAGGTCCTTCGTCTTCGCTTCACCCGAGAGGCTCACCTCGAGGCCGCCGCTCGAGCCGATGCCCACGCCCTCGAGCGCCTGGCCGCCGCTGACGTCGACGCCGATCGACAGCTTGGTGGTCGAGTTGTCGATGACGCTCTTGCCCACCTTCTTCATCGCACCCACCGGGTCGCTCACCACGTCGCCCAGGCTGAAGCCCGCGGGGAGCGGAATGCGCGTCTCAGCTGACACCGTCGCCTGGCCGTTGATCGACCCGCCGTTGAGCTTGCCGCCCAGCGCAGGAATCTGGACGGGCGCGCCCAGCGAGAGGCTGCCCTTCGCTTCGATGCCCTGCTCGAGCACCAACGCCGGAGGCTGGCCCTTGGTGATCTCCAGCCGCGCGCCGGTGGTGACCGCGCCGCTGACGCTGCCACCTGCGCCGATGCCGGCCGTCTCGCCCAACGAAGCCTTCGCTTCAGCGGAGAGCTCGAGACCCACGCTGCCCGACTGGAAGTGATCCGTGATGTCCCGAATCTCGTCGCCTGCGGTCGCACCGGTCAGCAGCGCGCCCGCGGGACCACCGACGGCGGTCGCGATGCCGATGCCGCCCACGGTCTCGGCCGCGGTGGTCACGCTCGAGAGATCGTCGAACTTCATGGTCGCCGAGGCCACGCCGGTGGCGTTCGCTTCGCCTTCCGCCGAGGGGAACCCGGGCAGCTTGAGGCCGCCGAACACGCCGCCCGACAGCTTGCCGGTCAGCGTCATCTCGTAGCCGTCTTCGGTCTTGGTGACCTTCATCTCGACCTCGGCGCCGCCCTGCAGCACCGTGGCGCCGATCTTCCCGCCGACCGCCATCGTCACGGTGTCGCCGGGCGAGTTGAGCTTCGCCATCTGGCCATCAACGTCGAGCGCATCCGCGGCGAGCTCGCGCGCGTGATCGCCGACCCAGTTGAGCGCGGAGCCCGCGAGCTTGAGGCCGTTCTTCGCGGCGTATTCCGCTGCAGCGCTCACCTGATCAGTGGTCCACGAGGCGGCGTCGCCAGCGAGGTCGACCGTGCCCTTGGCGGCATCGACCGCCAGGTCGCCCGCGGCGCCCGCGATCTTCAGCACGCCGTCGGCCGCATCACCGATGAATCCCGTGACCGCGCCCAGCCCATCGGCCGCCGCGCTCACCAGCTTGCCGCCGGTCGCGTCCCACAGGCCGCCGAGGCTAAAGCCACCTTCGTGGCGATCCATCAGCTCGTCGTTGGCTTCGTCTTTCCCGTACGCCTGGAGGCGCGAGCTCAGCGCGGCCATCAGGTCGTCTTTGCCCCCCGCGTCGTGGTGCTCGTAGAAGGCGTCGTCGACGTGCATCAGCTCGCTCTGGTCGGGAATCTTCTTCGCGATCGGATCAGCGATGAGGAAGCTGCCCACCGGGCCAGACGCGGTGGCGGTGTCGCCGAGCGCGCGAATGGAGTTCTTCACCGCGTCTTTGTCCGCGCCGTCGGTGAAGCCGTCGTCGCCCGCGTTCTTCGCGATGACCGTGCTGATCTTGTCGAGGGTGGGCGCGGCCGCGCGCAGGAGCGTGTTGTTGTACGCGACGTCACCTCCGCTGGTCAGCTCGCGCAGCTTCTGGGACGCGGCGTTGGCGGCGATGGCGTCGCTCCCGCCGGCCGAGTGCGCGTCGTCCCAGGCCTTCTGCACGTCTTTGGCACCCTGGGCGGCGCGGCCTTCCACGGAGTCAGGTGCCGGAGCGGCCTTGGCGGTCTTCGCAGCCGCGGCCCGATCGGCGGCGTCGGGCGACTTGAAGGCGGCCAACGAGCCACCCTTCGCCTGGATCGCGCGCAGCTCGCTGAGCGAGGCGGTGCGGCCCGGAGGGGGCGGAGCGCTGGGTGAGGGCATGCCCAGGCCGTTGGTGGCGCGCTGACGCAGCGCCTGCCCGAGGCCCTTCGAGAGCTCGTCCTTGCCGAAGGCCTGGCGCACGGAAGACGCGGTGGGGCGCTGACCTGCGCGGGCGGCCAATTCCTGGGCAGCCTTGTCCGCGGCGGCCTTGGCGGCCTTCTGCGCGGCGGCATGGGCGGCGGTCTTCTGCACGTTGCTCGCGGCCTTCTTCGCCATCGCCGCGGCGGCCTTCTGGGCAGCGGCGGCGGCGGCCTTGCGAGCGGCTTCTTCGGCGGCCTTCCTGGCGGCGAGCTCGGCGGCACGGCGGGCGGCTTCACGGGCGGCGGCGGCTGCTGCGGCGGCGGCGGCGGAGGAGTTGACGGTCATATGGAGATCCCTGCAGGAGGTGGGGTTGCTCTGAAGTCTCGGCGGCGGCGGCGCGCGGTATTTCGCGCCCGTTGTCACTGCGGCTGACATGCAGCATCGCAGGCCGCATCGTTTCGCGCAGATGGCGAAAGCGGCTCCGTCACCCGCGCGTGTCACCCCATGGTGCGCAGATCAGCGCCGGTGTCGCCGCCCTTCCCACTCCGTCACATGTGGGGCTCACGAACCCGCTTCAGCGCAGCCTCGAGCTGAGCCTCTCTGCGGGGTGGGCACCGCTGCAGATCCTGAAACGCCACCCCGCTTCGGCTGTTGACGGGATCGTTCCTCGCGAGGCGTCCCCACGTCGGCTGAGAGGGCTCGCGTTCAAGCAGCCTGAGGGACGCAGGGGTTCGGTGTTTGCGGCGTTGCTCGATTCGCAAAGGCCCT
Source organism: Archangium sp. (assembly GCA_043758715.1). GTDB lineage: Bacteria > Myxococcota > Myxococcia > Myxococcales > Myxococcaceae > Archangium_A. The sequence goes on from JAYVNA010000746.1 coordinate 4,589, forward strand.
CGACGTCAGCCAGGGACGCTCACGTGACGGAGTGGGCAACTCGCAGACGCGGAGTCCCGCCGGCGTTCCCTTTTTCGCGCGTCACCGCGGATGACCGCCCTCGTCATCCGTGGCTACCTCGAAAAAAGCGTCCACCTCCCTGGACCACGTCCATTGAGAATCCTTGACCGAGGTCGCTCCTCGCGAAGCTGGGCAAAGGTCAGCCCAGAGCTCGTTCGACTGAACCCGCGAAGAGCTGCGCGATCATGTCGCTCAGGCCGGGCTTCCTGGCCCGGGCCAAGCGCACGGGGGCCTGCGGCACTACCGGCTCCAGTCCCAGGACGACCGTCACCGGTGTCGACATCCCTGCGTGCAACGCAAACACATTGCGCAGGGCGATGATCGCGCGCGTGAAGCGCGAGTCGACCACTTCGCGCCGCATCAGGAACGCGTCGAAGGTGTGGACCCGCTCCCGAGCGCTCTCGATGGATCTCGGCTCAGCCAGGGACCCTGGACCGCCCTTGGCGGGCATCGCGTAGTACCGGCTCACCCAGTCATCGAAGACTTCTGAGGTCAGCTGGCCCGACCTCATCAGGGTGCAGAGCTCATCCATCGCGTCGGTGGTGATCACACCCCGGATGATTTCACTGGGCGTGCCAGCGCATTCTCCGAGCGCGGGGGCGCCCCACCCGGCCCTTCGTTCCTTCGATCCGAGAGGGCGACACGTCAGTTTGATGGAGCGATGGGGCCCTTTCAGCCCCCCTCGACCCAAGCCCGCGGGTTTGCGAGCTGAGCCGGCCTCGGCCCGCTCCTTGCGAAGCAACACCGTCAATGAATCGCTCGGATGCTCGCCTTCTCGTCGTCGATGACAGCTCGTCCATGCGGATGTGCCTCTGCTACCTGCTGCGCCAGCTCGGTTTCGTGCACCTCGACGAGGCGCCCAACGGAGCGGCCGCCCTCACCCTCTACAAGCGCGCCGCCTACGACCTGGTGATCACCGACTGGTCCATGCCCGACCTCAGCGGCCTCGAGCTGCTCAGCGCCATTCGAAATGGCAACCGGCGCAACCTCACGCCCGTGCTCCTTCTCACCGGCAGCGTGAGCCACGGCAACCTCAATGAGGCGGTGGAAGCGGGCGCCACCGGCTTCGTCCCCAAGCCGTTCTTCAATCCTTCACTCAGCGAGCAGGTGACGACCCTGATCGCGATGGCCCCTCCGGCGCCGATCTACGAAGAGCTGGGTGACGCCGAGTCGCTGCTGGCCAGCTGCTGACGAGGTCACCGTCAGGGCACCGCGACGGGAATGACCTTCCAGGCTTTGTCGACGTCGTAGTCCGGCGCCATCGCGCCCAGCGCCCAGCCCGGCGTGGTGACCTCGACGAAGGCGTACTTCTTCCCGCCGTGGGGGAACTTCTTGCCCGTCACCGGCAAGGCCACTCCCAGGGCGGCGTGACCCAGGCCCGAGGCCAGCAGCACCACCGCGTCGACGCCCAGCTGGCGCAAGATGACCACCGCGAGCAGCGCCTTCGAATCGCAGTCGCCCGAGCCGTCGGCCGCGACGATCACCGGCGGCAACAGCCCGAAGGCCGCGGTCGCTTCGGTGGGCAGGCGGTAGGTGATGTTCTGCACGAAGCTGACGACCAGCTCGGTCAGCTCGCGTTGATCGAGGTTCTTTTCCTGCTGCTTGCGGCGGAAGAGCTCGGTGAGGGGCTCGATGTCGGCCGCGTTGTCGCGCACCACTGCGTCGAACACGCACTGCCATTCCTTCTTGTGGCAGGCGACCGGAGGTGCCCAGGTGAAGCTGGTGCCGGCACCCTGGGTGTAGGAAAAGCGCTGGGACAACGCGGCGAAGTCGTCGTCGACCTGTTGGTGCACGTCACTCGAGACGCCGTAGCCGAGATCCCACGCGGTGAACTGCTGGCGCCAGTCGTAGTGCCGCGCGGAATCGGCGGGGTAGTCGCTCGGCATCACCGCCACCCCGAGCGAAACGGTGTCTTTCGCGGGCACGACCGACTTCCAGTCGAGTGGGTCTTCGGCGCTCTCGACCACCGCCGCCGAGATGCAGCAGCAGAAGAGAAACGCGCCGCCCATCAGCAGCAGCACCCAATTCAGACAGCCGCCACCCTTCTTCACCGGCGGCGGTGGAGGGCGATACGGCGCGGGCTGTTGCCCTGGAGCTGCGGCCCATCTCATGGTCATTCCACTCCGCTCATGAGGAAGTCGTGCCCACGCCGTCCGGCAGTTGGGGGTAGGGCACCAGGCCCGAGAGGATCGCTTCGAGCCCCGGCGCAGCCAGCAACGCGAGGGTGATCAGAATCGCCCCCAGCACCAACGCAGGCGCAATCTTCCCCGCGCGCACCGCGGCCACTTCGTCGATGCCGGGGGTGAGGAAGTTGAAGATCCACACGCCGATCGCGAGCAGCGCACTGCCCAGGGCGAGCGCGAGGCCGATGTGCAGGCCGCCCAGCAGCAGCACCCGCGGCAACGTTTTGAGGAACTCACCGCGGAGCAGGAACAGATCGATGGTGTCGTAGAGCGCGGCGAGCACCTGGCGCACCAGCAGGCCCAGCGACACCAGCCCGGCGGCGTGCAGGATGCCGGCGGCGGGGTTGTCTTCGAGGGGAATGCTCTCGGCATTTTGCAGCAATCGCGTCAGCAGCTTCCACGCGAGCACCACGCCCAGACCGCCAAGACCGATGCCGATGAACAGCTTCACCGCGCCCGCTGTAATCAAGCCACCATTCATGGGGTGGCAAGCTACCCCGAGCAGGTCGAACCTGCTCCTTGCTTCCGTCACGCTTTCACAGTTTGGAGCGCGCCCGTGTCGACGCTCCCCGAGCCAGGCCAGCTGTACGCGCTCGAGGTCTCGAAGGGCATCGAGGTGTTCTTCCGCGTGCTCGCAGCGCAAGGCGACACCCGCTGCGTGGTGCTGATTGGCGATCGCGAAAGCCGGGAGCCGCAGCCGCTCAATCACCACGCATGGAAGCGCCCGATGCTGGGAGGCTGGGTGAGTGAGCCGCCTCCGCCTGCGCTGCGTTCACTGGGCACGGTGAAGCTGCGAAAAGGCGAGGCCGAGCAGGTGCTGCACCCGGAGGTCTGGGTGAAGTTGTCGACCAAGACCGCTGAGCTCTCCCACAAGGTGCTGCCGCTGCGCGGGTGGGACCTGCTGCTGCGTGACGCGCGGCTGCAGTGGCGGTGGGATCACGAACGCGCTGCCGTGCTCACCGAAGACGCGAAGGCTGAGCTGGAGAAGACGGCGAAGTTCGAGGCGGCCCTGGCGGCGGCCGGCAAGCGCAAAGCGACGCTGCAGCAGAAGGGCGTGTCGTCGCTGAGCAAGAAGCGCTTCTTCGCCGCGTGGAAGGGTGTGGTGCCGGCCGCGATGATCAAGGACGCTGAAGCGGCGATGCGCGAAGCCGTGCTCTCGCTCGAGGGGAAATCGGCCAAGCAGGCGACCCGGCGGCTCGCGACCCTGGTGCGCACCTTCAACAAGCTCGATGGCCGTCACGGGCGCGAGTTCGACACCGTCGATCGCGAAGACATCATGGAAGCCATCGGCACCGTCGCCTTCGCCTGCGGGGTGGACGATGACGTGTTCGAAGACGTCATCGACGCTGAACGCGAGTTCTGAAGCACTCAGCCGTAACGAACCTGCACGTTTTCGATCAACGCGAGCAGCGCCTGCTTCACGCCCTCGGTGTTCGCGCTCTTCACCAGCGCCCAGCCTTCACCTTCGTAGCCCGCCGCCCGCGCCTGCCCGACCTTCGGCTCGCGCAGTTCGACCAGTTCCTTGCCCGCCAGTTGCTTCGCCTTCTCGAGGCCCTTCACTTCGACGATGCGCTGGCCGTTGCCCTGCCCGCGAAAACACGCGGCTCCCGCGGCCCACTTGCGAGCCGGCGGCGGCGTGAAGCGATCGAAGCTGATCAGCTCGGCCCACTTGCTGATCATGTCGACCTCGTTGGCGATGCTCATCAGGGGCATGATGTGCACGCCGGGCGGCCGCGCCCCGACCTCGCTCACGAACATCGCGTTGTCGTCGCGCAGGAACCATTCCATGTGCGTGATGGCCGTGCCCACCACCCGCGGGTCCTCGCCGAAGAGCGCCTGCAGGGCGTTCTCGTTGATGGGGGCGAAATCAGACCACGGGGCTTCGACCTCGCGGGGCAGCACCACGCAGTACTGCACCCAGGGGTTTTCCAACACCTCGAGCGGCGTGGGGAAGTAGCGGGTGCCCGAGCGCCACACCGTCTTGCCGTGCACGGTGACCGTCTCGCAGGTGAACTCGCGCGCCCGAATGAACTGCTCGGCCTGCAGCGGCTGGCCTTCGCTGGGTGAGAGGCCCTGGCTGATCAGCGCGGCCAGATCTTCTTTCTTCTCGATGCGGTGCGTCCCGCGCGAACCCACGCCGGCCTGCGGCTTGACGATGATGGGCAGGCCCACGCGGTCGATGAACGCCTTCAGCTCGGCGGTCGAAGACACCAGCGCGCTCGCGGCCACCGGTACGTTCTTGCCGCGCAGCACGTCCTTCATCACGTCTTTGTCGCGAAACCTTCGCGCGATGTCGGGGCGCATGCCGGGCACGTCGGCCAGCGCCCGCGCTTCGGCCATGGGCAACTGGAGTTGTTCCAGCGCTCCCGTGAGGCGATCGACCGGGCCCACCATCTTGCGCAGCCCCTTGATGGCGCGCGTGAGCTCCGCCGCGTCGCCCACGCTTTTGACCTGGTAGTGCGCGGCGACCTTCTCGCGCAGTTCCTTCGGGAGCGCGGCCTGGGCGTCTTCACTGATCACCGACAGCTTCACGCCGTCGAGATCGACGAAGGCCTTCACGTAGCGGTTGGTGTTTTCGAGGAAATGCGGAGCAACGAGGGCGACGTGCGGCATGGTTCACTCCGGGCAGGTATCGAAGGTGACGCGGGCTGCTTCCCCCGTGCGGGTGAAGACGAACACATCGTTACCCAGACCGTGAACCCGGCCTTCGGTGAAATCGAGCATGGAAACTTCGGGAGGCAGCGGAATCAGTCGCCACTGACCCACGGGGGATGTTCCGTCCGTCTCCAGCCGGAAGAGCCCCGTGTGGGTGAGGGCGAGCTGCTGGCCGCAGGTCTGGGCGAAGTCGACCACCTCGCCCCCGGGCACCAAGGGCGGGGCGATGCGCACCCGGCTGGGGAGCGCGAACACCG
>JAYVNA010000747.1:0-3133 GCA_043758715.1 Archangium sp.
CAACACGCCCGCGCCGCTGCAGCAGCTCTGTCATCGCGCCGACGCAGGAGCGATCGCTCCGAATTCCCCTTTCGTCCTCGAGGGCACCACGGGACTGCAGAGCGGCACCTGCCGGGTGGCGATCGACGGCGGGCAGATCGATCTCTTCGTCGACGGCACTGCGTCGTGCTCTGAGGCCGCGGGCTTTGCAGATCGGGCGGCTCCGTTGCCGGTGCGCTGCGCGATTCCGGGGCTCGCAGCGGGCAGCTACACCGTGAACTCCAGCCCGGCGCTCACCTTCACCATTCCCGACGCTGGAGTGATGCCATGTCAGTGATTCGCTGGACCTGGCCGGTGCTCTTCGCGTTCAGCTGCGGTCCTGTTTGCTCGGAGAAATCCTTCGCACCCCAGAGGGTGTAGCGAAGACACGGGCGCCATCACCGCGGGCGCCCCCTTCGTGCTCATGGCTACCACCTCGCTCGTCACCGCCAGCTGCGCCGTGGTCGTCGATGGAGGGCAGCTGAACCTGGTCATCGCCGGCTTCGCGTGTGGCAGCAAAGGGGGTGGTTCCGCGAAGGCTGCCTTGCCGCAGCCCGTGCGCTGCGAAGTGCCCGCGCTTCCCGAGGGCGCGTACACCGTGAACTCAGACTCACCGCTCAGCTTCACCTTGCCCGATGCGGGCATTCCCCCTTGCCTCTGAGGTCCTCCATGAAACTTCGAATCGCGCTGCTCGTTCTCTCCTTCGCCGCCGCCTGTTCTCCGCCCGTGTGCGATCCCATCTCGAACGCGGCGCAGGCGGTCTGTCATCGCGCCGACGCGGGCACGATCACCGCGGGCACCGCGTTCACGCTCGAGAGCACCACGTACATCGGCGGCGGCACCTGCCAGGTGAGCGTCGATGGCGGCCAAATCGGGCTCGTGATCGCAGGGAATGCCTCGTGCGGTGACCGCCCCTCAGGAGCCGCCGCGCCGCAAGGCCCGACCACGGTGGCCTGCGCCATTCCCGCGTTGCCTGCCGGCACTTACACGGTGGCCGCGAACCCGGGGTTCAGCTTCACCATCCCCGAGTCGACGGACGCCGGCGTGCCGACCTGCAACTGACGAACGGGCGCAGTCTGCGCGTCGATGAACGCCTGGGGATCTTCGACCATCGTGCGCAGCAGCTCGAGTGAGTGCGCGCAGTACAGGCCGTCTTCGATGCGCTCGTCGAAGGTGTACTTCACCGAGCACACCTTCTTGCTGGTGACGGCACCCGACTCGTCGACCACCGGGACCAGCTTGCTGCGCCCGATCGCCGCGAAGAGCGGAATGTTGCCGTACTCGTAGAGGTGGTGGAACGCCGACTCGAGCTTCACGCTGCCGAGGTTCGCGATGAACATGCTCGCGTACATCGGGTCTGGGTGAATGAACGAGCCTGGCAGCAGGTTCACCGAGTCGAGCCAGCGCACCATGTTCACGCCCCACGCCAGCACCATCGCGGGGAGCTTGAGGAACAACGAGAGCTCCTTGTCCATGTGGCTCTTCTTGTCGCTGCGCCCTTCCTTGAGGTCGCCGTGCATGAAGTCGACGGTCTGGTCGAAGCTCATGTTGGGGTCGAACTTGCGCTTGAGCACCACGATGGGCGAGCCGTCGGCCAGCGCCTTCTTGGCGGAGTACGAAATCCACACCCCGTCGCGTTGGTAGACGCGGTTGCCCATCACGAAGCGGTTCATGCGCGGGCGCGCGTGCAGCACGTGAGCGATCGCCCAGGTGAAGAGGTGGAAGACGGTGATGCGGCGCTCGTGCGTCGCGTTGTAGTCGTCGATGAACTTCTGGGTCTTCGTGAGGTCGAGGTCCTGCTCGAAGTACACGGCAGACTCGGTGCGCGTCCGCATCAGGAACGGCATCATCTGGCGAAAGGGAGCAACGTCGGTGGCGAGTTTTCCGTCGGGGCGCTTGAAGAGGGTCATGCAGAGACGTTCTGCAGCGCCCGCGCCGGGCGTTCTTCACGCGATGTCGGGCACTTCCACCCGGGGCCTGGCAGGGGTGTTCACAGGGCTGTGCAACGCCCTGCACAGCTAGCCGCGCATCGCGCCCGGTGAGGCTTTGAAGCGGGCGGCGTTCTCCGCGGTGAAGCCAGCCGCGACTCCGGGAGTGAGCTCCATCACGGAGGCGACCAACACCTGCGCGATCTGCTCACTCGAAGCGGCAAGGGCGACTTTTTCACCGGTAGCGAGGCCGACCTGCGCGCTCCAATGCGTGCTGCTCGAGCCCGTGTTGCGGTTCACGATGCGCAGTTGATGGACGTAGGCCCACGTCACCAGGTCAGGCCTCCGCTCGAACACCCACTTGGCGGGGTCGCCGCGTCTGACGACCCACACCGAGCCCGCGAGCGCCGCGGCGAGCGCGACGATCTCCGAGACGGTGAGCGGGAGCGAGTTCCGCATGCCCGTGCCGAGCATGCCCAGCACTCCGAAGATGCCGAACATCACCTGCGGCACGATGTTCGGCGCAGGAGGCGCGTGGGTGGCCAGCGCGTGCGGCAGCGGTTGAGCTCGTTTGGGGTTGAGCTCGTCGACCAGCGTGAGCAGGCCGAACGCCACCGCGCCTGCCGCGCCCACCGACATCAGGGGACCGGCGAGCCAGAGCAGTTCGTGGTGAACGAACTGACGCAAGAGCAGAAAGCCCGCCTCGAGGCCGCCGCCGATGGTGAGCGCGAGCGCCGCCTGGTTCGAGCGCTCTTTGACCTGGGTCTGGGCGAGCACCACGATCGCCGCGGCGCCCAGCAGGGGCAGTAACGACAACAGCGTGCCGATCACATCAGGCTCCGCTTCGCCGGCGCGCTTTGGATGGTGCCCAGCACCGACCAGGCCATCAGGCCCCAGAAGGCGATGTGCATCAGGGTGGAGGTGAACTGCAGGGGGTCGATCGGCAGGTGGAGCCGGTACAGAAACTGGGCCACGAAGGGCGTTGCGAACTCGAGCGCCACGCCTACCGCCAGAGAGAGCGCGGCGAGGCGCATCGCGAGCGCTCCCACCCGCGACATCAACGCGATGCGGGGCGCGATCACCCAGCCCAGAATGCCGGCGATGCCGATCGAGAGAATCGAAGAGGGATTGAAAAACATGTTCAGGGTGCCCGGACGCAGTTGAAGGTGAGAGGAATTTCGGCGCCG
>JAYVNA010000748.1:0-3131 GCA_043758715.1 Archangium sp.
TGGCGGTGGAGACCTGGTCGCAGGTGCGCGTCTCCTTCGTCTGGCAGTCGTTCTCGTTTTCGAAGTTCACCATGACCGTAAGCCCTCCGAGGGCGACGCAGGCGAAGAGCCGGCTGCAGTAGGTTTTCTTCTCTTCCACACAGCGCGTGTAGACGGGGTCCACGGCGGCGCAGGACGAGAGCAGGAAGGTGGCGGTGAAGAGGGCGAGCAGGCGAGACATCGGAACTCCAGGGAACATGGGGGAATGAGCGCGCAGGGTTCTCTGCACGCGCGGGCCCACTCTACGCAATGCCGTGATCTCCGGGATTTGCGCGGTGAATCCGTGACGGGGTCCATCAACTCGATGGTCGCGGGCCATCAGATCGAAAGGCGACCAGGTCGCTGACGCGTGAAGCCCCTGGATCCACGCTCGATGAACGGCGGCCTGCGCGAAGACCTCCTTGCGAACGCTGGCGGTATTGAGCGTCAGTATTCGAACCGCACCCCGGCGAAGGGCCGAATCGGGAGGTGGGTGAAGCGGCCCTGGTTGGGCTGCACGCCTTCCGCGAAATTGCCCACGCCGTACACCCACGAGAACACGTTCATGGTGTTGGTGACGTTGAGCACCTCGACGTAGAGCGCGCACGCGAGCGGGCCCCACTGAAAGCGGTGCTCTCCCCGCACGCTCAGCTCGAAGAAGAACGGGTAGCGCTCGCCGGACGTCCGCCCGAAGACCGGCACCCAGGCGTCGTTGGTCGCGTTTGGCACGAAGGTCTCGATCGGCGTGTAGGGCCGGCCGGTGCGGAAGTTCGCGCGGGTGGTCAGCAGCCAGTGCGCGTTGGGCGACCACGAGAGGCCGGCGGCCGCGCTGTAGCTCTGCTCCCACTGCACGGGGTAGGTCTGGCGGCTGGCGGTGGCGAGCGGGTTGGTGCGATCGGCGCGCATCGCGCCCAGGCCCACGTTGTACGAGAACTGCCGGGTGCGGCCGAAGAGCATCAGGTCGACGCCGTACGCGAGGCCGGTGCCGCCGTTCGTGTACACCGGCAGCCCCTGGGCTTCGCGCGCCGCCACGCCTTGCGCGCTGTCGGGGTTGACCACCAGGTTCGAGAGCCACTTGCCCCAGCCCTCGACCCGCAGCAGCGCCTCGATGGGGAGCGGCTGTTCGATCGCGCCGATCAACTGCACGCTGCGCTCGGGCTGCAGCGCCGGGTTCCCGTAGGTGGGATCGAGCGCGAGCGGCGTCTGCAAGGGCTGCAGCACGTAGCCACCCGAGAGTTTGACCACCGTGTGCGTCGGCAGGGTCAGCGCGCCCGCGAGCCGGGCCGAGCCGGTGAACACCGCGTTGCTCAGGTCGTACTGCCCGCGCACGCCCCCTTCGAAGGCGAGCACTTCGATCGGCACGAAGGTGTGCTCGGCGTAGAGCGAGACCAGGTTGCGGGTGAGCGAGGGCTGAATGCTCAGCGCGGGCCTGCCGGAATCGACGATCGGCTCCCGGGCCCAGGGCGCGACCCCGCGCGAGTCCGAGACGGTGCCGGTGAGGTTCACCTGGCGATACGCGTACTGCACGCCGGCCGAGCTGCGGTTCTGCTTCGAGAAGACCCACTTGAGATCGCCGCGCAGCACGACGTCGTGCCGGAGCGCCTCGGTGGCGAGATCGATGGTGCCCTTCACGTCGAAGGCGTTCGAGTCCCTCAGGTAGGCCGCGGTGAAGCTGAGCTCGCTGTCGCCCGGCAGATCGACCTCGTGCCGCAGGCTGAAGATTTGCGCGTTGTTCGCGAGCTTCAGATCACCTGCGAAGTTGATCAACACCTGCTCGCCCGGGTTCACCACCAGGCTGAAGCCGTCGGACGCGTGCGTGAAGGTCAACATCGTCAGGTGCTTGCCGCGCCGGTACGCGACGCGCGCGAAGACCTCGGTGATGTCGGGGGACACCACGTTCTGGCCGAACAGCTTGAAGGCCTTGAGCACCGCGAAGAACGCCTCGAAGTAGCTGCGGCGAAAGCTCACCACCGCCGTCAGCCCTTCGATCCCCAGGGGGATGTCGGCGCGCACCTTGGCGGTGAGCATCGAGATGTCGGCGATCACCTTGAGCTTCTTGGTGTCACCGCGCACGTACTTCACGTCGAGCACGCCCGAGAGCGCAGGCTCGTACCGCGCCGGCGCCGCGCCTGCGTAGAAGTCAGCCGACTCGATCAGCAGCGGGTTGACGATGCTGGCAAAACCACCCAGGTGGTAGGGGTTGCTCAGCGGGACCCCGTCGATGAACACGATGGTTTCGTCGGGCCCGCCACCACGCACGAAGAAGTTCGCGAGCAGGTCGGGGTCAGCGGCCACTCCGGGGAGCTGCTGCACCACCCGGGTAATGTCTTCCAGGGCGCCGGGCGTGCGATCGATGTCGGCGCGGGTCAGCGAGAACCGGCTGACCTGCGGCGACCGATCGGCATCAGGCACCCCCGCGAGCAGCCGGCTGCCTTCCACCCGGGTCTCGAACCCGCGGCTCTTTACCAGCCCGTAACGCACGCTGGTGCGCTGGCCGCTCTTGAACACCTCCGGGTACGCCTTGAGCGCGTACCCTTCCTTCATCACCTGCACCCACGAGTCACCCGGGGGCAGCGCCTCGAAGGTGAGCGAGAACCGCCCCTGGGCATCTGTCTTCGTTTTCTGGCCCGCGAGGCTCACCTCGGCATCGACGATCGGTTCGCCCAGCTCGCCGCCCACCACTTCACCTTCCAGCGTCCAGGGGAGCACCGGGGGCACGAACTCGATCGACATCTCGATGAGCGAGGGGGCGGGAACTCCGTCCACCTTCGCGGGAATGAGGCGGCAGTTGGCGAGTGAATCGAGGGCGGAGATCTCGAAGGCAGGGCCCGGTGAAGAGACCACCACCCGATCGGTGACGCCGCCGTCGGAGCTCAACGAGATGCGCAACGCGACCGTGCCGTGAATTCCGCTGGCGCGTTCCCCGGGGGGATAGCGCGGCGTGCCGGTGCATTGCGCCGAGGGGGGCTCGATCACCGGGGCGGTGACCCCCACGCCCGCGTCTTGGGTCGAGGCCGTGCCCGCGTCCTCGAGGGGCACCTGAGACAGCACACTGGCGACCCACAGCGCGAAGACCATTCGTCAGCGCGTCGGCATGGGAGGAGGTGGGGGCG
>JAYVNA010000749.1:0-3124 GCA_043758715.1 Archangium sp.
TTCTTCGAGCTCAGCGGGCACGGGCAGCTGGTGCGCGCGCAGAAAACCCAGCAGCTCGTCAGAGGCGACGCGGCGGTGACCTCCGGGGGTGCGGTAGGCCTTCAGCTTGCCCTGGTCGATCCACTTCAAGACCGATGACGGACTGACCTGAACCAGGCTCGCGACTTCGTGGGAGGTGAGCAGTCGCATGGGGGGGAGCCGAACAGGAAACAGAGTAAAAGTAGAATTAGTAGGATTGCGGCGCAAGGGGGCGTGGCACCTACCCGCCGCGGTGAACGCGACGCTTGGTTTCACGCTGCGGAAGACGGGTGAGCGCCGACACCAGCTGACGGGTGAAGTCGGGCAACGCCGAGCGATGCGCGCCGAACTCGCAGACCGCGCCCTGGCTGACGAAGCCCAACGAGGTGAGCTCGGGGAGATCTGCGGAGGTGGCTTTGCACACCGCTTCTCCCCGGCCCATGGCGGCGAAGAAGCGGGCCGCGTGCGCAATCAACGACCTTCGCACCTCGGGAGCACGCGCCCCCGCGACAGCGGGAACGAAGAGCCGGAACGAGGTGTGAAGCTCTGCCCAGGCCAGCCCCGCCGACATCGTCTGCAGCAGCGCCCAGCCCAGCGGCGTGCCGTCATCGTCTTCCACGAGGGTGAGCGCGCGGCTGCGCGAGAGGCCCGCTGCGCCAAAACGTTTCGAGAGGGTCTCGAGGTGAACTTCACCCGCCACCAGGTCGTCACTGAGCAGCTTGACCGGCTCTTCAGTCGCGCTCGCGAAGGCCAGGAAGGCGGCCTCGTCGGCAGGCGCGGCCTCTCGCACGAACAGCGGCCCGGGGTCTGGCACCCGGCCCAGCGGCGCGCGCATCGGCTCGAAGACGGTGCGGTACACCAGCCCCGGCCGGAGCAGGCGCGGTGAGCTGGCGCCCTGAATGTGCGCGGCATTGCGGCTCGACATGCGCCACAGCGCGCGCACGTACTCGACGTCGGACATCGCCTCGCCCACCTCGAGGCTGAGGGTCATCAGCTGCTGCGAGCGGGTGGCGGCGTCGTGCACGCCGGCCTTCACCAACAGGTGCTGCGCGAGCCAGGTGCGCGCGTAGATGCGCAGGCCCGAGACGTGACCGACCGGCTCGCCCTCGCGCAGGAGCACGAAGGACTTCGAGAGCCCGGGGGCCGGCCCAGGGGTCCGCGGGGGCGCCACGCCTTCTGACCTGAACATCGACGAGACGCTCTCGAACGGCAGGCTCGAGGCACAGGCGGCGCCCGCGACCCTTTGAGGCGCGAGGAAATCGATCAACGCAAAGCGGCTCGGCTCGTCGAGCGAGACGAAACGAAGCGTGCATTCGCCCTGGCCCACCCGCTCGACCACCGAGGCGAGCGCCAGCTGCACGGCGCCCAGTTCGAGCACCACCACCAACCGCAACCCGGGCGGCAGCGCTTCATCGCCCTCTGAAGGAAAGCGGGCGCCCTGGGTGCTCAGCTCGAGCAGGCCGCGCCGCTGCGCTCGCCCCGACAGCGGCGAGACGAACGCGAGCGCTGCCTCGAGCCGTTCTGCCGAGGTGTTCAAGCCGCCGCGCGCAGGAAGCTCGATCAACACCGGGGGCACCGCCACTTCCCACTGCAGCTCGCCTGCCTGCACCAGCCGGGCGTAGCCCTGGAGCCACCGCCCTTCGTGCTCGAGGCGCAACGTCACCGGGCGGCCCGGCAACCACTCGCGGGACACCGGCAACGCCGGGCCGCTCAGCTGCAGGGTGTGGGCGCCGAGCTGCGCGTGGGCAAATCGCTGCGCGACGAAGCCGTCGTCGGTCCCGCAGCTGAAATTGCGACCCGCGGAGATCACCGCGCGAACGCGCTGGGTGTTGGCGATGCGCAGCAGCGTGCCGGAACTCGAGGGCCGCTCGAAGCGCAGGCTCACGGCGAGCGAGCCCTCTTCGGCGGCGCGGGCGTGGTTGACGTGGCAGCGCTGATTTTCCAGCTGCACCACGCCATCGCGGCGCAGCTCGAACAGCTGAACCGAGTGCCCCGGCTGCAGCTCGCTCGCGCAGACACCGGACGGAACCAGCACGGTCAGCCCTTCGCTGGTGATTTCCAGGCAGCGCAGCTCGGCCTGCGGGTCGCGCGAGCCCATCACCGCGCTCAACGACGCGGGGCCAGGCTCGATCACCGAAGAACAAGACGACATCGATTCCACTCCCGGGTCAGCCGCGCCGCGTCTTCACCTTCGCCAACCCCAACCGTTCGAGCACCGACACCACGTCGGCAGGCTTGAAGGGCTTGGCCAGAAACGCCGCCGCCCCCGCGTCGCGAAATTGTTTTTCGAGCTCGGGCGTGTGCCGGCCGCTCATCGCCAGCACGGCGATGTGCGAGGTGGTCGGCGAGCCCTTGAGGTGGCTGCAGACTTCGACTCCGTGCATGCCCGGCATGAACGCGTCGAGGAGCACCGCGTGCGGCCGCACCAGGCCGACCTTCAACAACCCATCGAGCGCGGTGCTGGCGAGTTCGACCTCGAAGTTCGAGTCGGCGCGGCGCAACAGCTCGGACAACGCCCGCAGGTACCGGGCGTCGTCGTCGATCACCAGCAGGCGCACCGCTTCGGCCTCGAGCTCCTCGGGCACCGGCAGCTGGTGCGCGCGCAGAAAACCCACCAGCTCATCGGAAGCGACGCGGCGATGACCTCCGGGTGTGCGGAAGGCGCGCAGCTTGCCTTGCTCGATCCACTTGAGGACGGACGAAGGGCTCACCTGAACGAGCGACGCCACTTCATGAGAGGTGAGAAGCCGCATCGAGGAAGAGGAGGAAAAGTAGAATTAACAGGTATTCTGCACAAGATGGTTTTGGTGTGGGCGCAGGTGAGTCGCAGTCGTTCCTCGGCGGGAGGCCGGCTTGCGCCCCTGGTCCCGCCTGACCACACCGGAAGCTCGAGGTGACGGTTGCTTGGGCGCGGATCGACGCGTGCAGACGGGAAAGGCCTCCCTCTCCCCGCTCCCGAAAGGACGCTCCCCATGATGGCTCACCCGAAATTTCAGATTCTCCGCAGCCAGGACCTCGACCTCGAGCTCGAAAACCTCCTCGGCCGGTGGGACGGCACGCCCGAGCAGCACCTCTCGTTCGTCGCCTGGGCGATGGAGATCGCCCA
>JAYVNA010000750.1:0-3120 GCA_043758715.1 Archangium sp.
TTTTTCCTGGAGAGGTTCTCATGTCGATTGATTCGATCCGCAGTGCCCTGACGACGGCGCTCACCAACAAGCGCGTCACCCGCGAAGAAGTTCGCACGATCGTGAAGGCCGCGCAGGACGGCACCGGCATCGACGCCGCGGAAAAGGCAGAGCTGGCCGCGATTCTCAGCACGCACGGCTCGAAGTTTACCCCGGCCGCCAAGACCGAGTTCACCCGTCTGCTGGGTGGCACCGCCATCGTGACCCCTCCGGTGACCCCGCCCGTGACGCCCAGCGGCCCGGAGCGGGTGACCACCGAAGCGACCCGCATGCCCTGGACCACCACGTACTGGCCCATGGCGGGCAACGGCGATGACACCGGCTCTGCCAGCAGCAACCTCTGGGCGAAAGACGGCGCGCTCAACAAGTTCGACAACCTCCTCAAGGCCCGCGGCGGCACCGAAGGCGCCCGCGCGTTCGAGCTCAAGCCCAACCTCAACTGGCTGGTCGGCAAAGAGTCCGGTCACTACGTGCCCAACTCGAGCGTCTCGGAGACCGACGCGGAGCGCACCACCGGCGTCGACTTCAACAACAACGGGAAGATCGATGCCGACGTGAAGTGGGACTTCATCGACAGCCACGGCCAGTTCGGCAAAGACGGAAAGACCGACTCGTCGATGTCGGTGGGGTGGTGGGGCAGCTGCGACAAGGTCGCGCGCGCCGGCATTCTCTTCGAGGAGCCGAAGAAAGACGTCACCCTCAACGGAGTGACCTTCACCACGCAAGACATCAAGGGCCTGCTCACCGTGCTCGCCGACAGCCAGGGTGGCGGCTCGGACTTCGTGGGCAACCGCTACGACGCGAACCCCGACACCGTGACGCTGAAGAACGGCCAGCAGCTCAAGGGCCGCATCACCAGCGACGTGAAGTTCGACGGCTCCAGCCGTCGCCAGCAGGACTGGCAGATCAACGACAAGAACCTGCCTGACGAAGTGAAGATGCAGCTGATGGACGGCACCGAGAAGACCTTCAAGAAGGCCGAGCTCAGCTACGTCGCCCGTGAAGACAAGCGCGATGACCCGGTCCTGATGCACGAGACCATCAGCGAGTGGCTCAAGTCAGGCCGCCCCGCGGTGATGGACAAGGATTCGGGCGAGCACGTGTGGAACTACAACTTCTACAAGGCCGACGATGTCCTCTACAAAAACGGCCTCAAGCCGAGCTGGGCCAAGGACGACATGCTCAAGAACGGGCACAACGGCCCCGCGGGCGACGGCAAGATCATCTGGGTCGAGCGCAAGGTGTCGCTGGGCGGTGGAGGCGGCAGCGAGAACTACCGGTACTGGCTCGAAGAGAAGAACGGCAAGTTGGTCAACGGCGGCTGGGACCCCTCGAGCTCGTCGCCTGACTTCCTGTGGCGCCCCCAGAGTGAAGCGGCGTTCGCCGGCAAGAACGAGCGCAACCCCTTCGTCGATCCCAAGCTGGTGAAGGAAATCTACGAAGCTTCGATTCGCTGACTTGAAACATTCGAATCGCCTGGAGGTGATGCTGGTGGTGGCGCTGTTCGGCGCTGCCTGCGGCCGCCCCCAGGCGATCGGGGATGGCGGCCCCTCGATGGGCGACGCGGGCTCGGCCGACGGGGGCTCGGGCGACGCTGGCTCGAGTGACGCGGGAAACCCGGTCGACGGCGGTTGGCTGAAGCTCGCTCCGGGCACCTCGTGGCAATGGCAAATCACCGGCACCATCGACACCACCGTCGACGCGGGTGTGTTCGATGTGGACCTCTTTGAGACGCCCCAGGCCACGCTCGACGCGCTGCACGCCGCGGGGCGAAAGGTCATCTGCTACTTCGACACTGCGTACGAGCCGAACCGGCCCGACTCCACTCAGCTCGAGCCGTATCGCGGGAACGCGGTGCAAGGGTGGCCCGGTCAGTACTGGCTCGATTTCCGGCAGAGCACGGTGCGCTCGGTGATGGCGGCGCGGCTCGATCTCGCGGTCACGAAACACTGCGACGCGGTCGAGCCCGACGACGTCGACGCGATCGACAACATGCCCGGCATTCCGCTCACCGCGGCTGATCAGCTCGACTTCTGCCGGTTCCTCGCGGCCCAGGCGCACGCGCGGGGGCTGGGCGTCGCGCTCAAGAACGATCTCGCGCAGGTGCCGGACCTCGTCGCCGCCTTCGACTTCGCGGTGAACGAGGAGTGCTTCCAGTACTCCGAATGCAACGAGCTGCTGCCCTTCATCGCCGCGGGGAAAGCAGTGCTGCAGGTCGAGTACACCGCGGGCAGCCTGGAGACGAAGGCCACGCAGATCTGCCCTCAGGCCAACGCGCTCAACTTCGACACGTTGATCAAGCACCTCGATCTCGACGCCCCCCGCCGTCCGTGCCGTTGAATCAGCGAACGGTGAGCTTCAGGTCCTGACCGTCACGCCGCACCAGCACCTCGAGTGACGACGCTTCGTCGCTTGGCTTACGAACGCGCGCGAAGGCGTCGAGGGCGTTGCGCGTCGGTTCTCCGTCGATCGAGACGACCAGGTCTCCGATGCGCATGCCCGCCTTCGCCGCGGGGCAGTCGGCCATCAGGAAGTCGACCCGCACGCCCCCGGGGGAATTCTCGAACGACAGCCCGCTTCCCACCTGGTCGTGCATGCGAAACCCCGGAAGTGCGGACGCGTCGGCGTCGAAGGGCACGTCGAGGACCACGGTGGTGACCTCACCTGAGCGCACCGTCGCCCTCAGGGTTTGAACGAACTCGTAGTCGGGCGAAGAGGGGCCCTTCACCTCGGCGAAGAGGTTGTAGGTGCCTGGCGGCAACGACTTCTCGAAGTGGCGATCGGTCTTTTCCATCTCGATGAACTCGCCGCCGGGACGATCAGGGTGCGCGAACACTTTGTCGACGGGGCGGCCGGTCAACGTGCCCGCGATCCGGCCCTGCACCGCGACCCTCAAGTCGAGCTCGACCGTCGCACCCGGAGCCACGTAGGCGGCCGCTTCTTCCGAGACGAGATCCGCCAGCGTCGCTCGTACGAACGCCTGCGAGGCGAGCAGGTCGTCGAACTCGAAGTGACCGTCTTCTCCCGTCCGCGCGGTGCGCTTCACTTCCTTGAGCCCGTCGGGCCAGTGAATGGCCACGC
>JAYVNA010000751.1:0-3115 GCA_043758715.1 Archangium sp.
GTGGTGACGTAGACGCGCAGGTACCTGCCGTGCGGGTAGACGCCAGTCACTTCGATCTTCGCGACGTCAGCGCGCATGCAGCCGAGGTTGCCTTCGAGCGCGACGTCTTTGCTGAGCTTCTCGCGGACCGCCGCGAAACGTTCGCCGAGATCGAGCTTGAGCGCCGCGCGGGCCTGGTTGCGAATGCCGTCCTTGTCGAGGCTGGCCTTGAGGCCCAGCAGGAAGCTGCTGGTGTCCACCGTGGGCTCGAGATCGGGAATGCGCAGCTCGTTGTCGACCACTTCCGGGTGGCCGGCGAAGTAGAGATCTCCATCGAGGGTCGCGCTCAAGCTGCCAGCCTTGATCGGGCCCGCGAGGTGCAGCTTCACCACCAGCTGATCCGACGCCGAGGCATAGACCTCGGGGTTGCTCAGATAGAGCTCTTTGTAGGTGCTGCTGAAGAAGAGCTTCCCGTCGGTGAAGGCCAGCGTCATCGCGCGCGCGAGCTCTTCGTAGCGGGCGGCGATCGGCACCACCACGGTGAAGGGACCCGAGGGCAAGGTGGCCACGTTCGAGAGCCGCGGCGGATCGGCGGGAAGCACCTGCTGACCGCACGGCATGGTCACCGAGGGCTCGACCACCAGCGCGATGTCTTTTTCGAAGCCGCCCGCGATCACCGTGGGGCCCGCTTCGATCGACGTCACCTTCAGCTGCGCGCAACCATCGGCGCCGCCTGCGGGCAGCATGATCGGCATGGAGAGCTTCTGGTAGGCCTCCTTCATCTGCGGCCCGAGGTCCCACGAGAAGTTCTCGATGAACTCTTCGGTGCTCTTGTTCGCGCTCTCCATCGCGCCCGCGAACCCCTGCGCGGTGCGCAGCCGGAGGTCTTTCGACTCGAGCTTCACCCGCGCGCCCTGCAGGCGCGCCTTCCAGTCGCTGGTGATGATCGGCTCGCCCACCACCGTCACCGCCACGGGCACGGTCATCTTGCCCAGCACCGGCAGGTCAGCCACGAGGCTCAGATCCGTCTTCAGCTCGACCCGGCCATCGGCGAAGCGCAACGTGAAAGGTCCGCGGCTCCAGCTGACCGCACGCGGGCCTCGGAACTCGAAAGTCGTCTCGCCCTCTTTGGGAATGCGCTGGTCGAGCGCCTGCCGCAGCCCCTCGGAGGTCGCCGTCAGATGCACCACCACCTTGGCCGGGAGCGGATCGGCGTGAGGTGCGCCGGTCGCCTCGGAGGGACGGGACGGATACAGGGGAATGTTCGCGCAGGCCGACGAGAACAGCGACAGCAGCACCAGAAAACGCATGCCGCTGACGTACTACAGCTCTACCCACGGCCGCAGCGCGACGGGCCTCGTCCACGCTGCCAGCCTGTGTCTGCCCGGCCACAGGGCCTCGTTCCACGCCGACGAAACGTTCCACCCCGCGAAGCGCGCGCCGGTGCCCTGCCCTCGCAGCACCTCGTGCCCCTGCCCCAGGCTGCCGGTGAGCGGAAGCTCCGAGAGATCGTCGCGCCAATCATCGCGGCACAGCTCGACCCGGCTGCCCATGCGCCCCAGCAAGGTGTTCAGCAACCGCCCCGTGGGCCGCGCCGGAGGCTCGTCACCGACGTCGTCTTCCACCGCGCGGCACGCGTATTCCCACTGCGCCTCGGTGGGCGCCCGCCAGCCAAGCGGCGTCAACGACTGCAGCAGCGCGCCGACGGCCACCGGGCTCACCCCCGCGATCGCCAGGCGTGATTCGTCGAGGCCCAGCTTGCGCAACATGCCGAAGGTGAGCGGCTGCTCTCCCACCAGCGCGGTCGCGATCATCACGGGCCGCGCTGGGGCGATGCCGTGCGCTTCTTCGATGCGCGCGAAGGGCACCATCAGATCGTCCTCGTCGTCAGCCGCGAGACGGCGGAGGCGATCGAAGCGGCGCTCCGACATGCCGATCACCGCGGGGCCTCCGAAGATCACGTGAAACAACATGCCGGTGGCCTGGTGAATGAACTGCGGCAGCGGCCCCGGCTCGTGTCCCGTCGAGCGCGGATCGATGTACCCGGGCGGAACGCGCTCGAGCAGCTGATCGACGACGACCTCACGGCCACCTTCGTCGAGCTCCCACCAGTCGGCCAGCGTGAGAGCGTTCACTTGTTCACCATGAAGCGTGAATCTCCCGCTTCACTTGGTCAAGGTCACCGGGCTGGGGATGAGCGGAGGCCTGTCTTTGCCGTCGACGGAGCGCTGCAATTCGATCTCCTGCAGCAGCATCGCGGGCGCCACCGTGGAGACCGGCACCATGCCGCTCTCGGCCCCGCAGAAACCGTTGAACACCCCGTCCGTCGCCCCGGTGGCAAGGATGCGGTTGATCGAGGAGAGCGGTGTCCCGACGATCTCCACGCCCCGCACCAGCGTCTCGGCGCCGGTCTTCACGTCGACCCGGTACACCATGCGCGGCGTGCCCTTGAACGCCTGGTACCCGTAGCTGGTGGTGTTGGTGTTGCCGCCGGTGATGTCGCGGATCATGAGGCCGAACGGTTTGCCCTGCCGCTTCGCCTCGGCGATCAGCAGTGCCTTCAACTCGGCGGCGCTCACGCGTTTGGTCGATTCGACGAACAGGTTCGCCATTCGCGCGACCGGCTTGCGATTGCCCTGGGCGCGGCCGTGCCCGTTCGACTTGAGGAAGCCTTCGACCGGGCGGCGCGAGAGCAGGTACGTCTGCAGCACGCCCGCCTTCACCAGCGTCACCTTCTGGGCGCGCACGCCTTCTTCATCGAAGAGGTAGTGACCGTTGAGCTGCTTGCCACCCCGCTCAGTCGCCGTGGGGTCGTCGACCACCGAAATGAACGCCGGGAGCACCAGCCGCCCCACCTGACCGCGGAACGTCTTGCCCTCGGCGTCGTTCCATTGGCGCTCGCCTTCGAGCCGATGACCGACCGCCTCGTGAAAGAGCACGCCAGCGGCATCGGAGTCGAGGATCGCAGGTCCCGTGTACGGATCGATGGTGGGCGCCGCGCGCAGGGCGAGCAGCTCGCTCACCATTCCGTCGATGTCCTTCTTCATCTCGGCATCAGCTGGGAGCTGGGTCTCGAGCGGCGCGTAGAAATCGCGCGAGTCCTCGAGCAACTGGCCGTCGTCAGCCCGGGTGAAGG
>JAYVNA010000752.1:0-9663 GCA_043758715.1 Archangium sp.
GAAACCTGCAGCGGCGCCGAACTTCGCCATGCCGCCGCCGCTTCTGGCGCTTCCTCAGCAGCGTTGGTCGCAACCCACTGCATCAGGAATCAAGCGTGCGCGGGGGAGGGTCGGGGAGAGGGCCAGCCGTAGTACAACCCAACGCATGTCTGCTCTGTGGCTCGCGGTGGTACTCGCAGCGGTCCCATCGCGGAGCGTCGACGGAGGGCTGTCGATGGAGCTCGTGCGCGACGTCATCGAGTGGCACTCGCCCGAGGTGAACACCTGCTTCACCGGCGCGGGGAAGCGGCCTTCCGTTCGTTACCACTTCGAAGTGCGACCTGAAGGCACGGTGACGCGGCTGGCTTTACTGGACGCGAAAGGGGCCGAAGGGCCCCGCGTCACCTGCGTGGCGACCGCGCTCGAGAAATGGCACTTTCCAGCCGCGGATGCAGGAACGGCCATCGAGTGGGCCTTCTCTGCTGCTGCTTTCGATGCGGGCGTCGGTGCTGAGCCCGAGGTGATCGCAGTCGACCAGTTCCCGGTCGCGTGGGTCGATGAGGTTTCGCGTTGCTACGACGCGCTGCGGCCGGGGCAGACGCCCGAGGGGCGGCTCGAGTTGCAGCTCGTGGTCACTCCCGCGGGTGCGGTGGTGGAGGCGAGCACGTCCCTGGCGAGTCCGGCAATCGCTGCAAGCGGGGTCCCAGCGTGCATCTTGGAGAGCGCGCGATCGTGGTCCATGGCTGCGTCGGCGCGCCCTCGGCGAATCCTGCTGCAGTGGCTCTTCGCCTCCTCGGAAGGGCGAGCGAAATTGATGTTCCTTCCCATGGCACCCGTCAGGGAAATCATCGCGAATCAACCCAAGGTCACGCCCTCGCGCGAACGCGGCCTCGAGCGGAGCGCCCTCATGGTGGAGATCCGCAAGCTGAGTCCTCGGATGAAGGAATGCTACGAGGCCGGGCTCCGGGCGAATCACGCGCTCAGTGGCAAGTTGAGCGTAGCCTTCCAGATTGGCGCCGATGGGCACGTGCTCAGCGCCACGGCGGCTGAAGACACGCTTGGCGACGCGCTGACCAGTTCCTGCATGATCGAAGCGGTCGAACACATGCGGTTTCCTCCCCCGAACGGTGGCGGGGTCGTGAACGTGACCTTTCCGTGGATCTTCAAGCCAGCCGACGAATGAGGGCATGAAGTTCCCCCGGGGCACGGACGCTGCGATCGAAGAAACATCTCGCAGGACGCCATCCGGCCGAGGAAGGATGGCCGCCATGGCGAATCAGCCTTCGAAGTCTTCCGCGCTCCTCGGTGGTCTCGCGATGGTGGGGCTGCTGGCGGTGCTCATCGGCTCGTTCTTCGTCGCCGGTGAAGAGCACTACCCCGGGCGCTTCTTCATCGACCGCCAAGCGTATTGGAATGGCGGCACCTACTACGTGAAGTTCACCTTCCTCGCGGTGCTGCTCACGCTGGCGAACATCAAGCCCGCGGGCTTCATGGCCTCGACGATGCTGATCTTCGTTCCCATCGTGCCGATGGCCTGCGCCGCCTTCTTCTTCGAAGCGTTGATCGCACCCCGCTACGTCGAAGGCGCGCTCGAGTCGGTGCGCCTGACGCGAAACAAGAACGTGGTGACCGCGCACGTGATGGTCAACGGCAGCGAGTACCAGACTGCGCCCGCGCTCGTGCAGGGCTGGCCGCAAGGCACGAAGGTCGGGCTCATCGTCAGTGGCTATTTCAGCACCGTGCAGCGAATCGAGCGGCGCGGGTAGCCGCGTAGTACGGGGCGTTCCCGTGAAGAACGTGCTCCCGTTGCTGCTGGCCTGCCTGGGCGCGACGGGGCTGTTCGAGCTCTTCTTTTATTTCGATTGGGACTCAGGCCTGGTGCGTGGCGGCGTGGTGCTCACGCTGCTGGGGTTGATGCTCGTCGCGCGAAGGCTGGGTCCGGCAAGAGCGCCGTGGCCGCGGTGGCTGTTGGTGGCAGCCTCACTCGGAGTCGGTGGACTGCTGTACTGGCACTTCAAGGAAGGTCTCGTTTCCACCGTGCGGCAGCGCCGCTCCGAGATGGGCGACATTCACGTGCGCGCGGTGAAGCTGCTCACCAACGGCGTGACGCCCTGGCGCTTCGGCACCGTGCTCGAGAGCAATGCGCTCAAATATCTCATCGTCGCGCCGGAAGTGGTGGCGTGCCGGACGGGTCCGACGCCGAGTGAAGAACTGCAAAAGGATCTCTGGGAGTCAGACCGGAGCGGCAGCGAGCTCTTCCCCGAGCGCATCGCCGAGCCCGGCTGCGAGCAGGCGAAGTCGATCCTGTCGGTGGTGGGCTACCGCTACGGGCCGGTGATGCTCGCGGCCTACGTGCCCCTGGTGCTGCTGGTGGGGCGCGGCGGCGAGTACCTCACGCACCTGGTGTTCCTGCTCGCGATTCTCGGGGCGATGGCGGTGCTGCTGCGACCGCTCCACCGCGAAGGCCTGGTGATGGCCTGCCTGATTCTGCTGGGCCAGAGCGTGCTGCGCCGCGACACGCTGCTCGACTCTGACTGCGACCTCATTCCCACCGCGATGATGTTGTGGACGTTGGTGGCGTTCGAGAAGGGCCGCTCGTTCACCGCGGGCGCGCTCACGGGGCTGACGCTGGCGGCGAAAGTCTTTCCCGCAGCGTTCCTGTTGCCGTTGTTGATTTCCAGCGGAGTGAAGCGAGGCCGCGCGATCGGCGCCTTCGTGCTGGTCTCGCTGCTGACCTGGGGGCCTGCGCTCGCCCTCGATGGCGTGGGCGTCTGGGACAACGTCTTCCGCTTCAACGTCGATCGCGCGGGCGATTCCACCGCGTTCGCGTTCTTCGTGCCACCGCTGGTGATGACGGTGCTGCGGGTGGTGATCGCCGCGGGCTGCGCGTTCGCCTTCTGGAAGTTCGTGGTGAAGACCTTCGAGCCGGTGATTTTCACCGCGCTCACGATGGGCGCGTTCTTCCTGTTCACGAAGGTCTTCCACAACAACTACGTGGTGTGGTGGCTGCCGCTGGTGGGAGTCGTGCTGGCCCGCGCGCTGTCAGGGGTTCGTGATCGTGTAGACGAACGTGGTGATGGGGCCGAGGCTGGTCACTGAATTTTCGACCGACAACTTGATCACCACCGTCACTGACTTGGTCCGCGCGTCGGGGAGGATCTTCAGCGGAATGCTGCGCAGGCCGCGGCTGCCGGGCGTCATGTCGATCAACGTGGTGTACCCGGCCGAGGTGTGGACGGACTCGCCTCCGAGGTGCACCTCGAGGCCGTTGTTCGACCACACTGCCTCGGGAGGTAAAAGGTCGAGCGCGAGATGCCGTTGCCGTGAGGTTCAGTTTTCCTGACGACTGGCGCAGGTAGAAGTCGGTGATCGCCGCGGTGGCGGTGCCGTTGGCGATGTTGCCCCAGCCTGAGAGCACGCCGCCGGGTCCGGGCACGTCCCCGCGGGGAGGGCGAGCGCAGGGGAGCGGCTACTCGCGGACCAACCGATAGAACGCCGCGGTCGCGGGCTGCACGGCGAGCGTCTTGCGCTGATACCGCGTGACGAAGAGCCCACCCTGCACCGTCATCCACGGCCCCGAGCGCGCGGGCGCCGATTGAATCGCGTAGCGGAAGTTCGGCTTGAACATCGTGGTGCTCAGCGTGAGCGTCTGCGTCGTCGCGTCCCACGTCGAGCGGTGCCGCCAGGGGCTCGCGAGGGGCTCGCCGATGAAGAGCCCTTCGCCGGGCATGCCCACGCTCTTCCAGTACGCCTCGAGGACCGGCTCGCCGCGGTAGTAGTGGCTCAGCAGCACGGTGGTGTTCGGAAACTTCGAGGTGAAGTTGCACGGCTCGACCACCGTGCCGTAGCTCGCCGTCACGCCCGCCTCGAGCCAGCGCAGAATGCTCATCTGGCCGCTGTTCGGAACCTGGCCTCCGTACGACGTCAGGTGATCAGCGACCGCCCCGGGCAGGTACGTGTTGGTCTCGAGCTGCGGCACGTTGGCGAGGCCCTGAAAGTAGAACAGCACGTTGTTCGTGTTCGAGAGCACCTCCGCGCCGCCGTCGGTCGCGTCGACGTAGATGAGATCGAGCCCGCCATCGGGCGTCCATTGATTCAAGGTGATGTTCTTGAACTCGGGCCAACGCACGCTGCGCGCGGTGTCGGTGGTGCGGAAGAAGTAGCCATCACCGCGAGGGTCGGTGTCGTCGGCGGCCAGCCCGCGATCGATGAGCTCGAGCGCGGTGCCCGAATCAGCCCCGGTCGCGAGCATCATCGTGGGCCGCACGCCGAAGCTGTCGAAGGGGCGGTGCGCCGAGCGGCCCGCGTCGGGTTGTCCCTCGTCGTCGTAGGTGCTCAGCGGCGTGGTCGCGGCGCAGGGGGTGCTGCAGAAGCCCGCATCGAAGCCGACCGCGAACGCCGTGCCGATCGACATGCAGTCCACCCGATACGGCGTGGTCCAGGTGATCGCCCACGCCTGCAGCCCCGCGTCGAGCGCGATGCCATCGGCCTTTTCTTTCAGCGGGGCGAACGTCGCGGCCGGAAGAACGATGCCCGCATCGAACGCGAGCTGCACCACGTTGCGCGCGGGAATGCCCCGGGCAGCGACGTAGCGGGCGGCGATCAGCACGGACTGCGGGTCGTTCACGTTCACCAACACGCCGAGCTGCTGCGCGGTGAGGCCGCTCTCGATGATCCACTCCGGCGCGGGCTGGATGACCGAACCGCCGCCACCGCCGGCACCAGTCATGGTGCCACCGCCACCGCCTCCTCCCGTACCGCCGCCTCCTCCCGTGCCGCCGCCTTCGCCCGCGTCAGGGAGCATCTCCGGCGTACAAGCGGACAGCACCACGGCGATCACCAGCAGGGCGCGGAAAGGCATGCCGGGTGTTTAGCAACCCCACGCAGGAGATGGAGAGGCTCGCATCATGAAAGCCGGAGCGCCCCACGCCCGCTGAACGGTCAGCGCTTTCGCCGCAGCAACCACGCAACGAGGGCGAGACCCGAAAGCTGAGCGGGCGAGAAGGCCGAACAGCCGCGCGATTCGAGCTGCATGTGCGGCTCTCCCCCCACGGGTGAAGCCGGCGAAGAAGGCGAAGGCGGTGGAGGCACGTCGAGCACCGTCACCAACGGCAGCGGCTCGAGCGCAACTCCCGGCAAGCGTTCGACGCACATCCAGTTGTCCAGCCAGGTCGGGCTCGCTTCGGAATGTTCGAACCACCGCACGCAGGTCTTCCCGGCGATCGGCCCGGCGGAGCTCCAGGTGAAACGCCACGGCTGCTCGGGGGGAATGCACAGGTAGTTGTCGACCCAGACGCTCGCCAGCGGTTCGGCAGATTCGCTCACGTTGGTGCAGATCATCCCCGCGATGGGGTTTTGAGACGACCAGCGCATGCCGGTGGGCTCGTCACTGCAGAAATAATTGTCATTCCAGGTGTCGGGGTCGGCGGGCTCATTCACCAGGATGCAGCTCTTGCCCGCGCGCGGGCCGTTGCCTGAGAAGGTGAAGCCTCCGGCGGAAAACTCGAGGCGCGGCTGCGCGCACAGGAAGTTGTCGCCCCAGGAGTGCGGGTCGGCCGGTTCGTTCCACTGCGCGCACTGCTGACCCGCGAGCGGGCCTGCGCTCGACCAGGTGAAGATCCATGGCGACTGCTCCGGTACGCAGATGCGGTTGTCGGACCAGGCGCTCGCGTACTGCTCGGCGCTCTCCGTCACCGGCACGCAATCCATTCCCGCGACATCACCCGTGCTCGACCAACGCAGCCCGAGGTCCTGCGCGCTGCAAAAGAAGTTGTCGGCCCAGCTGTTGGGGTCGCTGGGCTCGTTCACGTTCGCGCAGTGCATGCCGGCCTGCGCGCCGTCGCAGCTGAAGGTGAAGGGGCCCGCTGAACGATCGCAGCTGTCGACGCACGGGCCACCGCCTGGCCCGCCGCCCTGGTATTCCCAGTGCCACGCTTCGCTTGGGACCGTGCGGTGGAAGCCGTAGTTCGCGCCGTTCGCCGACAGCCAATTGTAGACGCCACCCGCGCTGGTGTTGAGATCGAGCGCGCTGCCGCTCTGGTGGTTGCTGTAGCCCGGGGCCGCTGCGTTGTTGCATGAGTTGCAGGAGCAGCTGACGTAGCAGTTGTAATAGTACTGCTGCTCCTGCGGCGTCCTGAAGCCGTCGTTCACGCGAATCTGAATGCCCGAGCGCGCGGCGGCATCGGCCATCACCGAGAAGGCGTTGGCGGTGTTGCGCTCGACCGGGTGGCCGTCGACGGTCACCAGGGTGATGGTGAAGGGCGTACCCGAGCGGTAGCCGGTGTCCTGATGGGTGGCGCAGGTGATCAACCCCTGCTCGAGCGTGGCGACGGACTCGGGTTCCTGCTCGAAGTCTTCGTCGATGGGGCCGCAGGCGGCGAAACACACCAGGGCAAGGAGCGCTCGGTTCACCTCGAACTATCGGCTCTGGGCTGCCGCGCGGCGCGAGCCAGAACGTCAAATGACAAAGCAAACGAGGGCCGCAACTGATCACCCCTTGCGTACGAGTGTGGGTGCGACCCGACCCGGCGAAACTTCAGTCGGGAAGTCGGTGACGGGCTCCGCTCTTCGATCTCCCCACCGCTGATTGGCGTGGTGTTGACGGTGCTCGCTGAAGGCGACCGGCGCGAGCTGCACTGAGAACGGCTCGGGGTTCAGAACGGTCGCGTGCCGAATCGTGCCGAATCAGCGTGAGGAATTGGATGTCAGACCCGCATGGCATGAACCCTTTCGGGCAAGGAAGGCCCGGGGGGGTTCACATGCAATTGATGTTGGTGGTGAGGCAGTTGTCGGGCGTGATCGACGCCGTTTCGGGGCGAATCACACGGCGGTTCGGGTTGACTCCGCATGACGTGCTGGTGCTCGGGTGGATGGCGGAGCGACCGGGAATCTCTGGGTCGCTGATGGCTCAGTACATCGCGCGCCCGAGGCAGAGCGTGCATCGTTCGCTGGTGCGCCTCGAGCATCGAGAATTGGTCGAGCGCTATGAGTCGTGCGTTCGCGACCGAACCTCGGGATGGGGACTGACCGCGAAGGGTCAGGAACTCTGGGAAGCCCTTCAGCGCGCGTACCTGGGGATTGATGAGCGGCTCACGCCGCGCGGGATCTCCCTGAAGAGCCTGGTGGGCGCACTGGGAGAGGTCGTTGCCGAGTTCATGCGCGCGGGCCCACGAAACACCTGGAGCAACCTGGTCGAAGTCCCGGAGGAGGAAGAGGCTCCAGACTGGGATGTCTAGGCCGCAATGAAGCCTGAAGGGGGCGTGGCGTTTCAGGATTTCAGCGGTGCCCATCGCGCAGAGGCTCTCAAGCTTCGGGCGGGGATCCTCAATTGACGAGGGCCGGTGGGTGGACCCTTTTTTCGAAGTCGCCACGGATGACGAGATTGTCATCCGCGATGACGCGCGAAAAGGGGCACCGCCGGCGGGCACGTGACCGGAGCGACGATGCTCTCGAGGCGCATGAGTTCGGTGATCACGCGTCCATTCACCAAGCCTCAAGGGGCGTGGTCGGGACTGGATCTGCAGAGGTGGCCACCGCGCAGAGGCGCTCAAGCTTCGGGCGAGGATCCTCAATTGACGAGGTCCGGGGGGTGGACCGTTTTTCGACGTCGCCGGCCGGACTTCTCTCTTCCATCTCCCCACTGCGTCACGTGCGGATCCTTGCGCGAAGTAAGGGGCCTGTTCGCATTGAGCGCGAGGGAGAGTCTTGACCCCCACTCCCTTCAGGGCTTTCCGCCGTCACCCCGCCTGCACCGCCCCCGGAAAGCGCTCCCGGAAAGCGCTCCCGCAGTTTCTCGAGCAGCGCGACATCACCCGCCTTGCCGACATCGAGCAGCACCGGCGCGAACTGCCGCGCGGCCATCAGCGCTTCGAACCCCACCTTCGTCACCTTGCGATTGTTGCCCACGCGCAAGTGGGTCACATGCGCGAGCCCAGGCCATTCCGCGAGCGCTTGAAACGCACCATCGGTCAGCTTGTTACTCGAGAGATCGAGCACGCCCAACCTGCGCAGCTTCGAGTTCGTGAGCACCTCGACCGCCTCGTCCGAGAGCGAACAACCGTTCGCGTGCAACTCCAGCAACGGCTCGACGCACGGCGCTGCGAGCACCTGGGCCCAGCCCTCATCGCCGAGCGAGGTGGTCCCAAGATCGAGTTCCGTGAGCGACTCCGCGCAGCCGGTGATCACCGCGGGGGTCTTCGCCAAAGCCTTCGCGCTGCTGAGCTTCAACGCGCGCAGGTGCTTCGACGGCTTCGGAAACAACGCCGTCAGCTCGGCGCCCGAAGTCACCTGCGGCAGCGCGAGCCGTTGGAGCTTCGCCAACACACTCCACCCCGCGAGCTTGGTGAGAGAACCCTCGAGCGCATTGTTCCCCGCCACCGAAAGCTCGAGCAGCCCCGTGAAGTGCGGCGAGTTGCGCAGCGCCTCGAGCGTCGAGGCTTCGCTCAACCCGCAGCCACCGAGATCCACCGCGCGCAGGCCGGAGAGAATTTCCGAACCGAACAACGTCAGCGCCCCCGCATTCCCAAACTTGCACCCGCGCAGCATCAGCCGCTCGAGCTGACCGCGCGCGAACGGAGGGGGCGCCTTCCAATCATCGAAGCTCTGCGCGAAATCCGTTTCCTGATTGGTCAGCAACTCACAACCCATGTGACCGAGATCGCACCCGGAGAGATCGAGGTGGAGGTCACCCAACGGTCCGCCCGCACCTTGAGTGAACGTGGATTGGGCCCATCGGTGAGGCCGCGCTGCGCCGCGGGCAGCGCTTCGACGACGATCAACTCGAGCCCATCGATGGGCTCGGTCTGCGAAAGAAATTTCCAGCCGGCCACCACCGACTCCGGCATCAACGCCACGCGATGCAGAAACCCCTCTTCGAAAACAGGATCGAACGCGCGCACGGAATCGGCGCCGTGCCGTTCCCCAAGCCCCGCAAGCCAGGTGCCCACGTGGGCCGCCTCCAGGCGCCGGGTGCTCGCGAGCAGCGAAGGAACGCGAGCGTGCAATACATCGAGCCGCGCGAGCTCGCATTGCTGAGCGATGAAGGTCCCGCGGGGATCTCCGCGCTCGAGCAGCTGATCTGCGTAGACCAACCGCAAATCAAGATTGCCCGGGTCGGCGCAGATGCGCGCGCGCAAGTCAGTCTCGCTCACGTCGCCCTGGGTGAAGCGTGCTTCAGCTGGTTTAGGATGACGGGCGCGCCCGTGATCATCGCCGCGATCTAGTCAGGAACTGCCCATTCTTGCTGCCCGACGGACGGCCGCCGAAATGACGTCGAGGCTGGCTCGATCAAGTCGCCTCGGATACAAGCGCCACTCCTTTTTCCCCACCAGGAATCCCCAAACATGGCCGACTCACCCAAGGTCCTCACCGAGAAGGCTGCGCGGCAGCTCTCGAACACCACCAAGACGCCGCCGCTGTGGCGCGGCGCGACGCCGCGGTGGCTGACGCAGATGCTGCCCTGGACTCCGGTCGAGGCCGGCGTGTACCGGGTCAACCAGGCGCTCGACGCCGACTTCGCGGTCAAGTGCAGCCCCGCCCCCGGCGAGCCGCTGCCCACCGCGTTCAGCGACTACGACCCGCAGCCGCGCGAGTACGTGCTCACCTCGGTGACCACCACCATCGAGGTCGACACGCGGGTGTCCGATCTCTTCCGCAGCCCGATGGATCAGGTGAAGGAGCAGCTCA
>JAYVNA010000753.1:0-3113 GCA_043758715.1 Archangium sp.
CTCCTCGCGGCGTCTCGGTTCGCGCCTGATCATTTGCCGAAGCGCCCATCGGCCGAATGCCCGGAGTGCACAGCACCACCTTCGGTCCCACCCGCGCTCGCACCGCGGCCACTTCGCGCGCGCTGCACACCAGCCCGGTAGCCCCCGCCCGCACCGCCATCTCAGCGAGCGCCTGCGCCTGATCGCGCGCCGTCGCCGGCACGCCGACTTCCTGCAGCGCGGCGTCGTCCATCGAGGTCAACACGGTGACGGCCAGAATGATCGGCGCGGGGTGACCGGCTTGCGCCGCGCCCTTCGCCGCGCCTTCCACCGCCGCCTTCACCATCGCCGCCCCGCCCGACGCGTGCACCGTCAGGTACGAGACGCCCAACGCCCCTGCCCTCGCCGCCGCCAGCTCGACCGTGTTCGGAATGTCGTGCAGCTTGAGGTCCAGAAACACCCGAGCCCCGCGCCGGAGGAACTCCTCCACTGCGCGAGGCCCATGCTCGACGAACAACGAAAGGCCCACCTTGGCCACACCCACGTGCGCAGCGACCCGCTCCCAGGCCAACAGACCTTCGGGGAGCGGCAGATCGACGGCCAGCGCGATGCGGTCTTTGGGGGCCAGCAGGCTCAGCCGCCCTTCTTGAGCTCGGCGTCGATGATCTTCTCGAACTCGCTGGGCGGCTGCGCGCCCGAGAGCCCCTTGCCGTTGATGAAGAACGCCGGGGTGCCGTTGACGCCCACGTCGCTGCCCGCCTTGGTGTCGGCGTCGACCAGCGCTTTGTTCTTACCGGTATCCAGACACTCGTCGAACTTCGCCTTGTCGAGGCCCACGGTGACCGCGTGCTGCTTGAGTTCCTCGACGCTCAGCGCCTTCTGGTTCGCGAAGAGCTGCTTGTGCATCTCCCAGAACTTGCCCTGGTCGTTCGCGCACGCGGCGGCCTCGGCGGCCTTGGGGGCGTGCGGGTGGAAGCTCAAGGGGTAGTGGCGGAACACCAGCTTCACCTTGCCGGCGTACTTCTCCATCACCTGGCTGACCGACTCTTCGGCCTTGCTGCAGAAGGGGCACTCGAAGTCGGAGAACTCGACGATGGTGACCTTCGCGTCAGCGGGGCCGCGCATCGGGCCCTTGGCCTCGACCTGCACCCGGGGCTCCTCGAGGAGCATCTGGTAGTTCGCCTTGGCCTTGAGTTCGTCGAAGAGCTTCATCGCCACTTCGCGGCCCTTGTCCTTCTGCAGGAAGCCGATGATCTGCTCGCGCATCGACTCGACCGTCGAGCCCGGGGGCATGCGCGCCTTGTTCTCTTCGAAGACCTTCGCGATGTCTTCGTCCGACGGGGGGGGAAGCTTGGAATCGAGCTGCCCCTTGACCCACTGCTCGTCGGTCTGACCGACCTTGGCGGCCTCGGCCTTGGCGAGCGCCTCGAGGGCGATCTGCTCGGCGGCCTGCTGGCGCAGTTCCATCTTCTGCTTCTCGAACTGCTTGAGCTGCGGCCCAATCTTCGCGTCGACGTCCTTGAGGGTGATCACCTGGTCGTTGAACTTCGCGACCGGCGTGTTGGGGTTCTCAAGGCTCGCGCTGGAGGTCCCGGCCGGGGTGGCGGTGTTGGCGTTGTTCTCCTTGCAGCCCGTGAGCAGGAGAGCCGCGGCCGGAACCGCGACGAGGAACATTCGAAGTGACTGGATCATGGGCAGTCCGCTTAGGCCAGCAGGTGGGATGACGCAATCCCAACTCCCACTGGCTCATTCCGGCAGGTCCTTCAGGTCATCGTCGGGCAGGCGCGGCTTTCCGATCTTCTTCACCTTGCTCGTTTCCTTCTCGAGCTCGAGCCGCAGCGTGGTGTCTGACTCGAAGCGCACCTTCTTCGAGAGCGGCTGAAAGCCCTTCGCCTGCAAACGCACGCTGGTTAGCGTGCCCGGCGCGCGGGAGATCGTCAGCGGCGTACTGCCGAGCAACACGTCTTCTTCGTAGACCTCGACCTGCGATGGGGTCGACTCGAGCGACAGCTTCACCAGAATGGCCTGGGCGGGCTCAGCGGCCACCACGGCGGGCGGGGGCTTCGGTTTCTGCACCTCGACGACCGGAGGAGGCGCCGCGATCTTCGCTTCCGTCTGGTTGAGCACCACCAGCGCGATCACCAGGCCCGTGACGATCAGCACCAGCCCGGCGGCGATCAGCGGGGTGCGGTTGGGGCGAACCGCGGCGAGATCGACGGCGCTCTCTTCCTTCTTCGCCGGGACCGCGGGGGGTGGCTTCATCGTCACCGAGCGGGCGGCGTAGAGCCCGGTGGCCGCGGGATCGTCCGTCACCGCCACGTTCGGGATCGACGGCGTGAGCAGCGGCATCATCGCGGTGGCCACCACGGGCTCGCGCAGCGGCGCTTCCCGGGCAGGCAGCTGCGTAGTCACCGGCGCGGTCTTCGCGGTCGGCGTCGGGTACGAGGCGACGGCTTCGAGCGCTGAGACCACCGCCTCCATGGAGGCTGGCCGCTTGTCGGGGTCTTTCTGCAGCATCTGCCCGATGATCTGCTCGAGCGCGCGCGGCACCTGGCCATGAGGCGACGTCAGCGCGGGCGGCGGCACCGCCACCTGCATGCTCATCAACTCCACCGCCGAGTCGCCCACGAAGGTCGGCTTTCCCCTCACCAACTCGTGGAGGATGAGCCCCATCGAATAGATGTCGGAGCGAGCGTCGACCGGCACGCCATTGGCCTGCTCGGGCGCCATGTACTGCGGGGTGCCGACCACCGAGCCGATCGCGGTGAAGGCAGCGCCGGTGCCGTTGGGGCTGTTGATCACCTTGGCGATGCCGAAGTCGAGCACCTTGACGAAGTCGGGCTGACCGGGCCGCTGCACCAGCATGATATTCTCGGGCTTCAGGTCGCGATGCACGATGCCCACGGCATGCGCCGCTGCGAGGGCGCGACCGATCTGCAGGCCCACGTGCACCACCCGCTGGAAGGGAAACGGGCCTTCGCGCCGGTGCTTGATGAGGGTCTTGCCGTCGACGAACTCCATCACGAAATAGAAGCGCCCATCGGCGGTGCGGCCGAAGTCGGAGATGTCGATGATGTTCTGCTGACCGATGCGGCTCGAGGCGATCGCTTCCCGCTTGAAGCGGCCCACGAAGT
>JAYVNA010000754.1:0-3105 GCA_043758715.1 Archangium sp.
GAAGGGATTCGTGAACGGCGCGGGCTGCACGAAGAGCTCGCGAAAACGAACGACGCGCTGATCGAGAGTCGCCGCCAGGTACGCAAGGCCCGGGCTGACGCGCTGCACGACCCGCTCACGGGCCTGCCCAACTTCACGCTCTTCAAGGACCGCCTCGAGCTGGCGCTGACGCAGGCCCGGCGACAGCACTGGCGCGCCGCGGTGATGTTTCTCGACCTCAACAAGTTCAAGGACGTCAACGACACCCATGGTCACGACGTGGGCGACGACTGCTTGAGAGAGATCGCCGATCGACTCGAGGCCGCCACGCGCGGCGACGACACCATCTGCCGCCGCAGCGGCGACGAGTTTCTCTTCCTGATGATGGAGGCGAAAGAGGACGCCGTGATCCTCGCGGTCGCCCAGAAGCTGACGGCGATCGTCAGCGCCCCCTGCAGTTCTGGAAGCCTGAAGGTCGCAGTGAGCGCCAGCATCGGCATCTCCGTCTTCCCGGAGGCCGGCCACACCGCGCAGGAGTTGCTCGAGAAGGCCGACGCCGCGATGTACGCCGCGAAGCACAAGGGCAACGGGCCGGTGTTCTGGACTCAGATCGACGCGAAGTGATCTGCTAGGAGCGGGCGCTTCGTGGCCTTCAACTCCCGCCTCATCGCCCGCCTCGCCGGCAGCCTCGCGTTCAGGGTCGCCTGCTACTTCGCGATGATGTGGATGGCGCTGTGGGCGGAGGCGAGGTCAGCGCCCCGGCTGCCTGACGCGGTGCTCGAGTGGGTGCCGTACGTGCCGTGGGTCGACCGGTACAATTACATTCTCTGGCTGGTGGCGTACGTGCCGGTGGCGCTGTGGCTGCTCGCGAAAGATTCCGAGCGCTTCATTCGGTACATGGTGTCGTCGGGGTTGATCGCGCTGGTCCGCGGCGTGTGCATCATGGCCACGGGCCTGGGGCCGGTGCAGGGTGACGACGTGCACGCGGGCATGAGCTTCGAGACGCGCCTCCACGCGTTCCTGCAGATGATCACCCCGTTCGGGTTCTTCGATACCGGGGCGGGCGCGCGCGTGTACCTGACCAAGGACCTGTTCTTCTCGGGCCACACCGCGACCACGTTGCTGTTGCTGCTCTACGTCTGGCGCTATCCGGCGCTGCGCGCGGTGATGCTGACGGCGCACGTGCTGGTGGTGATGAGCGTGTTTTTCGCGCACCTGCACTACACGATCGATGTGATCGGCGCGTATGCGATCACGTTGACGCTGTTCACGCTGCGCGAAGGCCAGCTCGGGGTGAACGCCGCTTCGACGACCTGAAGCAGCCCTGGGCTGTTCTCAGTCCGCGCTCATCGGCAGCACGGGACCCTTGAACGAGTTGCGCACGCCTCCGAACCACGCGACCAGCAGCAGCGCGCAGGTGGCGAGGAACGTCTTGCCCGCGAGCAGGTTCGGCGGCAGCGACATCACCACCACCATGAACACCACCCACAGCACTGCCACCACGTTGATCACCGGACCGAACCTGCCCAGCGTCCACGGCCCCACGCGCGGCCAGCCCTTCTTCCTGGCGATGAGGCCCAGCAGCACCGGCAAGCCGTAGCTCGCGTAGAGCGCCACCGTCGAGAGCGCCGCCATGACGGCGAGCCCTTCGGCGAACAATGCCAGCGCGAAGGCCACGCACACCGAGACCCAGACTCCGACGTGCGGCGTCTGGAAACGCGGCGAGACCCGCGCGAGGTACTTCGAGAACGGCAACCCGCCATCGCGCGCGAACGCGTAGAGCATGCGTGAGTTGCTGGTGATCGACGCGAGCCCGCAGAACCACATCGCGCCGACGGCGACCCAGACCAGCACGGTGCCTCCGGTGCCCAACGCGCCTTCGAGCACGAAGATGAACGGGTTCTTCGAGGCCAGGGTCAACGGCAGATCACCGATCGCCAGCGTGATCACGATCAACATCGCGTAGCCCGCGATCGCGCTCGCGATGATCGCCATCAAGATGCCTTTGGGCGCATTCCGGGCGGCGTCCTTCGTCTCTTCGGACGCGTGCGCGGAAGCGTCGTAGCCGGTGAACGTCCACCCGGCCTGCAGCAACCCCGCGAGGAAGCCCGGTAGCACCGCGTCTTTGAGAGGCGGAACTTCGCTGAGCAGAAACGACAGCGGCTGCTTCTTCGCGAACACCATCACCGCGCCCACCAGCACGATCACGCCGAGCACGTGGTACCAGGCCGACACCGAGTTGAGCGCCGCCACCACCTTGACGCCCACGTGATTGAGCACCGCGTGACTGAGCAGCAGCGCCGCGTAGATCAGCAACAGCCATCCGCGCCCCTCGAGGCCGAGCAGCGGCGCGAGGAACTCCGCCAGCCCGAAGTCGATCGCCGCGGTGATCGCGAACTGGCCCAGCACGTTGAGCCACGCCGTGCCCCAGCCCGCGCCCGGTCCTCCGAGAATCGAGCTCCAGTGGTACAGCGCGCCCGCGGTGGGGAACGCCGAGGCGAGCTCACCCAGCGACGCGCCCACCGCCACCGTGAAGATCGCCACCAGCGGCCAGCCCAGCAGCATCACCCGCGGTCCACCCGAGGTGAGCCCCGCGCCGTACAGCGTCACGGCCCCGGTCAGAATCGAGATGACTGAAAAGCTGAGCGCGAAGTTCTGAAACGCGCCCATGTCGCGCAGCAGCTCCTGCTTGTAGCCCAGCGCCTCGAGCTCGCTCTTCGGCTCAGAGGCCATCGGCCACTCGCCACAGGTACCAGCTCGCCACGCTGCGATACGGCCGCCACGCGTCGCCCTCGGGCATCAGGGTCTTCGGGGTGATGGGCCTGGCCAGCTTTCGCAGCAGGGTGAAGCCTTTGCGCACGCCGAAGTCATCGACCGGGAACACGTCGAGCCGACCCATGCGGAACATCAACATCATCTCGACCGTCCAACGTCCGATGCCGCGCACCTGGCTGACCCGCTCGACGATGTCGTCATCGGCCATGGTGTGCAGAGCCTTCGCGGGGGGCACGGTGCCGTCGGCGCACTTGAGCGCGAGGTCCTTGATCGCGAGCGCCTTGGCCATCGAGAGCCCACAGCTGCGCATGCTCTCGATTCGCGCCCGGCGAATCTTGTTCAGGTCAGCCA
>JAYVNA010000755.1:0-3097 GCA_043758715.1 Archangium sp.
CTGCTGGTCTCCACCTCTGTGAAGACCGAGGTCACGGCGCCGGCGCTGGTCGAACTGCTCGCGGAGCTCTCGGGCATCACTCGCCTCGAACCCGTGGAGTTGGAAAAGGCCCGCTCACTGCTCGACAGTCAGCAGCTCGAGTCGTTCGCCTCGGGCTCGTCTGCGTTGGGCGCGCTCTTGAGCGATGCGATGGAAGACCTGGGCCCGGCTGAGATGGCAGCAGCTCGTGCGCGCCGCGCGAAGGTGACCTTGGCCGAGCTTGCGGCTGCCGCGGCGAAGTTCGACCCCGAGAGCTTCACGGTGGTGCTGGTGGGCGATCGCGCGAAGATCGAGAAGGACCTCAAGGCGAAGTTCCCCGCCCGCGTGATCACCTGGCGCTGACTCGAGGTGAAACAAAGAGGGACAGGCTACTTTTCCCCCTGAAAGTCGGTCACCGCCTGAGCGAAAAGTAGCCTGTCCCTCTTTATTTCTATGTCCTGACAGCCAGCAACCGGCGCCCCGCGGTCAGAGCAACGCCGACGCTGATCAACTGAAGGACACCGGCGGACACGAAGACCGTCGTGTAGGCCGACTCCCGCGAGTACCCCAGCGAGAGCAGCGCGCCTGACAGACCGCCCGCGAGGGTCGACCCCAGGAACATGCCGAGCGTGCCCGCCGCGTTGAGCACCGCCATCGCTGACGCGCGCGCGGTGTCGGGCACGGCCTGCGCCGCCAACCCGAGGCTCGGCCCGTAGATTGCCGCCGACGCCAGCCCCGCCATGCAGAGCACCGCGACGATCGCACTCACCGGAATGAACGGCAGCAGCACGTACGAGGCCGCGTAGAGCACCGCGCCCAGGGCGATCAGCTTCCAGCGATCGACCCGATCTCCCAGGCGCGCCATCGGCCAGGTGCCCAACGCAAAGATCGCCAGGAACGCCGAGAACCAGCCGTTGATGCGCGAGTCCGGCACGCCCAGCACGTGATGCCCGTAGAGCTGCAGCGGCACGATGAAGGCGCCCACCGCGAAGCGCTCGAGCCCCACCACGATCGTCGGCGCACGCAGCAACGGCGCCTCGAAGATGAGGGAGCGGAAGGTCACCCGCGACTGCTCCGCGTCCGTCGACTTCGGCAACACCACCAATGCCACCAGCCCGGTGAGGACGCCGATCACGCCTCCTACGAGCAACGGCAGGGTCGGGCTGGTCTTCGCCAGGATCGCGCCCAGGGGAATGCCGACCAGAATCGAGAGCACCACCGAGAAGCCCACCACCCCCATCGCCGCCGCCGACTTCGACTGCCGGCGAATGGTGCCCATCAAGATGGAGACCGCCGCGATGTAGACGCAGCCCTGCACGAAGCGCAGCGCCAGCAGCAACCACGCCGGCGGATAGAGGGTGACGGCCAACAGCAGCGCGCCATCGAGCATGGCCGAGACACCCGCCACCAGCCGTCGCCGCCCGATGCGTTCGGCGCGCACGGCCAGCAGCGGCCCACCCACCACCGCGCCCAGCAGGTTCACCGCCAGGAAGGCGTGCATCAACCACTCGGAACCCGGCCACCCGGCCGTCACCAGGCTGCGAACCACCGGAATCACGATGGTTCCGGGGAGCATCGCCCCGAGCACGAGCAGGGCACCAGCCACCAGCGGCACCTTGGGCTCGGGCTCGAAGCGCTCACCCGGTGATGCGACACGCTTTCCGGCGGGGGGCTCCTTCGTCACGACTCCCGCCTACCAGAGGTGGCGGCGCCTGCACGAGGCATCACGTTTCCTACTGCGCGCGCACACGATTTCGCTTGTCGATTCAGGCACCTGACGGCAAACGACCGCCTGATTCGCGCAGGCCGCGTTACCAAGGAACGGCGTAGGCGAACTCCCCTCTCCTGGAAGGATTTGAGCGATGGCAGATGCGATGGAGTTGAAGCGCGATTCGGGGGGAGATTCCTTCCTCGGATCGATCACGAAGTTCCTCATGAGCTCGGTGGGCTCGAAGTACATGATGGCCATCACCGGGCTGGGCCTCGGCTTGTTCCTGGTCGGGCACATCGCGGGCAACCTGCTGACCTTCGCCGGGCGCGACGCGTTCAATCATTACGCGGCGACCCTGCAGGCCACGCCGCTGCTCGTGTGGCCGACTCGCCTCGCGCTGCTCCTGGGCGTGCCGCTGCACTTCTTCTTCGCGGCCCGCAGCACCCAGCTCAACCGTGCCGCCCGCCCCATCGCCTACGCGCATGAGTCCAAGGCCCCGGCGAGCACCGCCTCGAAGACCATGATGCTCAGCGGCCTCGTGATCCTCTTCTTCTTCCTCTACCACCTGGCCCACTTCACCTGGAACGTCACCGGCCCCCAGCCCACCGCGTTGACCGCTGACGGTCACCACGACGCCTACGCGATGCTGGTGATGGGCTTTCAGCAGCCGCTGATCGCGATGCTCTACATCACCGCGATGGTGCTGCTCGCCGCGCACCTCTCGCACGGCATCTACAGCCTCTTTCAGCACCTGGGCGCCTGGGGCGCGAAGTGGACCCCGGCGCTGCGCAAGGCTTCCCTCGTGATCGGCTACGGGCTGTGCGCCCTGTTCGCCTCCATTCCGCTCGCAGTCCTGTTGGGGTTCATCAAGCCATGAAGCTCGATTCAAAGATTCCGGCTGGGCCGATCGAAGAGAAGTGGACCAAGTACAAGCAGTCGGTCGCCCTCATCAACCCGGCCAACAAGCGCAAGTTCAAGATCATCGTGGTGGGTACGGGGCTGGCCGGTAGCTCGGCCGCGGCCACCTTGTCCGAGCTCGGGTACCAGGTCGAAGCGTTCTGCTTTCAGGACTCGCCGCGCCGTGCGCACTCGATCGCCGCGCAGGGCGGCATCAACGCGGCGAAGAACTACCAGAACGACGGCGACTCGGTTCGCCGCCTCGCCTACGACACCGTCAAGGGCGGAGATTTCCGCTCGCGTGAAGCCAACGTGTACCGGCTCGCCGAAGTGTCGGTGAACATCATCGACCAGTGCGTGGCGCAGGGCGTTCCCTTCGCCCGCGAATACGGCGGTCACTTGAGCAACCGCTCCTTCGGCGGCGCGCAGGTCTCCCGCACGTTTTACGCGCGCGGCCAGACCGGCCAGCAG
>JAYVNA010000756.1:0-3094 GCA_043758715.1 Archangium sp.
ACGCCGCGGCGCGGCGCTCGAGGTAGTAGCGGGTGAAGAGCGCCAGGGGCGGCACGCCGAGCAAGGTGGCGAGCCCGAAGGCCCAGCCTCCCGCCCACCACGCGAGCCCGGTGAGCAACGCCCACCACAGCGGCGCCAACAAGAACAGCGTGAGCACCTTCACGGTGGATTCGGTGTCGTCTTCCGGCTTCGTCACCTTCACCGCGAGCAGCGGCAGGTAATACGGAATCACGAAGAGCGAGCAGCCCAGCAGCACCACCGGCAGCGAGAGCACCGAGAAGAGGTTGCGCAGAATGAAGAGCGCGACGGTGCCGGGGCGGAACTGCGAGGTGAGATCGTCAGGTGAGATCGAGAGCAGCCGCAGGCGCGCGCGATACTCGGCGAGCTGGTTCTTGAGCCGCGCGAAGCGCTCCGGCTGTTCTTCCCGCAGGAGCGACATGCCCCGCGCGAAGGCCTGGCGCCGCTCGACGCTGACCGCCGCCTCTCCCTTCGCGAGCGCGTAGAGCGTCTCGGCCGTCTCCAAAATCGGCAGATCTTCCCAGGCCTCGAGGTTGAGGGTCACCTGGCGCAAGGCCGTGGCGATGGCGTCGGTGAAGCGGCGGGCGGCGTCGTGCGGCGCTTCGCCGGGCTGCTCGAGGAAGTCCTTGGCCGCGATGGAAGGCGCGACCTGCACGTGCACGCGGCTCTTGAACCGGTTCTTCGCTTCGTAGGTGATGCCCACGGGCACCAGCTTGACCAAAGCTCCCTGGCGCGCGGCCTCGAGGGCAATGCGGGCCGCGCCGGTCTTGAGCTCGGCCAGCTGCGGTTCGCTGTGACTCTTGCCTTCGGGAAACAGGGTGATCGCCCTGCCCTGCACCAACGCGTTGACCGAAGCGGTGAGCGTGCCTTCGTTCCTGGTGGTGTCGCCGGGCCCATCTTGCTTCCGGTAGATCGGCAACGCGTCCATCCCGCGCATGATCTGGCCCAGCACCGGCATGCGAAACAGCGGCTCCTTCGCGAGGAAGGTGACCTGGCGCTGGGCGAGAATGAGCATCAGCCCGGGGTCGATGAGGCCGTTGGGGTGATTGCCCACGTACATCACCGGTCCCTCGAGCAGGAGGCCCCCCGACGGATCGACGGGCGCCTCGAGGCGAAAGAACAAGCGCAGCGTGAGCGAGGTCAGAGCGCGAAACGCCCGGTAGAAAATCATCGAGGCCGATCTTTGGGCGGCGCGGGCGGCGTGCGCTCGAGAAACTTTTCCTGTTTGTCGTAGCCGTTCTTTTGCAGCCGGCTCGCTTCGATGGCGTCAGCGGCCCGCTTCAGCAGATCAGAAAGCTGGCGGAAGCCGTCGACCACGGCCTTCTGGAGCTGCTCCTGGCGCTCGCGGCGCGCGGGGCTCGACTCCTCTTTGCGGAAGAAACGCAGCGGCATGACCAGAGTCCTTCTAGCGCGCCCGTGCCGAAGGGGGGAGTTCCCCTGCCAGTCCGTCCTCTGCTACTCGCCCCACCATGGCCATTTCGCGCGTCGGATTCCTGGGGCTGGGGACCATGGGTGCCCCCATGGCGAAGAACCTCCAGAAAAAAGGGTTCCAGGTGGTGGTGTGGAACCGCACGCCCGCGCGCGCCGAAGCGCTGAAGGCTGACGGAGTGGAGGTGGCCGCGAGCCCGGCGGAGCTCGCCTCGAAGGTCGACGCGTTCTGCACGTGCGTGGCCGACCCCGCCGCGCTCGAGGGCGTGGCTGAGGGCCTGTTGCAGACCGCTCGGGCGGGTCAGCTCTTCATCGACTTCTCGACGGTCTCGGTGCCCCTGGTGGAATCGCTCGCGGCGCGCTTCGCAGCCCGAGGCGTGGACTTCGCCGATGCGCCGGTCACCGGCTCTCGCAGCGGCGCCGAAAAAGGCACGCTGGTGATCATGACGGGCTGCAGCGCCCAGACCCTGGAACGCGCCGCCCCGATCTTCCAGGCGGTCGGGGAAAAGGTCATTCACTGCGGCGAGGTGGGCGCGGGCACGCAGGTGAAGCTGGCCGGCAACGCGCTGATCGCCGGCATGCTGCAGTGCTTCAGCGAGGGCCTGCTGCTGACGAAGAAAGCGGGCGTCGACCCGCGCAAGTTGATCGAGGTGGTGCAGGCCTCGGGCTTCCGCTCGCCGTACTTCGACTTCAAGGGCAAGGCGATCCTCGAGCGCGACTTCACCACGCACTTCTCCATCGACCTGATGCACAAAGATCTGACCCTGTTTCTCGACAACGCGGCCGCCCACAAGGTGCCGACGCCCACCGCGGCCTCGCTGCGGGAGACCTACAACTTCG
Source organism: Archangium sp. (assembly GCA_043758715.1). Classification (GTDB taxonomy): domain Bacteria; phylum Myxococcota; class Myxococcia; order Myxococcales; family Myxococcaceae; genus Archangium_A. The sequence goes on from JAYVNA010000756.1 coordinate 2,287, forward strand.
CGCGCGCCACCGGGCACGGCGGGCAGGACATCGCCGCGGTGGTGACTGCCTACGAAGACGTGGTCGGGACCCAGGTGAGCTGAACCGTGAGGACGACGTGGTTGCTGGCGGCGGTCTGCTTCCTGGTGCTCGGTGGAGCGTTTGCGCTCTCGCGCCTGCTGCTCAGCGATGTTCCCGTTCCCTCCGTGGTGCCGCTGCCGTCGCCGGTGGTGAGCGCGCCGGTGGACCCTCCGATGAACGCTCCCCGGCTGCTTCCACCCGCATTGGCGCGGCAGCGCGACCCGGGAATCGTGCTGCCCTCACCCGCGGTGCCGGCGCCCCGTCCGCCCAGCCCCGAACGGCCGCAGGTCGCGGAAACGAACCCGGCTGCCGTGATGCCGAGCGACGACGCGCAGAGCCCATTCGAAGGGGCTTCTGAAGAGCTCGACTACGCCGAGGGCATTCTGGGCGAGGGCGCCCCGAGCAAGGAGCGGCTCGCCTCCGCGCACGACGTGTTCAAGCGCTGCGTCGATCAGGCGCCCTCGAACCAGCGGTGTCATCGGGCCCTGGCGCTGGCGCGGATGAAGCTGGGCCTCAAGTCGGATCAGTCGGTGGTGACCAAGACGGCTGAAAGTGGCGGCAAGATCGAAGAGCGAAGGCCGGAGCCCTCGCCCCAGGCGGACAAGCTGAGCCAGATTCGTCAGCCCGCCCAGCTGAAGTGAGCCTCAGCGCTTCTTCGAATCGACCTTCTCCTGCAGCGCCCGCAGCTCGGTCTTCACCTTGTCGAGCTCGCCCCGCAGCGCCTGCAGTTCCTTGCCGGGGCCCCGGG
>JAYVNA010000757.1:0-9596 GCA_043758715.1 Archangium sp.
GAGGAGGCGCTCGAGTAGGGGCCGAAGTAGCGCGCGCCGTCGCGTTGCGGGCGGCGGACAGTCTCGAGGCGGGGGTATGCATGCGAGGTGTCGAGGCGAAGGCAGAGGTACTGCTTGTCGTCGCGCAGCTGCACGTTGAAGCGCGGGCGGTGCTTCTTGATCAGCTCGTTCTCGAGAAGGAGGGCTTCCTTCTCGGTGCGGACGACGACGGTCTCGATGTCGACGAGGACGCGATCGAGGAGTTGAACGAAGGCGCGGGAGTCGGAAGAGCCGGCGTTGAAGTAGCTGCGGACGCGGTTGCGGAGGTTGACCGCCTTGCCGACGTAGATGATCCGGCCGGTGCGATCCTTCATCAGGTACACGCCGGGCTGGTTTGGCAGCGCGTCGAGCTTTTCCTCGAGGATCGTCATCGGGGTCTCCCTCTCCCCGGCAGGGGAGAGGGGCGGGGTGAGGGGATGGCATAGCCCCTGCTGGTCTGCCTCGTATGAAGAGAGACAGTGCGCGAGCCAGGCAGTTGCGAAGACGAGAAACGCCGCAGGAGAAAGCACTCTGGCACTGGCTTCGGGACCGCCGCATGCTGGGTTTCAAATTCCGACGCCAGCACCCTGAGCCTCCGTACTTTCTCGATTTCGGGTGTGTTTCCTTGCACCTCGGGATCGAACTCGACGGCGCAGGGCATCAAGACAAAGCCGGGTACGACGCCTCGCGCGATGAGTACCTCCGCGATCTCGGATGGACCGTCTTGAGATTCGGGAATGACGATGTGGTGCTTCGACTCCATGCCGTTCTCGAGACGATCGTCCAGAAGATGAAAACGTTATCCCCTCACCCCGACCCGCTCCCCTGGAGGGGAGAGGGAGAGCACTAGCGCTTTCGCCGGTACTTCCTCGGCTGCTTCTTCCGCTGATTCCCGCGCTCGACGTCTCCCTCCTTCGAGTCCGACAACAACGACCTCAGCGCTGGCTTGATCCCCAAATCCATGTCCTTGAGCACGATCAACCGATCCCGCTCCACCGCCGCCTTCTCGAACTCCATCTCATCGGCGAACGCCATCATCGCGGTCTCGCTCTTCTTGATGAGCTTGGCGATCTCCTCCTTGGTCAGCGGAGCCGCGCCCTCGGCCGCGAGCGGCAGATTGATCGCATCCCCGTCGTAGAGGAACTGCGACAAATCAGTGATCGCCTTCTTGATCTGCGTCGGCGTGATGCCGTGCTCCTTGTTGTGAGCCCGCTGAATCTCCCGCCGGCGATCCGTCTCATCGATGGCCTTCTTCATCGAGTCGGTCATCGAGTCCGAATACAGAATCGCCCTGCCCTCGAGGTGCCGCGCCGCGCGCCCCATCGTCTGAATCAACGACACGTGCGAGCGCAGGTACCCTTCCTTGTCCGCGTCCAGAATCGCGACCAGCGACGTCTCGGGAATGTCGAGGCCCTCCCGCAGCAGGTTGATGCCCACCAGCACGTCGAACACGCCCTTGCGCAGATCGCGAATGATCGCCGTGCGCTCGATCGCGTCGATGTCCGCGTGCAGGTAGCGCACCTTCACGCCGACCTCCGCGTAGTACTCGGTGAGATCCTCAGCCATGCGCTTGGTGAGCGTGGTGACCAGCACCCGCTCGCCCTTCTTCGCGCGAATGCGAATCTCCTCGAGCAGATCGTCGACCTGGTTGCCGGCCTTGCGCACCTCGATGATCGGGTCGAGCAGCCCGGTGGGGCGAATGACCTGCTCCACCACCACGCCGCGCGCCTTGTTGATCTCGTACTCCGAGGGAGTCGCCGAGACGTAGATGTGCTGTTTGCTGAACTGCTCCCACTCGGTGAACTTGAGCGGCCGGTTGTCCATCGCGCTGGGGAGCCGGAAGCCGAAGTCGACCAGCGTCTCCTTGCGGCTGCGGTCGCCGCGGTACATCGCGCCGATTTGCGGAATCGACTGGTGCGACTCGTCGACGACCACCAGAAAGTTCTTCGGGAAATAATCGAGCAGGCACGGAGGCGGCTCGCCCGGCGCGCGTCCCGACAGATGCCGCGAGTAGTTCTCGATGCCGTTGGAGAACCCGAGCTGCTCCATCATCTCGAGATCGAACATGGTGCGCTGCTCGAGCCGCTGCGCCTCGACCAGCTTGTTCTGCCCCTTGAGCTCCGCGAGGCGCTCCTGCAGCTCGACCCGGATGTTCCGAATCGCGATGTTCCGCTGATCGGGTTCAGTCACGTAGTGGCTGCCGGGGAAGATGGTCATCTTCGCCACGTCACCGATGGTCACCCCGCGCAGCGGGTCGAACTCACTGATGCGATCGACGGTGTCGCCGAAGAACTCGACCCGAACGGCGCGGTCCTCTTCGTAGATCGGGAAGATCTCGAGGGTATCGCCGCGCACGCGGAACGTGCCGCGATGAAAGTCCATGTCGTTGCGCTCGTACTGGCAGTCCACCAACTGCTTCATCACGGTATCGCGGCCCAGCTCGTCGCCCTTCACCAGCTTCACCGCCATGCCGACGTACGCGCGCGCGGTCCCAAGGCCGTAAATGCAGCTGACCGACGCCACGATGATCACGTCATCGCGGGTGTGCAGCGAGTGCGTGGCCGAGTGGCGCATGCGCTCGATCTGCTCGTTGATGGACGAGTCTTTCTCGATGTACGTGTCCGACGACGGCACGTACGCCTCGGGCTGGTAGTAGTCGTAGTAGCTGACGAAGTACTCGACCGCGCTTTCGGGGAAGAGCTGCTTGAACTCGCCGTAGAGCTGCGCCGCCAGGGTCTTGTTGTGCGCGATCACCAGCGCCGGCCGGCCGGTGTTGGCAATCACATTGGCGATGGTGAACGTCTTGCCCGATCCGGTGACGCCCAGCAGCACCTGGTGCTCGTCGCCGCGGGTCACGCCCTCGGTCAACTCCTTGATCGCCGTGGGTTGGTCGCCGCGGGGGACGTACTCGCTGACCAGCTTGAACTCAGCCATGCGCCCTTTTAACCCGGCGGGTGACAGCGGGCTGTCAGGGTTGTGCAGGCCTGCCCAAACGCTCAATCGAACGCTTGCGCTCGCCCTCGAACTCGTCGCCCTTCGTCCAGGTCGGCATCGAGGGCGCGTTGCCCACCGCCACGCCTAACTCGAGAAACAGCGTCACGTCCTCGACCGCGCCCGAGAAGTCCCAGCTGTCGGTCAGATCGTCGGAAGGCTGGTGGTAGCGGGTCGCTTCCCACTGCTCCCGTTGCACCCGGCCCCATTCGTCAGAGCGGCCGATGAAGTCCTGCCCGCTGGAAAAGTAGGCTGAGGGAACCCCTACCCGGGCGAAGCTGAACTGGTCAGATCGGTAGAAGAACCCGCGATCGGACAGCGCGTCGGGCTTCACCGTGCGCCCCTGCTGCCTCGCCAACTCGACGATCAGGGTGTCCAGCGAAGACTTTCCCAGCCCGATCACGCTCAGGTCCCGAGTGCGGCCCCAGATGTTGAGGCCGTCGAGGTTGAGGTCCGCCGCCATTCGTCCGGGCGGGAACGGCGGGTGTTCGACCAGCCGCTGGGAGCCGAGCAGCCCCTGCTCCTCTGCTGCGACCGCCGCGAAGAGCACGCTGCGTTTGGGCGCGCGGGGCATCGAGCTGAGTGAGCGCGCGATGGACAGCAGCGCCGCCACCCCGGACGCGTTGTCGACGGCGCCGTTGTAGATGACGTCTTCGCCCGGCGCCCCGCCCTCCTTCTTGCCGAGGTGATCGTGGTGGGCCGTGTAGACGACCACCTCGTTCTTGAGCACGGGATCAGAGCCGCGCAACACCGCCAGCACGTTGGCGCTCGTCTTTCGGGCCACCGCGTTGGTGAAGCGACCCGAGAGCGTGATCCCCAGAGGCACCGGCGCGAACTTTCGGGTGAGCGCGAGGGCCCGCAGCGCGTCGAGATCCTTTCCCGCGAGCGTGAAGATCTTCCGGGTCGCGTCTTCCGTGAGCCAGCCCTTGAGCTGCAGCTGCGGCCCTGGGCTGGTGGGGAGCTCGAACTGTTCACCCGTCCACGAGGTCTGAACCACCTGCCAGGGGTAACCCGCAGACGGCGTGGTGTGAATGATGAGGCACCCCACCGCCCCCGCCTTGCGCGCTTGCTCGTACTTGTAGCCCCAGCGCCCGTACCAGAGCCGCGCGCGGCCACCGAAGATCGAGGGGTCCGATTCGGGGTCGCTGTTCATCACCACCAGCACCTTGCCCGCGAGCCGGGCGCCCTTGAGGTCGTCCCACTTGAACTCCGGTGCGGTGATGCCGAAGCCCACGAAGACCAGCTCGGCGTTCTCGACGCTCGAGGTCTTCTCCTGGTGACCGGACACCACGATGAAGTCCTCTTTGTGCGCGAGGGAGATCGACGCACTGTGCCCCTGCACCTCGAGGGTGTCGGGGTGGCCGTCGACGCCGACCAACTCCACCGGCTGCAGCCAGCCACCGTCAGGCGCCCCGGGCTCGAGCCCCATCGTCTCGAACTGCGCCGCGATGTACTGCTGCGCGAGCTGATCACCCCGCGTGGCAGGCCCACGCCCCTCGAGCAGATCGGAGGCGAGGAACCGCACGTGGCCCCTCAGCTCCGCCGCGTCGATCGGCTTGACCGCCGGAGCCGCTGCCAACAGCAGGAGCACCAGCATCACGCAGCGATCTTCCAGGTGGTGCCCGTGGGCGAGTCCATCAGGTCCACGCCCAGCGTCTTCGCTTCAGCGCGAATGCGATCTGACTCGGCGTAGTTCTTCGCCGCGCGAGCCGCGTCCCGGGCCGCGACCATCTCTTCGATCTTCGTCCGATCGAGCCCCTTGGCGATCACCTGGCGATCGCGGCGCAGCAGCAGCCACTCACCCGCGTTGCACTCGAACAGTCCGAGCGCGGCGGAGAGCCTGCGAGCCACCTCACGCAGCGCGACCAGGGTGCGCCCGACCATCGGCTTGTCCTTGATGGGCGGCTTGTCGGTGAGCAGGTTGATCTCGGCGAACAGGCCCGACAGCACCCCCAGTCCTCCGGGGAAGTTGAAGTCGTCGCTCACCTGTTCATCGAACTCCGCAAGGAAGCGGTTCGGATCTCCGTGGAGGGGACCCGTGCCGAAATCCTTCCCCGTGATGCGCTCGTCGAGCTTCTTGAGCGTCTCGTAGAAGTACTCCATGCGCGCTTCCGCGTCGGCAAGCGACTTGTCGCTGAATGCCAACTGCTGCCGGTAGTGCGTGGACAGGAAGAAGTAGCGCAGCCCCTCGGCGTCCACCCGCTCGAGCGCGTCGCGCAGACGCACCACGTTGCCGAGCGACTTGCTCATCTTCGCGCCTTCGAGATCGAGGAAGCCGCCGTGCATCCACGTATTGCAGAGCGTCTTCCCGCTCGCCGCTTCCGACTGCGCGATCTCGTTTTCGTGATGCGGGAAGATCAGATCGAGCCCACCGCCGTGGAGATCGAACGTCTCACCCAGGTACTTCGCGCTCATCGCAGAGCACTCGATGTGCCAGCCCGGCCGCCCCGCGCCCCACGGTGAAGGCCACGAGGGCTCACCGGGCTTGGCGCCCTTCCACAAGGCGAAGTCGAGCGGGTCTCGCTTCTGCTCGCCGACCAACTCCCGTTCACCTGCGCCCGAGATCAGATCGTCGAGGTTGCGCTTCGAGAGCTTGAGGTACTCGGGGTACTTGCGAACTTCGAAGTACACGTCGGCGCCCGATTGGTACGCGGCGCCGCGGGCGATCAACTTCTCCACGATGCCCACGATCTCCGGGATCGTATCGGAGACCTTCGGCGAGGCGTCGGGGGTCAACAGCCTCAGCCGCTTCGCGTCGGCCTCGAACTCGCGCACGAACCGGGCGGCGAGCGCGATGGCGTCTTCACCCGTTTCCTTCGCCGCCTTGATGATCTTGTCGTCGACGTCGGTGTAGTTGCGAACGTAGCGGACCTCGAAACCGCGATACCGGAGGTAGCGCACCACCGTGTCAAACGAGGTGAACGTCCGCGCGTTGCCGATGTGGATGTAGCTGTAGACCGTCGGGCCGCAGACGTAGATCCCCAGTTTTCCCGGGGTTAGGGGCTGAAGCGGAACCTTCGCCTGCTGCATCGTGTTGAAGACGCGAATCTCGGAAGCCATGAGGGGCGGCACTTTACCCACAGGCAACCATTGGTGTCAGATGTGCGATAAATCGGCTCTTACAGCCGCATCAAGGAGTCCTGCATGCCCCCCAACCCCAAGCGTCCCTCCCACCAGGAGCCGATCACGGACGAGCAGGTGTTGCATGCAGACGATCCCAGACCCCAACGCGTGGCACAGTTGCCCAGCAACAGCGCTGGCGGGCGGAGAGCAGTGAAGAAGGTCGAAGAGCACATCCCCACGTCCATTTTCGATACCGAGGCAGATCAGGAAATGCAGGCTGAGTACGGCGTCACGGGTTCAGAGCAGAAGCCTGCGTTCCTCTATGTCGAGCGCGGCCCAGGTGCGGGCCAGTTGCTCGAGGTCAAACAGGGCACGGTGGTGGTCGGCCGCGCTTCGGTGAGCGACCTTCGTTTGCAGCACCCCTCGATCTCCCGCCGCCACACGCAGATCAAGCGCGTGGGCGAGCAGTTCTTCGTGAAGGATCTCGGGTCGCAGAACGGCACCTTCGTGAACAAGGAGCGCATCGGCACCGAGGTCGAGGTGAAGCCTGGCGATTCGATCGCGATGGGCAACGCGCTGCTGCGGCTGCGCGGTCCGTTGGCCAAGGGCGAAAAGCTCCCCGGCCAGCCGGTGATCGCGGCGAAGCCCGAGAAGGTGAAGGAGCCGAAGCCTTCGACCGACAAGGCGGCCAAGTCGCGCATCAGCACCGCGGTGGTCGCGCGGCCTGAGCCGAGCACGCCCGCCCCCAGCAGCACCGCCCTCAAGATCGCGGTGTTCGCAGGCGCGGTCGGCTTCAGCCTCGCCGCAGTACTCGCGTTCGCGTTGGTGAAGACGATGTCGGGCGAGAAGACCGGCTCGACTGCGACGGCGAGCACGACCGGTGGTGACAAGAGCGACAAGGCGAAGCTGATCGACGAAGCCATCAAGAAGAAGATGGCCGAGCAACCGAAGGTCGCCGCTGCTGCCGTGAAGGCCCAGCCCGCCGCGCAGGATGACGACGTGGTCGTCTCGGACGACACCGTCACCGTGAAGGAACAGGCGAAGGCGCCCAGCGTGGCGAAGGCGCCGGTGGTGAGCGCGGCGCCCCGCGTGGCCGTGGCCAGTCCGAAGAAGGCCGCTGCTGCGAAGACCGATGACGATGACGAAGAAGACGCTCCGGCCAAGTCGGGCGGCAGCAACAAGCGCTCGCAGATCCTCGCGGCCTACGAAAAGGGCAACGCCGAGGCGTCCCTCGAGGCCGCCAAGAAGGCCGGCGACAAGGAACTGAGCGAAAAGCTCTCCCGCTTCATTGCTTCATACGACGCGGCCAACGACGCCATGATGTCGAACAACGGGTCGGCGGCGATCGCGAACTTCCAGAAGGCACTCGCGCTCGATGAAGGGCTGTCGAGCGGCTGGGGCAAGTACGGCGGCGAGATTCGCCGGCAGCTCTCGAACCTCTACGTGCTCGTCGGGCTGCAGTTCGTGGCCAACGGCGACAACGACAAGGCCAAGCAGGCGTTCCAGGGCGCGCTCAAGCACGATCCGAACAACCAGCGGGCGAAGGCGCAGTTGGCCAAGATCTCGGGGCCCGCCAAGTCGGCTGATGATGCGTTCGATGATGCGCCGGCGGCGAAGCCTGCTGCGAAGAAGAAGGCGACTTCGATCGACGACGCGTTCGGCGACTGAGTTCACCTCCCCGAGTTCGCCCGCGTTTCTCACTGCGAGTGGTGCCGTAGAGACGCGTAGCTGTTTGCGATCAGGGAGCTTGAGCGTGGCCGGAGGTATTCCTTCGCCCCATGCGCATTGCACTGCTCGCCCTTGTTGGGCTGCTCAGCTCCTGTTCGAAGCCCGCGTCCGCTCCTGCGTCCGAGGGACCGCCCCCGGCGACGCCGAACCTTTCTGAGCGGCTGGCCCAGGAGTGGGCGCACAGAGACAGGGCCGACCCTTCGACGACGAAGGTGATTGAAGCCCTCACTGCCGCCGGGCTGCCGCTGACCGATCAACGGCAACAATCTGCCGCGAGCCTGGGCGCCACGTACTGCGTGATGCTCAACAGCAGCGAGCACGTGATCTTGAGCATCTGCGAATTTCCGGACCCTCACAGGGCCAGTGAAGGCGCTGAGACTTCGCGCCGGGCGCTGCAGCAGATCGAAGGACGCACCGTCGACGTCAAACGGTCGACGGTGCTCGCGGTGATCGACAGCCAGGCGAACGACGCCAGCGCCGCGATCCGAACGAAGGCACGCGCTGCCTTCGACGCTCTCTAGTTGTCCACTGCAGTCCAACCACCTGGGGGAAATACATGAGCTTTGTCACCCGAATCACGACCTGCGCGCTGATCGCGCTGGCCGGCAGTGCGCTCGCTTCGAGCCATCGTGAAGCGCCCTTCCTGACCAAGAACCCGAAGGTCGACGGCACCGACGTCTACTTCTTTCGCAGCTACGAGCCGGGGCGCAGCGGCTACGTCACCCTGATCGCCAACTATCAGCCGCTGCAGGAGCCGGGCGGCGGGCCCAACTTCTTCACCCTCGATCCCGAGGCGCTCTACGAGATCCACATCGACAACAACGCCGACGGTCGAGAGGACCTCACCTTTCAGTTCCGCGTCAACAACACCCTCAACAACACCGGCGAGGGCATCGCGCTGCCCATCGGGCCTTCTGACGGCGGCATGAAAACGAACGTGCCGGTCGCGTTCGCCAACGTGGGCGATCCGCGCGACCGCACCAAGCTGTCGGTGCTCGAGACGTACACGGTGAACCTGGTGACGGGCCCCCGGCGCACCGGAACCGTCCAGCCCATCCTCTCGGCTGACGGCGGCACCAGCTTCACCAAGCCCTTCGACTACGTGGGCCGGAAGTCCTTCGGCAACACGGACGGTGGCGACACGAACTACGAAAACTACGCGAACGGCTTCATCCAGACGATCAACCTCCCGGTCCCGAACTGCGCCACGCCGGCGCGCATGTTCGTCGGCCAGCGGGCCGAAGGCTTTGCCGTCAACGTGGGCCCCATCTTCGACCTGGTCAATGCGCCTGCCTCGGTGATCACCGACCCGGCCGCGCGAAACGCAGTGCCCAACCCGCTGTACACGAAGAACGTCACGAGCTTCGCGCTCGAGCTCCCCATCGCGTGCCTGACCGCGGGTACGCAAACCACCCTGGGCGCGTGGACCACCGCCAGCGTTCGACAGGCGCGGGTGATCAACCCCAACCCGACCTACGACCGGCCCTCGCGTGAAGGTGGCGCGTGGACCCAGGTCTCGAGGCTCGGGATGCCGCTGGTGAACGAGGTGATCATCGGGATCAAAGACAAGGATCGTTTCAACTCGTCAGAGCCGAAGGACGACACCCAGTTCTTGTCCTACGTGACCCACCCCACGCTCCCGGCGATCCTCGAGCTGCTCTTCAGCACGCCTGCTCCGACGCTGTTCCCGCGCAATGACCTGGTCGCTGCGTTCCTGACCGGGGTGACCGGGGTCAACGCGAACGGCTCGACCTGTGAGTACCAACGTTTGAACACGGCGCTCCCGGCCACGCCGG
>JAYVNA010000758.1:0-3092 GCA_043758715.1 Archangium sp.
TGATGAAGCGCGAGTCGATTCTCGCGGTGAAGCTGCTGTGGAGCTTCGTGCAGGTGCTCTCAGACCGGTTGCGCGAGACGAACTCCGAGCTTTCCGAAGCGCGGCAGGAACTCGCCGCAGCGCAGGCCATTCAGCCTTTCGCCGAAGACTAAACAGCTCCCGGGGGAGTTTTTGATGCGGCTCACGGTGGTGCTTTTCGCGCTCGCGGCGACGCTGGCGCAGGCCGACGTCTTCAACACCTACGGCTACGGGCCGCGCGCCACCGCGATGGGCGGTGCGATGACCGCCGAGGCGAGCGACTACACCGCGGTTTTCTACAACCCGGCGCTGCTGGTCGATCACAAAGACGTCAACTTCGGCTTCAACTTCCAGTTCTACCGCATGGCCGCCGACGTGAAGTCGAAGGACCTTGCCAAGCCGCTCGACCTGAGCGCTGCGAACGCGCCCGACTCGGTCGGCACCTCGGTGGGGCTGCTGTTTCCCCTGGGCGGCAAGGTGAAGAACCACCTCGCGCTCGGCCTGGGCGTCTACTTGCCGACCGCGGTGCTGCTGCGGGTGAACATCGCCAGCAAGGACACCCCGTATTGGTATCGCTACAACGCCAGCCCCGAGCGCCTGATTCTTCACCTGGGCGCCGGCATCAAGATCGTCGACTGGTTCAAGATTGGCCTGGGCATTCAGGCGCTGGCCGACCTCATCGGCAGCGGCGCGAACGTGTCGGTCGATCTCTTCAGCAAGCAGGTCAACAGCGGCGATCTGAACGCGTACCTCGCGACCCGGGTCGCGCCGGTGTTCTCGATCGCGCTCCAGCCCCTCAAGCGGCTGCGCCTGGGCGTCACCTTCAAGTGGGAGATGAAGCTCAACGTCGTCATTCCCGCGAAGGTCGATCTCGAAGGCATCGGCACCCTGGGCTTCACGGTCTCGGGCGTGGCGCACTACACCCCGCACACGCTCAACTTCGGGGCGGCCTTCGATGCGGCCGAGAACCTCACCTTCACCCTCGATGGTGAGTGGCAGAACTGGAGCAACGCGCCCTCTCCCTACGTGGGCATCAACATCGATCTTTCCGGCCCCACCCTGGAAGCGCTCGGCCTGGGCTCGGCCCTCGACGTGACCTCGGCCACCCAGAAGCCCGGCTTCAAGGACACCCTGGGCGTGCGCGCGGGCATGGAGTACCGCATCTCCGAACGGTTCGCGGCGCGGGCGGGGGCGTTCTTGCGGCCCACCCCGGTGCCGAAGCAGGACACCCAGGGCACCAACCTGATGGACAACACCGCCATCGGCATCACCGGCGGCATCGGCTTCAACTTCAGTGACCCGCTCGAGATCTTCCAGCACCCGGTGCAGATCGATCTCGCCGGCCAGGCGCAGTTCATCTTGCCGCGCGAGGCCAAGAAGGAAGCCGTCGATAGCCAGCCTGGCTACACGTACGCCGCGAACGTGTACGGAATCACCGCCGCCATCCGCTACGACTTCTGAGGCTTCCTCGCAGGCCAACGCCGCGCCCGCTGGAACAGGGGGGCGCGTTCGCGTGTCCATCCGGGTAGCCTGATCTCGCTCATGCGCCGCTGGTGGTTCGTCATTCTGGGGGGGCTCGCCGCGTCGTTGCTGGCGGCCTTCCTGTTGTGGCCCCCCGCGATTGAGGCGGTGGTGGAAGAGCCGGTCGCGCCGCCCCCGGAGTTTCGCAACGTCGAGGTGCGCGCCTCCGGCACCCAGCAGGGGCTGACGCTCACCGGGGTGGTGAAGGCGCCTGACGGTCAGCCCATCGCCGACGCCGAAGTGTTCCTCGCCGCCAGCAGCCAACCGAGCCTCACCGGCCTGCGCTGCGGCGTGTGCCAGGAACGGTTGCTCTCGTGTCATGCGCACGAGACCGCCCGCACGGTCGCAGGGCTGCTCGAGACCCACCGCGGAGAACAGATCGCTGCGCTCACCACCCGCAGCGACGCGCAGGGCAAGTTCCGCTTCGAGCAGCTCGCGGGCACCAGCTTCACGGTGTGGGGCCGGGCGGTGTCGTTTGGCGAAGGCGTCAAAGAGCGCGCTGCGCCCGGAGATCCCGTCGAGCTCTTCCTGCCGATTCCCCGCTCGCTCAGCGGCGGGTTGCGCGATGAAGCAGGTCAGCCCGTGCAGGGTACCGTGCGTCTCACCTCCCGCCGGCTGGCCCGGGTGGTGGAAGTCAGCTCCGACGCCGAAGGCCGCTTCAAGGTCGAGGGATTGGGCGAGGGGCCGTTCGCGGTGAGCGCGGTCGCACCGGGGCGGCTGCCGGCGCTGGAAGACGAGGGGGAGGCCGGCGGCGATCCCGTGATGCTCACCTTGCCTTCACCGCGGCGGCTCGAGGTGCGCGTGATGTCGAACGGCAAACCCGTCGACGCGGTCATTTCACTGTCCGGCGATCACCTGACGCGCCAGCTCGAAGCGAAGGCGGGCTTTCGGGCGATCGACGAGCTGTACCCCGGCGAGCTGATCGTCTCGGCGTTCGCGGGCGAGCTTTCCACCATGCCTCAGCGCGTGACCCTCGCCGCGCCTGTCACCCAGCTGACCCTGACGCTCGAGCGGGGCGGCACCCTCGCCGCCACGGTGCTCGACGATGCCGATCAGCCGGTCGCGACGCCCACCCTCGAGCTGCTCACCCGCGGCCTGGAGAAGGTCACCACCCGCAAGGCGCAGACCGGCGAGCTGGTGATCTTCGGCCCGCTCGGGGTGGGAGAGTATCAGCTGCGTGCGAGCGCCGACGGGTACCAGCCGGTCAACGTGCCGGTCAGCGTGAAGCCCGGTGAGACGCCGATCACGGTGACGCTGATTAAGGGTACCGTAATCTCCGGGCGGGTGATCGACGAGTACGGCCGCGCGGCGCCGGGGGTGTCGGTGCTGGTGACGCCCACCGGCGATACGATCGTCGCCGATGCCGAGGGCCGCTTCGTGGCGCCGGTGCCGTCGCCTGGTCTCTATGAGCTGCACGCGCATCACTCCGATTGGGGCGGCGGCGATCTGAAGGTGCAGGCGCCGAAAGAAGGCGTCGAGCTGCAGCTCGAAGCGCGCGCGGGCGCGGAGATCACCGTCAGCGCGAATGGGCGCCGGGTCGAGGGCGCTTCAGT
>JAYVNA010000759.1:0-9592 GCA_043758715.1 Archangium sp.
GGCGACTACCTCGCGATTCAGCAGACCGCAGAAAACAAGGAAGACCCCAACGAGCAGCTCAACGGGTTTCGGCGGGTGCCGCTGCAGGATCTCGGCGCGCAGAGAGTCGACGAGAGCACCCGGTTGATGGGCTTCGTGCACGGGGTCGGCGGCTGGGTGGTGACGGGCGCGGGCGATCTGGCGCGCGCGAACCTGGGCAGGGGGGCCAACAAGGTCGCTTTCGGCCCGAGGCTGGTCACCTCGGGCCAGGAGCTGATTCGCGACACCATCGGGGGCGAGGCCTTCACGAAGGTGGACGGGAGTGCGCTCGGCTTCTTCCTCGCCGCTGACGACAGCCTCTATTTCGTGCCCGACCCCGAAAAATTTTTGTACTCGGACCCCGACGAATACGTCACCCTGCCCGTCCTCACGCCTGAGCCGTCGGTGCCGATTCGCAGCCTGGCGCTCGAGCGCACGCCGCTCGGCACGTACTTCCCCACCGATGGGGGCAGCCCGCAGGCTCGCGGCTATCTGGTCACCTCGCGAAACCTCTACGCGTGGGAGCTCAGTGGTTCGCCGGCGAGCTGGTTCTCCACCCCTTTGGATCTCACGGTCGGTGAGCCGCTCGAGGTGTGGTTTGACTCGAAACACAGCGCGCTGGGCCGGGTGGGCTACCGCGACGGGCAAATCTACTCACTTCCGGGCGGGTACCCGCTCGTCGCCGCCCTGAAGGAAGGGCCTCATGGTGAGCCCTCTCAGGTGATCGACTACGAGAACCTCGGAGGCTGGCCCGTGGCGTACACCACCACCGGCCTCTTCATCGCGGAGTGGGATCTCAAGCCCGACGGCGGGCTGGACAACCGGTTTGACGGGGGCGTGAACAAGCCGATGACGTGGCGGCTCGTGACGCTGCCCGATCGCACCGAGCCCTGGACGGACCCGCCCGTCGACGGAGGGCCCGAACAGCAGCGCGCCAAGCCAGGCAAGCTCTTCGTGACCTCCGACGACGTGGTGGAAGGCGGCCAGGCGTACCGGCTGCTCCTGTTTACCGACGACGAGGTGCGGCAGGTGGCGCACCATGTGCGTTCGACGACGAAGTGAAGCTCCTCTCTCTCTCGTACCAGCGCTTTCGCAACCTCGACGCCGTCACGCTCGAGCCGTCGGCGCACGCCACCATCGCAGTGGGTGAGAACGGCCAGGGCAAGACCAACCTGCTCGAGGGGCTCTACCTGCTGGCGACGCTCAAGCCGCTGCGGGCGAACAAGCTCAGTGAGCTCATTCGTTTCGGGGAGGCGAGCGCGAAGGTCACCGGCCGGTTCCTCATCGCGGGCGCGGAACGGGAGATCTCCGTCGAGGTGATACCCGGGGGCCGCACCGCGTTCGTCGACGGTAAGCGGGCCCAGGCGCTCGACGCCTACTTCGGCGGCGTGTCGGTGGTCGCCTTCACGCCCGACGATCTCGCGGTGGTCAAGGGTGGGCCTGACGGCCGCCGCGCGTTCCTCGATCGCAGCGTCTTCAACGTGGTGCCTGCGTATCTCGACGAGAGCCGCGAGTACGTGCGCGCCCTCAAGAGCCGCAACAAGTTGCTGAAGAACCGCGCTCCGATGAGCCACCTGCAGGCGTGGGACGGCACCCTCGCGAAGCTCGGTGCGCGGCTGTGGGTGCGGCGGCGCTCGTTGATGGAGTCGCTGGTCGAACGCGCAAGAGTGGCGTTCCAGCGCATCGGCCGTTCGCCGATGGAAGCGCAGTGGACCTACGAGCCCTCCCACCTCGGCGAAGGGCTGGTGTTCGCCACCGCCTCCGAGCCGGAGCTGGCCGAGCGCATGCTCCTCCGCCTCGACGCGAAGCTCGCGCGCGACGTGGAGCGCGGGTTCACCTCGGTAGGCCCCCACGCTGACGACGTCGAGATCACCCTGGGCGACAAGGCGGCCCGGGCGTACGCCAGCCAGGGCCAGAGCCGTGCGCTGGTGCTCGCGTGGAAGGTGGCGGAGATCGAAAACCTGCAACAGGTGAACGGCTTTTTGCCGCTGCTGCTGCTCGACGACGTCTCGAGCGAGCTCGACCCCGAGCGCAATGCGTTCCTGATGGGTTACCTGGCCGACTCGGGCGCGCAGACGTTGCTCACCACCACCGACGCTGCGCTGGTGACGCGCGCCGCGGGGGCGGACACCAGGTGGTACCGGGTTCACGCGGGAAAAGTCGAAGTGCGCGCATCGATTTCGCCCGAGCCCTGAGCCGCTCCCGCCTGCTCGTCCGGGCATGACCGTTGCTCTCTCCCTTCGCGGTGAGGGGGAGCCATGGGGCGTGCACAGGTGTCGAGCTACTTGTTGTTGGCGACGGCGGTCACCGCGCTCGCGGCGCCCGCGTGGGTGCGCTACGGCATCGAGGTCGAGCACGTGGGCGTGCTGGCGGTCGGTCGGCTGGTCGAGCTGCGCTTGAGGGTGCTGCACCTTGAGAAGGCGGCTCAGCTCTTCGAGCTGGGGCCGGCGCTGCGAGCCGAGAGCGGCGTGTCGCTTCAGGCCGGCGAGGCCTGGCGGCGGGCGCACCCCAAAGCCGACGGCTCGTGCTCGGTGTTCTTTCCGAACGTGGGCGCAGAGATCGAGCCCGGGGCGCGCGTCTCGTTGGCGATCGGTGCACAGCGGTTGGAGTCGGTGGTGGCGAAGTGATTCGGGGGCGCGCGATGAGACGAATGACGCTGGCGGGGTTGGTGCTGGGCCTGGGAACGGGCGTGGGCGAGGCGGCGCTGACCAGGCCCGAGCCGCCGTCCGCCAGCGACGACGTCATCACGGTGTCGGAAGACACCAACTCGCGGGTGTCCAAACCCGGTGTCCTCAAGAATGATCAGCTGCGCTCCATGGGCCCGCTTCGCGCGGTGCTGGTGAGCACCACCGCGCACGGGAAGCTCACCCTTCACCCCGACGGCTCGCTCGCCTACCAGCCTGACGAAGACTTCAACGGGGTCGACCTGTTCACCTACGCGGCCACCGATGGCTCACGGGTGAGTGACCCGGCCATCGTCGCCATCACGGTGATGCCGGTGAACGACCCGCCCGTCGCGGGCGATGATCACGTGACGATCACCGGGCCCGGTTCCATCAAGCTCTACCTGACCGCGAACGACACCGACGTCGACGGCGTGGTGGTGCCCAACTCGTTGACCATCATGACGCCGCCGCGGCAGGGCGAGGTGCGGGTGGGGCCCAGCGGCTCGGTGACGTACACGCCGTCGCCCGGTTCCTCGGGGCGTGACGCGTTCAGCTACATCGTCTGGGACGATCGCGGCGCGCGCTCGAACGCCGCCGCGGTGTTCCTCGAGAGGCCGTGAATTCGGTGACGCTTCATGGAGGGCGCGTGATGAAAATGGGACTGCTGGTGTTGCTGGTGTCGTCGCTGGGGTGCGGGCGGGTCGAGCGGGGCGCCGTGCAAGGCCGCTTCGCCCGCGCGCCCCAGGCCGCGGAGATCTCCTTCGTGCCGGAGTTCGAGCTGAGGCCGGCGCTGGCCCGGCGAGAAGCGCTGAGCGCGCGGCTCGAGGCGCTGCGCACCGAGCGGTTCGAGGCTGAGCTCGAGCTGCGGCGCGCGACCGATGAGTCGCTCAGCTGCCGGCTGGCGCTGGTGCGCAGGCCACCTGCACAGCGCGAGCTCGAGTCGCAGAAGAGAAAGCTGCTGGCCCGCAGCCTCTCAGCGCTCATGCGGCGCCGCGAACTCAACGAGTGGGCCGAGGCGGCGAGGCGCGAGGTGACGGTTCCGCTCCCGGTGCCGGCGGTGACGGTCACCGCCAGCCGTGATGGACGCTTCGAGGCCGCGCTGGCGCCGGGGCGCTACGGGGTGACGGTGAAGCGGCTGGGGCCCGATGGGCAGTGGCACACCTCGCTCACGTGGACGCAGGTCGAGGCCGATTCAGTCGGTGAGATGCAGCTCGACGAGTGACGCTGCGCTTATTCGCCCTGAAGCGTGAACCTCCCGCTTCAGATGATGCCTCAGACGACCGGCTCACCCTCGAACACGATGGGCGGCGGCGGGGTTTCCTGAGCGCGAAGGTGGCGGCGCAAAGCGACCGACGGCAGGTGGAAGTCCACCTCGAGCACGTGCTTCCCGTCGACGCCGATCAGCCGCTGGTAGACGAAGGCGGCGAGGCCTTCTGAGACGCGGCGGCGGTGATGCTTCGCGTCGAGCACCGCGGCCCGATGTACGGCAGCGCCCACGTTCGGCGCGCGGAACACGCACAGGGCGAGGCGGCCATCCATCGCCGCTTCCAAAGCGAGCTCGAGCGCGAGCGCATCGTCGATGAGATCGAAGCCCACCACGTCGAGCGGCTGCAAGCGGCTGGCGCGCGCGAAGTCGACCGCGTCGGCGTCGGTGCCCAGAATCGATTGGCGGGCAGCGCCGGGGCCGGGCGCGAGCGGCAGCCCGAGCGGCTCTTCGAGCGAGGCGACGTGGCGGCCGTCTTTCACGAAGCGCTGCATCAGGGCCGAGAGGAGCGTGCTGCGGCCGCTGCCGGGCTCACCGCTGAGCAGCACCAGCCCACGTTCCAGGCCGAGCAGCGGGGCCTGCACCAGCGGTGACAACCCCAGGCCATCGAGCGTGGGAATGGCGGGCGGGAGCGCGCGAAAGGTGGCCGCGCGGAAGGTTCGTTCGGTGGTGATGGTGACGCGAAAGCGCCCCAGCTCGGTCGAGGCGACCGAATGCACCACCGGGCCGCGCGCGGTCAGCAGCGCCGAGGGCAACACGGGGCTCACCAGGTCTGCGACTTCATCGGGGGTGAGCGGGCTATCGCCCAGCGCCTTGCTCCCGAAGGCGCCGTGCAGGGTCGGGGGCAGGCCGACGGTCAGCGTGAGGTCGGTCGCGCCGTGGGCCCGCACTTCGCGAAGCAGGTTGGAGATCTGCGGCGCCTCAGCCCGGGTGGGCATCGAGCCCGCGTGCGCGCTCTTGCGCAGGAGCACCAGGTGCTCTTCGCCCGCGCGGGCAAAACGCATCGCCCCGCTCTCGAGCACGTTCACCAGCTCAGATTCCCACCCGAGCTGCACCGCTTCGCGGGCCGCGCGCAGGGTGGTCTGGTTCACCTGCCGGGCGATGACCCGCAGCGGCAGCGAGCCGAACGAGAACTCGCCCACGCCGCGGCGATCGAGCCAGCCGCCTTCGAGCAACTGGGAAGCGAGCGCGTCGTCGCCCAGCGCGAGTGAGGCGATGAGGTGAAAGCGCGGTTCCCAGCCGGTGGCGCCCTCGAGGTCGAGCACCCCACCCGGCTCACCTTTGCGAAAGATGACGCCGGCCAGCGCCGCCGCGGCGTCGTCGCTGAGCGTGCCGGTGTCGAGGCTCGACTCGAGCACCTGCGGCGGCACGGTTCGCAGCTGCTCGCGCAGCGACTCCGGCTCGAGGAAACGCGCGTGGAGAAGCGACATCGGTCAGATATCGAGGCTGGCGTTGAGCGCGTTGTCTTCGATGAACTTGCGGCGCGGCTCGACCTCTTCGCCCATCAGCAGCGAGAACATGCGCTCGGCCTCGACCGCGTCGGCGACTCTGACCTGGTACATGGTGCGCGCCGAAGGATCCATGGTGGTCTCCTTGAGCTGTTCCGGGTTCATCTCGCCCAGACCCTTGTACCGCTGCATGGTGACGCCCTGCTGCGCGTCGTCGAGCGCGTTCTTCAAGACGTCCTGGTAGGTGTTGGCCGTGAACGTCGCCTCGCCGATGTGCAGCGTGTAGGGCGCCGCGCCGAAGGCCTTGAAGCTGTCCTTGAGGGCGACGAGCTCGCGGAACTCGGGCGAGGTGAGGAACGGCACGTCGATGTTCGTCTGCCGGGAGGCCCCGTTGACCTCGGTGCGAATGGTGTACTTGCTCGACGAGTGCTCGGGGTCGGCGTCCTTGAGGATTCCGTTCTCGAGCTTGCCGGCCTTGTCGGTCTTGGTGAACCAGTCCTCGAGCTCCGGGTGCCGCTGGATGAGGTATTCCAGCATGTCGTTGAAGTGATCGTTGGCCGTCTCGCTGCTCTTGAGCGCTTCGGCGTTGATGGTGGTGCCCTGAATGAGGGCGTCGATCACCCGCGAGTCCTTGCGCATCGACATCTTCTCGAGCCGCTTCTCGTACTTGATCACCTTCGAGAGCAGGGCCTTCAAGTCGGTGCCCGACAGGGTCGACTTGTCCGCGCGCTCGAGGGTGGTGCGCTCCGAGGCGATCGAAAGGAGGTACTCGTCACGGGCGTCCTCGTCCTTGACGTACAGCTCCTTCTTGCCGCGCGTGATTTTGAAGAGCGGGGGCTGCGCGATGTAGATGTAGCCCTTCTCGATGATCTCCGGCATCTGCCGGAAGAAGAACGTCAGCAGCAGCGTGCGAATGTGCGAGCCGTCGACGTCGGCGTCCGTCATCAAGATGATGCGGTGGTAGCGAATGTCGTCGGGCTTGTAGTCCTCGGTGTTGTTGCCCGCGCGCACGCCGGTGCCCAGCGCGGTGATGAGCGTGACAATCAATTCACTGCTCAACATCTTCTCGAGGCGCGCCTTCTCGACGTTCAGAATCTTACCGCGCAGGGGGAGAATGGCCTGGAAGTCGGCCTCGCGGCCCTGCTTGGCAGACCCGCCTGCGGAATCGCCCTCGACGATGTACAGCTCTGACTTCGAGGGGTCTTTCTCGCGGCAGTCGGCCAGCTTGCCGGGCAGCGACATGCCGTCGAGCACGCCCTTGCGGCGCACGGTCTCGCGGGCCTTGCGGGCGGCGATGCGGGCGCGCGCGGCGTCACCAATCTTGCCGATAATCTTCTTGGCGGTCTGAGGGTTCTCGTCGAGCCAGTTCTGCAGGCGTTCGTTGACGATGCTCTCGACCAGGCCCTTCACTTCGCTGTTGCCGAGCTTCTGCTTGGTCTGCCCTTCGAACTGCGGCTGGGGAATCTTCACCGAGATGACGGCGGCGAGCCCTTCGCGCGCGTCTTCACCGCTCGGCATTTCCTTGATGTCTTTCCACAAGCCGGTGCGCTCGGCGTAGGCGTTGATGGTGCGGGTGAGCGCGGCCTTGAAGCCGGAGAGGTGGGTGCCGCCTTCGGGCGTATTGATGTTGTTCGCGAAGGAGAAGATCTTCTCGTCGTAGCCCTCGTTCCACTGCAGGGCGATCTCGACCTGGATCTGATCTTTGTCGGCCTTGAGCGCGACCGGCTTCTCGTGAATCGGCTTCTTCGCGGAGTTGATGTACTCGACGAAGCTGATGATGCCGCCTTCGAAGCAGAAGTCGTGGTTCTTGCCGGTGCGCTCGTCGGTGATGAGGATGTGCAGGCCGGCGTTCAAGAACGCGAGCTCACGCAGGCGCGAGCTCAAGGTGTCGAAGTCGTACTCCTTCACCTCGAAGATGGTGGGGTCCGGGTGGAAGGACACCTTGGTGCCGCGCTTCTCAGTGGTGCCGACCTCGGTCACCAGGCCCTGCGGCACGCCGCGGGCGTAGCGCTGCTGGTAGACCTTGCCGTTGCGCTGCACTTCGATGTTGAGCCAATCGGAGAGCGCGTTCACGCAGCTCACGCCGACCCCGTGCAGACCGCCTGAGACCTTGTACGCGGAGTTCTCGAACTTGCCGCCGGCGTGCAGCTTGGTCATCACCACGTCGAGCGTGTCCATGCCGGGCACGGTGGGGTGCGGGCCGACGGGAATGCCGCGGCCGTCGTCCACCACGGTGATGGAGTTGTCGACGTGAATGAAGACCTGCACCTTGGTCGCGAAACCCGCGAGCGCTTCGTCGACGGAGTTGTCGACGACCTCGTAGACGAGGTGGTGAAGACCCCGCACGAAGGTGTCGCCGATGTACATGCCGGGCCGCTTGCGGACGGCCTCCAGGCCTTCCAAAACCGTGATGCTCGCGGCGTTGTATTCAGCGGGTACGTTGGCGTCGTTCTGCGGCGTCGGAGTGTCCATCTCGGGGTGATTCCTCGCTTGAAACCGCGCTGTACAAACGCGCGAAAACACGAGAATCCCAATACCATGTTTCACCCTGTTGAAGGGGTGTTTCAGAGAACCACAAGCAGTTGAAATCGCTGCCGATTTGCCCGTCTTTTCAGCGCACTCAGCGAGGGCTTCCCGAGGTCCCTACGATGGCCAGGTGGAGGGTCAACATGTGGGCCGGCCCGAAGGTTGGAAAACCGAGCTGCTCGGCGAGGCACAAGCGCACCCCGAGGCCCCCGACCCGGGGCTCGCCCGCGAGCATCCGGGTGCTCAAGAGCGCGGTGGCGTCGAGCAGCAACATCACTTGTGACGCAGTGAAGTGTCCGCTGCTGATTAACGCGTCGGGCCATGGCGCGCGCGTCGAGTGAGCCTCCGGAATCCGGTCACGAGGAAATTCAGCTGTGAACGCGACGGCTGCGCTTGCGAGTTACGGCAGCAGCTTCGGTTTCACGCGCCTGAAGCGGTCCATGGCCATGCTCGCAGCGCACTTCCGCCACCACCCGGCCTCCGCACTCGCGATGGAAGATCTCCACCGGGCCCCGGCCGTCATTGAGCCAGCGATCGCCCCACTGCCGGAGGGCCTGCAGCACCGGGTACAGCTCGCGCCCCTGCTCCGTGAGCCGGTACTCGAAGCGCTCGCGTTGACCTTCGTCCTGGTACGGCACCTTCTTCAGCACGCCGTGCTCGACCAGGGTGCCGAGGCGCGCAGTGAGGATGTTGCGGGCGCAGCCCACGGTGCGGTGGAACTCGTCGAAGCGCCGCAGCCCGAAGAAGGCCTCTCGAATGATGAGCACCGACCAGCGCTCGCCGACGATCTCCAGCGCGCCCGCGACCGAGCAGTCCGCGCGAGAGATCTCGAGTAGCTCCTTGCGTTCCATACACCCAGCGTAGCACCTGAGTTTCAAACAACAACCCAGTGACACCATCTGAGTTGCGAATTACAACTCACCCATGACCACGATTCTCATCCATTCGACCGGCACGGCGCCTTTCATGTGGGACTCGATTCCCGACGAACTGCTCCCCGAGGCGACCCGAATCGCGCCGTCGAACCTCGGCTATCCCCCGCACGCGCCGGTGCCCCGGGGCCAACCCATCTCGCTGGCGGAAGACGTCGCGCACCTGGTGGCGCAGCTCCCGAAGGAAGGCCCGCTCGACCTGGTGGGACACTCGTACGGCGGCCTGCTCGCGCTCGAGCTGTTTCCGATTCTGGGTCAGCGGGTGCGCTCGGTGTTCCTGTGGGAACCGGTGATGTTCGGCGCGCTGCAGAAAGACCGCACGGCCGACCCGCAGGCGATCGCCACCCTCGATACCTTTCTGGACGAGACCTGGTTCCTCACCGACCAGACGCGCGGCGGCACCGAGGAATGGCTCGCGATGTTCATCGACTTCTGGAACCGCCCAGGCTCGTGGGCCCGGCTGCCGGAGATGATGCGCGAGCACAACCTCCAGGCAGGCTGGAAGATGTTCCAGGAAGTGCGCTCGGTGTTCTTCTCGTCACGCACGTTCGAAGCGCACCCGCTGCCCAAGGTGCCCTTCACCCTCGCCATGGGTGAGCGCAGCCCGCTCGGCTCGCGCGAAATCGTCAAGGCGCTCAGCCGACGCAACCCTCATGTCCGGGTGGCCGACGTGGCGGGCACGGGCCACATGGGGCCGCTGACGCACCCGCAGAAGTTTCACGAGGCGCTGGCGGAACA
>JAYVNA010000760.1:0-3088 GCA_043758715.1 Archangium sp.
AGGCGGGCGACGGTCGCGCGGTGCACGGCGACTTCGCGAAAGTCGGCCACGCAGCGGGCCAGCGCGTCGCGAAACGGAGAAGCGAGCAGCTCACGCCCGCCCTCATCGAAGCGGGCCCGGCTCACGGTGACGGACGCGGCAGACGAGAGTGCGAGGTGAAAGAGCAGTCGATCTTCCGCGAGCCGGGTGGGCAGCCGCACGTCACCCTCGCCGACCGAAGTCCGGAACATCGGCAACGCGGCGGCGCGGTTGAGCAGGCCGCGCTCTTCTTCACTGATCAGCGAAAGCGGCAGCGGCCGCCCCGGAAACCGGCCATCGAGCAGGCCACCGAGGAACAGCTGGGCGAACCTTCGACCCGCCACCTCGCGGGCATCGATGAGCGAGACCGCCCCCGCGCGCGCACCGCGGGCGACGAGGTTCTTCTCCGCGGCGGCGAGGCGAACCCAGCGGGCGAAGTCGCGGCGCTCCATGAACTGCCGCCCCAGGCCGCTGAGTTGGAGCGCGTTCTTGAGGTCTGCCAGCAACGTGGCGAGGGCTTCCACGGCCGCCTGGTCGCGGGCGAGCGCCCGATCGACTTCTTCGGACATCGAGCCCGGGAGCGGCGCCAGGGCCCCCCGCCGCGCGGGCTCGAGCAGCCCTAGCCGGGTGACCACGTCCCACCAGGCCTCGAGCAGCTCGAGCGCCGTGCCCTGCTGGGGGATCGATTGGCACCAACCGAGCAACTGATCGACTGCCTCGGCCAGCAACCGCACCGGGCGTTCCTGATCACGCGCGCGGCCCGCCAGAGAATCGAGGCGCACGGCATACGCACCCTTTCCGGTCGCGCCCACCACGTCATCGCGAATGCCGGCCTCGCGAAACGCCCGCCGCGGCTCGCTCGCCTCGGCATGGATCACCTTCACCGCCCGGCTCTCCAGCAACGAGGCCACGTCCTCCGAGGGGAAGCCGTCCTCCGGCAGCTGCAACACCGCCAGCGCCCATCGTCCATGCGGGCTCTGCGCGAGCGGAACGCCCAGGCGAGCGCGGGCGGGCACACCCAGCTCGGAGAGCGCCTCGACCAGCAACTCGGTGTCGTCTGCGAGATCGCGATACGCGATGCCGATCGCCTCAGGAGGGACCCCCGCGGAGATCGATCGCCTCACCCGCCGCGCGATCTCCCTCGCCTCGTCGCGCGTGGAAGGGGCGCAGAACGCAGACAACTCCTGCGCCTCGCGAGGCCGCACGTCTTCCGCGAACACCTCCTGACCAATCCAGGCGAGCGGCCCCTCGGGAATGTCAGCGGCGACTTCGACCTCCAGCGCCTGCCACCGCGCTTCGACTTCGCGCACCGTATTGATGATGAAGGCGTCAGTGGCGGCGTGGCCACTGGCGGGCCAGCGCCAGGCGAAATGAACTCCGGCGGCGTTGCAGGCTTTCGCGAGGGCCTCGAGCAGCGCCAATCGCGAGGGAGGCACGTCGTGCACATGCTCAATCTCGATGCGCTCGAACGTCTTCAACGACGCAGGCAGTCCACGCGCGTCGACCTGCTCCGCGGCGAGGCGCCACCAATCGGCGCGATCGACCAGCTTGCGTTCATCGAGAAACGCATCGACGGCACGCCAGAGCGAAGCCAGCGCACGGGCGCGAAGACTGAGGCTGCCTTCGGTCTTCGCGGCGGCCGCCTCGAGCTGACGCGGGGAAATGGCCTGGCCGCGAAGGTGATTGATCAGCTCTTGCGCCTGCGCGGCGAACTCGGCCGAGTGCGCGGTGACTCCGAAGGCGGTGACGGCGTGCTGGGCCGCGAGCTTGCCGAACGCCATGCGCACCAGCAGCGGATCGGCAGGCGCCTTGCCAGAAGTACCCGCGGGGTCACAGCGCTCGACCAACTCCGAGAGGGTGCACACGCCCCTCAAGTCGACGAAGTCGGACTGGCGCGACTGATCGAGGAGCCACTGCTCCACGCGATCTGAGTCTGGGACGACGACGAGCCGGCGCGACACCAGTCCCTCATATACCCAGCCACCGACACCCGGGGTGCAGGGTGCACGAAGTACGTGCACCCAAGGCATCAAGGGGCGCGGGGGCGACGATCATGTCGTGCTCGTCGCGCCCTGGCTCCTTTCGCGTGACTCGCGTCACTCACTTCACCTGGCTTCGTGATGGTGAACGTCCGGGGCCCGAGCGAAAGGGTCATGCTCATGGATTTTGTTTACACACGGAGAGTTGGCGCTGGAAACGCCCTTGTTCCTTTCCGTCCCTCGCAGCACCGCTCAGCGCCGGGTGGCGACGATCAACGATCCCTTTTCGCGGGGCTCGAGATCGATGCGGCGCGGAGTCTCGAAGCCGCTGGCCGCCAGCCACCCACCGATTTCTTCGTAGCTGTAGGTGCGCGTGGCGGTCTCGACCAGCAGGGTCAACCGAAACGCGGCGTCGTAGACGTCGAGCTTGGTGCCGCTCAAGTACTCGTGAATGAGCAACAACCCGCCCGGCCGCAACACCCGCGCGATGTGTTCGATGACGCGCTGGTTGTCGGTCGCGGTCTGGTTGTGCGCGACCGACAGGTAGAACACCGCGTCGTAGCCCTCGCCCCAATCACCTGCGAGCAGGTTCCCCGGGCGCAGCGTGATGCGTTCGCTCAGGCCCGCCGCATCGATGGTGGCCTGGCTCTCGGTAAGCGCGCTCGGCAGATCGACGATCACCGCCTTGAGGCTGGGGTACTTGCGGCAAAAGCCGATCGAATGCAGCCCATGAGATCCGCCCAGATCGAGCAGCTTGAAAGAGCCCGAGGGCAGGTTCACCCGCGCGAGCAAGTCAGGGCCCAGGTGCTGAGCGAACGCGTGCATGTAGGCCGAGAAGATCGGGCCCCAGGCCGGGCGCTCCTGCATCGAGGTCCACAGGGTCTTCTCGGGCGCGCCTTTTTTCACCGAGGCGGTGAGGTTGCTCATCAGCGACCACGACTCGGCGGTCCACAACAAGCCGGCGGTGTAGTCGACGCCTCCCCGGCCCGTGAACCAGCGGGTCGCGTGGGGTGCGTTGGCGATGCCGACGTCGGTCTGCACCAGGTACCCAATGGCGACCAAAAAATCAGTGAGGTGACCTGCCCCGATCT
>JAYVNA010000761.1:0-3088 GCA_043758715.1 Archangium sp.
TCCCCGGCTTGTCGCCTTGCGGTTCGTGTCGGTCGCTACGACCAGCTTCCGAGAGGACTTTCACCTCCGATCCACGCCCATGCTGGGCACACATGAAAAAAGGCCGACGGGGACGAGCCCCATCGGCCTTCTGGTGATCGTCCGACGGGACTTAGGTCGTCGCCTTCGGGGCAGCCGGAGCGGCCGCAGCGGCGGGAGCAGCACCCTTCTTCACGTCGTACTTCTTCTTGAAGCGGTCGATGCGGCCCTGCGTGTCCATCAGCTTGTACTTGCCGGTGAAGAACGGGTGGCAGTTCGAGCAAACTTCAACGCCAAACGAGCCGCGGGTGGAACGGGTCTCGACCATATTCCCGCAGGCACAGGTGATGCGCGCAGGGGGATAGACAGGGTGGATATCGGCTTTCATCGGGGACGACCTTTCGAGCCACCTTGCATCGGGAGAATCCCGATGGACTGGCGGGGCGTCTGTATAACCACGACGAAGGCTGGGGGCAACGTCGCTGGCTACCGCTCTGAGAGCGCCGCCAACCGGTACTGCGCCGCCTGCGCGATCGCCTCATTGCTGCGCGGCAGATCGGGAAAATGCCCAATCAACTCATGCTTGGGCTGCTTCCGTTGGGAGATGGCGTTGCGGTACGCGCGCAGTGCTCCCTCGTTGTCGCCCCGGCGTTCATTGACCTGCCCGAGCAGGTAATGCCCGACCGCCAGGGTGGGCTCGAGGAACAAGGCGCGGGTGAGCTCGAGCTTGGCGGGCTCGAGCTCTCCGCCCTGCATCTCGGCGAGCGCGGTGTAGAGGCGCGCTTCCACGCACAGCGCCTCGCGGGAGAGCGCGTATTGGTAGGCCTCGCGCGCTTCGTCGAGGTTGCCCATCAACGCGTGCACGTTGCCCAGGGTGAGCCGCGCTGCGAGATCGTCAGGCTCCTCGTCGGCGAGCGCACGCACCGTGCGCAGCGCCTTGGGGAAGTCGCCCTTCTCGATCGCCTCGACCACTTCGGCCAGCCGCTCGACGGGCGTCTTGCGGGGCGGGGGCTGGGGGCGCACGAGCGGCTGCGGCGGCGCCGAGGGCCGGGGCGGCGGAGGCGGCACGATCGCCGCCTGGCGCTTGAGGTTGCGCAGCACCGACTCGACGTCGGTAGGTGATCGCTGGGGCTGTGGTGGAGGCGGCGGCGCCGAGGGCCGCACCACGCTGGTCACCGGGGCCGGCGGCTTGCGATTGGTCCCGAGCGGCCGCTGGTAGGCAAAGGTGCCGCCGACCTCGACCATCTCGAAGCGGGTGCTGATCTTGAACAGGCTCTCGGAGTAGCCGAGGAACATCCACCCGCCGGGGCGCAGCGACTCGTAGAAGCGCTCCATCACCCCGACGATGGTGGGCTGATCGAAGTAGATGATCACGTTGCGGCAGAAGATCACGTCGAGCGATCGCGCCTGCACCTGCGTCCACACCGGGGCGGCGAGGTTGTGGCCTTCGAAACGAATGAGATCGCGCACCGGCTGCACCAACTCGTAGCCGCCCTCGACCACCTTGAAGAACCGGGCGATGCGCTCTTCGCTCACGCCCACCAGGCGGCGCGCGGGGAAGAAGGCGCGCGAGGCCGACTCGGTCGCCGCAGGGTTGAGGTCGGTCGCCCAGACGTCGGCGGTCGCGGGCGTCTCACCCCGCTCCAGCGCCACCATGGCCAGTGAGTACGGCTCTTCGCCGGTGGCGCACCCCGCTGACCACAACCGGGTCTGCCGGCCTTCGAGGCGGCCGCGCTCCATCACCTGCGGCAGCACGTTCTTTTCGAAGGCGAGGAACTGGCGGGTGTCGCGGAAGAACTCGGTCTTGCCGACGGTGACGAGCGGAATCAGCGAACGCAGTTCCTGCTCGCCGGCGCGCTGCTTGAGGCGGCCGACGTACTCGGTGGCGTCGGTGATCCCCAGGGCGGGCATGCGGGCCTGCAACGCCAGGCGCAGGCCGTAGTAGCCATCGGGCGTGATCTTGAGGCCGGCGCGCTCGAGGAGCAGCGCGGCGAGTTGCTCGAGAGACGGGCGCTCGATGCTCAGGGTCATGACACCCACCTCACCAGCTGAGCGCCGATGGCATCGAGCGGGAGCACCTCTTCAGCTGCCCCCAGCGCGACCGCTTCCCCCGGCATGCCGAACACCACGCTCGAGGCCTTGTCCTGGGCGATCGTATGCCCGCCCGCCTTGCGGATTTCCTGCAGCCCCTTCGCGCCATCGCGGCCCATGCCGGTCAGTACGACGCCGATGGCCCGTTTGGAGAAACTCTGCGCCACGCTGCGCAGCAGGAGATCGCAGGAAGGCTTGAAGCCGCCGATCGAAGGGCTGTCGTCGAAGCGCATCACCCCGCTCGGGTTCACGACCAGGTGCAGGTGGCTGGGGGCCACGAAAAATTCCGACTTCACCAGCCGCTGCCCATCGCTCGCTTCGTGCACCCGGTGCCCGGTCTCTTGCGCGAGCCAGCGGGCCAGATCGTGAGAAAAACCCGGGGTGATGTGCTGGCAAATCACCACGGGCGCGGGGAAATCGATCGGCAGATCGGCGAGCACTTCGGCGAGCGCCTTGGGCCCCCCGAGGGAAGCGGCGATCGCCACCACGGAATAGTCGGGGCGCACCATCGGCAGGCCCGCCGAGGTCCGGCGCTTGCGGCCGCGCGGGTGGCGCACGATCGAGATCGACGAGAGCAACACCAGCTGCTTTCGCAGCGTCGCTTCGAGCTCCGGCGTGAGCTGCTCGGGCACCGAGACCACGTCGAGCGCGCCGGCATCGAGCAGCTCGAAGGCCACCTGCCGGGCGGAAGGCGAAGTCACCAACAGCACGATCGCGCGCGGCGAGTCCGACATCACGCGTTCCACCAACCGGAGCAGCTCGGGCGAAGGCCCGACCACCTCGATCAACATCAGCTGAGGCTCGAGCCTGCGCGCGGTCTCGAGGGCGAGGCTGGGCGGCACCGGCTCACCCGCCGCGCTCAGCTCGCCCTTCAGCAAGCGGCCGTAACGGGCCCCGGCCGTGCCGCTGGTGTCGACGAGGAGGACGGAGCAGGTCACGTGAGTCGATCAATGGTGAGCGCCAGACTTTCCACCCCGAG
>JAYVNA010000762.1:0-26532 GCA_043758715.1 Archangium sp.
GGGCCAGGTGCGACCGATCGCCGCGAAGAAGCCCGGCGCCGCCGCGATGCGCTCGGTGAACCACCGCGCCGCGAAGTCCTTCGTGGTCTCCTCGCCCGACAGCAACTCAACGCCCGAGAACGCGATGTCCTTCACCGTCGCCCGCGCGCGGAGATGCGCCGTGGCCTGCGGCGCGTCCACCACCGGCGGCACCTTGCCCTCGCGCACCGACTGGCTCAAAAGGTAGATGCTCCGCCCCTCGGGGTTGTTCTCGTTCATGCGGTAGCTCCTGGTGAGCCGCACCGCTCCCTCGGCGCGGAGATCTTCCCCGGCCGCGTCGCCCTGCGTACCCACCAGCGCGTCCCACGGGCGGGTGGGCGTCGTCAGGTGCACCGGCACGAGGTCTCGGAGCACCGCGCCGGCGTCGACCGAGGGCAACTGCTCCGCGTCGCCGAGCAGCACCAGCTTCGCCTCGGGCCCCACCGCGCGCAGGAGCTGATTCATCAACGCCAGATCGATCATCGAGGCCTCGTCGACGATGACCACCGAGGGCGCGAGCGGGTTCTGCGCGTGGTGCCGGAAGCGGTCATTCGAGGGCGAGTACCCCAGCAGCCGGTGCAGGGTGGTGGGCACGGGGCGGTCGGTGAGCAGCAGCTCGTCCTCTGCCGAGCGGTGCGCGATGCCCTCGACGTACTTCACGATCGACTCTTCCATGCGGTTGGCCGCCTTGCCGGTGGGCGCCGCCAGGGCGATCGACGAGACGGGCACTCCCAGCCGCAACAGCAAGCGGAGAATGGAGACCACGATGGACGTCTTGCCCGTGCCCGGCCCACCCGAGATGACGGTGAGCGACTGGTGGGCGGCGGCGACGATGGCCCGGCGCTGTTCCTGCGACAGCTCGATGGCCGTCCCACCCAGTACCGGCGCGCGAGAGGTGAGCTCCTCCAGTGCGGCCTTCACCTTCGGCGCGTCCCAGGCCGAAGGCTTGCGCGCCAGCCGCGCCCGAAACCTCCCGCAGAGATCCAGCTCCTGCGCCAGCATCCGCTGCATGCACAGCGCGCCCGCGTCCACGATGAGCGGCCGGTAGTCTGCGGCTCCGCCCACCACCTGGTCATCTTTGAGCAGCTCGAACGCGCGGGCGCGCACCCGGAAGGGAACGTCGAGCGCCTCCAACGTCCGAGCCAGCGGCCCCTCTTCCGCGGTCCCGATGGGGATGCGCGTGCTCCCCCCCTGGGCCGTGGACAGACAGGCAGCCGCGAGGGCCAACACCGCGTCCCTGTCAGCCTTCTTCTCCACCAGCGACTCGGCGAGCTCGCGCGCGACGACGTACCCGTCGTCACCCATCGCCTCGCGCAGTTGGTCGCGCCACCCTTCACCATTCGGGGCCAGCACTCCCAGCGGCGACAACCTCTTGAGCCTCATGAGCCCACCTCCCGGCGCCCGAAGTCGTGCTCGAGCAACTCCCGCTCCCAGCCCTGCACCACCTGCCAGGTGGGACGCTCGAACCACACCCCGCGCGTGGGCTCTCCTTCCGGGGTCTTCTCCATCTCGCGGAGGAAGAAATAGAGGAACCCGCCGAACTTCTTCTCGAAGGTCGCCTCGTCACGAATGCCCAGCAGCCGCAGCACCGCCACGCCGTACACCACCACCTGCCAATGGAAGTGCGAGGTGACGTACGCGTGCAGCGCCTCAGGCGAGGCGTCCCGCAGCACCGAGCTCTTCCAGTCGCCGAAGTACAGCCGCCCGTGGTGCTCGAAGACGACGTCGATGAAGCCCTTCACCAGGCCGCGGTCGACGAAGAAGGGCGCGTGCTCGTCGCGGGGCTGCTCGTCCAGCAACCGCTGACCCCGCTCGGGAATGGGGAAGAGGAACTCGCTCTCGCGCAGCACTCTGGGCAACGAGGCGACCCCGGGCACCACCCCTTCGGCGCCGAGGTGGAGAGGGCTGCGGAGCGCGGCGAAGAGCAGCCGGTAGGCGTGGGGGCGCTGGTCCGGGGCGATGCCCGCGCGATCCGCGAGGGACTCCACCAACTGGTGGACCGCTTCGTCCTTCATGAAGGCCTCTCCCGAGGTGAACGCCTTCACCCGCGGCAGGTCGAGCACCTCGAGCGCGTCGTGCAGGAAGTTGCCGACCACGTTGGAGGTGACCAGCTCGTTGGGGTCGGTCTGGGCGTAGTTGGTTTCGCCGGTGGTCTCTTCGCGATCGACCTCGGTGGGCGCCTGCTTCGCGGTGCGCGAGGCGAGCTGCGAGTACGAGGTGACCAGCGAGCCCCGCCGCGCCCGGGCGAGGGCGTACCGGGCGCCCTCGAGCTTCGGGTCGAAGGAGAGCCCTTCGGGCGTCTTCCACTCAGAGGCCGGTGCCCTCGTCTCACCCGCGTCGTCCCCTGTCGCAGGGCTCACCTTCACCACGGCGAAGTGCCGCGGGTCGAAGGAGGTGCTCGCCAACTGCCCCAGTCGCGCGTTGAGCACCTGGTAGGGGCCCTCGAGCTCGACGGCCGCCCCCTCGCCATCCACGAACCACGGCAGGTACAACCGCACCCGCGCGCGCGTCAGGGCCACGTACAGCAGCCGTTCGTTTTCGCCGCGCGTCTCCCTCTCGATGAGTTGCTCGATCTCCTCGGGCGGGGAACGCAGCCAGCCCTTGCGCGCGCCCTGGCGATGGAAGACGTGCAGCGCATTGTTGGGCGGAGCGCTGGTCCCTCCGAGAAGAAACACCACCGGCGCCTCCAGGCCCTTGGCGGCGTGCATGGTCATCAACTGCACCGCGGGTCGCTCCGTCTCCAGCGGCTGCACGTCGGCGTCTTGCTGCGAGGGCTGCGCCCGACCGGCCTGCCACGAGCGGAGCAGGTCCACCAACTCCACCAGGGTGGCGTGACGGCGACGGGACTCCTCGGCGAGGAGATCGAGCACCCGCTGCACGTTGGTCAGGGGCCGCTCGCCTTGCGGGAACAAGGCCGCGCGCCGGGCGAGCCCGCTGTCTTCGATGAGCGCGGTGAACAGGCGCCGGTAGTCACGACGTTTTCCGTGTTCGTGCCAGTCGCGCAGCCGCTGCACCAGCGGGTGCTCGTCCGACACCTCGAGCGCGGCCTCGACCTCCGCCGGGGCCAAATCAAAGAAGGGGGTCAACCACGCCCTGGCGCGGCGCACTCGATCGAAAGGCTCGAGCACGGCCTCGAGCACGTCGATGAGATCCACCACTTCCTCGGTCTGGAAGAGACCGCTGAGCTTGTAGAACGAGAATGGCACGCCGCGGAGTCCGAGCTCGATCGCCACCTTCTGGGAATCGGCGCCGCTGCGTGACAGCACGTAGATGTCCCGGGCGGTGAGCGCGCGGCCCGCGGGGTGCGAGGCGTCGACGAGCCGCGGTCCGCCGGGGCCGAGCAGCCTCGCCACCTCGGCGGCGATGAACGCGGCGACCGGCGCGACGGTGCTCGCCCTGGCCTTCGACTTGACCAGCGGCACCTGCACCAGGTGCACCGGCTCGAGCTCGGTTCCACCGGTGTCGACGAGGCGGCCCCTGGGCTCACCGCAGCTCACCTCGGAGCGCGGGCCATAGGCGATGCGCTCGTCAGCCTGGAAAAAGGTGTGCTCGGCCGGGGAGGCCTGACGGAGGATGAGGTTGTAGGCGGCGATCATCCGCTCGCTGGAGCGGAAGTTCTGGGTGAGCCGCACGATGCGAGCCTCGAACTTCTCCGGGTCGGGCTCGTTGATGAGGGCCTGGCGCGCCTCGAGGTACGTCTCCACGTCGGCCGCGCGGAACCCGTAGATGGCCTGCTTGGGATCTCCGATGACCGCGAGGCTGGTGGTGCTCCCAGGCTCTGCGAAAAGGCGGTGAAACACCCGCCACTGCACGGGGTCGGTGTCCTGGAACTCGTCGATGAGCACGAAGGAGAACCGCTCGCGCAACGAGGCCTTCACCGCCTCGGCGGCTTCTCCCTGGAGGCTCGCCTCGACCACCTCGAGCATGTCGTCGTAGTCGAAGAGCCCCTGCTCTTCTTTGCGCTCCCGCAGGGCCGCGCGAAGCGGTTCGCGGTACAGCCGGGCGAGCAGCGAGCCTGCGTCGGGGATGCGGGCGTGGAGGGCCCGAAGCGTCTCGAGGAGCGTGGCCGCGGCGACGAGGTCCGTGGTCTCCAGCGCCTTGATCGCGTAGTCGATTCTCTTGTCCTTGCGGCCTCCCTTGTCCAGCAACGCCCCGAGGGCCAACCACCGGCGCGCCCCGGTTGAAGTCCGCGCCTGCGCGAGCGCGTCGAGGACGAGCTGCAGCACCTCCGCGATGAGGTCCCGCTTCAGCCGCCCTTTGTACGCGGCCGCGATCGCAGCCCCCGTGGGCAGGGTCTTCGGCAGCCACGTCAGCGCCTTGACGACGACGTCCTCCTCGAGCACCGGCTCCAGCTCGCCGTGAAAACGCACCACCTGGTAGAGGCCCTTCTCGATCGCGAGCATCGCGCCGTCTTCGTCGAGCCCCGTGCCCAGGTGCGGTCGCAGAAGCAGCTCGAAGTCGGAGTCGCTCTTCAATGCGCTCCGAAGGAAGTCGCGGAAGACGGCCGAGAAGAGCTCTTTCCCGTCAGTGAGGCGCTGCGAGAATAGCCGGCGGTGCGCGAAGGCGTTCTCCGTCAGCAGCCGCTGGCAGAACGCGTGGATGGTGGAGATGGTCGCAGCGTCGATGCGCGACAGGGCTGCGAGCAGCCTCTTCACCGCGTCGTCATCGAGTGTCCACGCTGGATCGCGGACGGGCTTTGCCGGCTCACGCGCCGCCACCACCAGGCGCCACAGCAGCGCGCGAATGCGGGTGCGTAGCTCGGCGGCCGCGCGCTCGGTGAAGGTCACCACCAAAATTTTCGCGAGGTCCACTCCCTGGAGAACCCGGTCCACCACCAGGTGCTCCAGGGTGAAGGTCTTCCCCGTTCCCGCCGACGCCTCGATGACATGGTGGCCGTCGGAGGTGAGCTGGTCGAGGACGAGCGGGCGCGCATAACGCGGGAATTCTGGGACGCTCATGGCGCCTTTCCTTCCAGCGTGAGCCGGGAGAAGAACGGGGTGAAGCGGCGCTCGATGAGCCCGCGCGCTTCGTCATCGGAGGGAATGCGAAACTGCTCTGGGCGCCGCACCGGCCCGGTGCACGCCGGGCGACTTCCCCCGAGCGCGTCCTGGACCAGCGCTTCGAAGCCCAGCGGTTCCGCGGACTGCAGGTCGACCTTCTCGACGGCAGAAAGGGGCAGCAGCAGCTCGTTGTCTTTGAAGAGCAGGTCCTCGATCATCGCCTGGAGGTAGCCACGCGCCTCTTCCTGCGAGACGGGGGCGAGCGTCGCGGTGAAGGCCTCATCGCGATACGCGAGGAGCACCCGATGGGGGCGGGGCGAGACCACGCCGCTGGCGGTCAGCACCAGGTGATCGAGCCACGCGCGCAGCAGTTCGCGCGAGTGTTTGTCGCGCCCAGCGCCGGGGAACTTGCGGCGGATGAGCAGCAGCGAGGTGTCTGAGCCGATCAGCGGCTGCGTCGCGCCGACGAGCTGGACCCGGGCGCTGAGCTGGAATTCCAGCGCCTGCTCCACGCGCTCCAGGCGCTCGTGTTCTTCGGCGGGCCCGAAACGCACCACCTGCAGCCCGCGCCCTTCGCCCACCGCGCCTCGCCACGCCCCCAGCACCTCGAGCGCGTCGAGCTTCTCTTCCTCGAGGAACACCCCCAAGGGGAGTTGGCCCTGGGCTACCAGCCGCTCGGCGCGACGCGACCAGGCCTGCTCGAGCGCTGTGGGCTCGGAAGGGAACGCCTGGCCCCCCGCATTCCGCCAGGCGTCCACGAAGGACTTCTTGAGCAGCGACACGGCAGTGCGCGCAGAGCTGTTGAAGACCTCATCGGTGCGATCCACGAGTTCCTCTTCTTCATCACCGAGCCGCAGCCGCACCCGCGCCGAACCCTGGAGCGGACACTCGAGGAAGCTGCGCAGCTGGGAGATCGACACCCGCCGCACCTGGTCGTCGACGCTGGGCACCTTCGGGGGCGGAGCGAGGAAACCCAGCGCCGGCGTCAACACGGCGCGCGAGGCCTCAGGAAGTGACTCGAGCACTTCTCGAACCGGGGTCCCGGGAGGCGAGCTGAGCGACAGACCTGCCGCGCGCAGGCTTCGCTCGGCGAGCCCGGAGGCAGAGGGGGCGACCAGCGCGTCCTGCTTCAGGTCCGAGTCGGCGCGCCACAGGGGAACGTGGTGAATGAGCGGGTGCGGGGCCGGGTCGTCCACGCTCCGCCCAAGG
This sequence comes from Archangium sp., assembly GCA_043758715.1. GTDB lineage: Bacteria > Myxococcota > Myxococcia > Myxococcales > Myxococcaceae > Archangium_A. The sequence goes on from JAYVNA010000762.1 coordinate 6,228, forward strand.
TAGCCCTCGTCGAGCAGCCGCAGCAGCTCCACCACCACCGGCGAGGGGCTGCGCGCGTCGCCCGTGCGCTCGTCGCGCGCGAGGTACGAGAGCACCAGTCGATCGTTGGTACACAACAGCGACTCGAGGAAGAGGTACTCGTCTTTCTCGCGGCCGTTGGCGTCTCCGGCGAGGGGCTTGGAGGGGCGCAGATCGAGGGCCTCCGCGCGATCGCTCGCGGGAAAGGCCCCTTCTGAGAGGCCGACGATGAAGGTGACCCGCGCGGGGATGCCGCGGGAAGCGTTGAGGGTCGAGATGCGCACGCCGCCGGTGACGGCCACGCCCGAGCTCGAACCGGCCGTCGCGAGCTCGTCGCGCACCAGTTCCTTCGCGAGGAGGAACGACACCTTTCGATCTCCGAGCTTCCGGTCGGCGAGGGCGCGCACCGTGCGGAGCACCGCGTCGAGCGCGCGCCGCTGCGGATCGTCCTGGGGCACGAGGTAGGCCGAGAGGTACTTGTCGAGCGTGAGGGCCCACTCCCCCGCGGTGAGCTCCGCGTCCTTCAGGGTGCGGGCATCGGCGAGGAGCGAGCGGGTGAGCAACAACAAGGCCCCGGCGCCGCCGTCGAGATGCCGCCCCGAGGGGTCCGCGAGGTAGCGCTCGCCGTTCAGCTCCACGAGGCGCTCCTCGTTCTCAGCGTGGGTAGAAAGGAAGGCGCCGAGCGCGAGGCGCTTGAGCCCCTGGTCCCAATTGAGGAGGTCTCGGTCGACGTAGGTGTCCTGGTGATCGGCGTGGCTCTGGCCATGAACGATGCCCAGCGCGTCGACCCAGCGCACCCACGCCTCGACCTCGGCGCCAGGGAAGCGCCCGGCCACGACGGGATGGGTGAGCACGCGCAGCACGTCGGCGCGGGTGAAGCGCGAGAGCGGCAGCTCCAGCAGCAGCAGCGCTGCCTCCACCACCGAGCTGGTCAGCGCGAAGGGCACCCCCACCAACTGCCACGGGAGATCGTGGTTCTCGCGGAACGCCGAGAGCAGCGGCGCGACGTAGGACTCGGCGTCCGTCGCCGAGATGTTCACGGCGATGTCGTCGAGACGGAGGTTCTTTTCCTGCTGCAGCAGCGCCCAGATGCGGCCGGCGACGAACTCACACTCGCGGCGAAGACTCGGGGCGCGCGCCACCTCGATGCCATCGAAGGGCTTCACCGGCGCGGCCTGCTGAGCGCGCGAGGTGGGTTTGCGCACCAGCATGTCGGCCTGCAACCGGCGCAGCAGCGAGGGGGCCTGCCGCGAGGGGTCCACGAAGACGCCCTCGGCCTTGCCCCCGGTGGCCTGGTTGAGCAAGCGCACCGCCTCGCGCCCGGGTCGGCCCCACAGCGCGAGCGGCCGACACTCATCGGCGCGCAGGGAGAACGGGTCTTCCTTCGCCAGGTCCTCGGGTGTGAGCGCGAGCGACTTGTGCAGGAAACGCTTGTTCCGATCGCGGACGGACTCCACGTCTTCCCAGAACTCCATGCAGGGCGTGAGGGTGAAGAGGAAGACGTCGGTGGCGCGCGCGAGGTGCACCAGCAGCTCGTGGTAGCTGGTGCCGAGGAAGGAAAGCCCGAAGACGAACAGCGGCTCGACGGGGGTGATCAGCCGCTCGGGTTCCACCTCGAGCAGTTCGGTGGGGAGCACCAGCTTCCCCTTCGCCGAGGCCAGCACCCGCTGCCAGAGGTGACGCTGCCAGCGTGCCAGCTCAGAGCCGCCGTCGAGGGGCGAGGCGCGACCGCGGGCCCAGGAGGCGAGCATCTCGCGACGGCTGAAGACGTATTCCTCGAAGACGCGGCCGAGTTGAGCTGCGAGCTGCACGGCCCGGAGCTCGGAGCTCGCTCCCCCGCGCGGCCCCAGGTAGTGGCGCACCGGCCCGAGTTCGGGGCCCGACACGTCGCCTTCGAGGAAACGCGAGAGCAGCAGGTCGCGCAGCGCTTCGCCATCGAGGACGTCGCGGTCAGGGAAGACGCGCTCGATGAGCTCAGAGGAAAAGCGGCGCAGCAGCCAGGTCTCGAAGTTCGCCACGATGCCGGCGCGGTGCACCAGCTGGTGCTTGAGCCAGGTCTCCAGCGGCCGACTGGCGATGATCAGCTTCGTGGTCCGATAGAGGTCTCGGGGAGGGAGCCCCACCTGCGCCTCGAGGTGAACCTGGAACTGGGCGACGAGCGCCTCCGGCTTGTTCGAATGGAAGACCTTCAGCACGCCGCGAGTGTCTCGTGGGGGGTGACCGACGGACAGCATGAAGTTCCGGCTGTGTCCCGAGATGTCACAGCGTCCGGGCCCAGGAGAGCGCCTCGTCGACGTCGAGGGAGAGGCTGGCGTAACCGCGCTGCAACAACGACTCCGGCAGCGCCCAGTCCCACCGCTCGCGCTGCAGGTTCTTCGCCTGGGCGAGGAGAATCTCCGGCGGAGGAGCGGGCTCGGACGCGGCGTCGATGAGCAGATCGAGAACGTCCCGGGCCTCCGTGCCCCCCGAGGTCACCTCCAGCGCGACGCCCAGGTTCTCCGCGGTGATGCCACGCCGCGCGAGGAGACAGAGCAGGGCTTCGTTGGCCGCATCACCCAGCCAGGTCATCAACATCAGCCCCGAGCCCTTGCTCAGGGTGACCCGGTTCGCGAGGTCGAGCCGCTGGTACTCAGCGCGGGCCTCCGCGAGCAAACGGGTGGCCACCGGGTCGAGGAAGGTCGGCACGTCCTGTCGCGCGAGCAGCTCGCGCATGCGTCGACGAACCCGGGTGTGTACCCGTCCTCGGCCGCCGTCGAACTGAGGCGCTCTTCCACCGGGAGAGGGCACGACGAACAGCACCTTCTTCTCCTCCTCGATGGACTCCACGAGCCACGTTCGCCCGGCGAAGAGGATGTGCTGACCGGGAAGGAGGACGTTCGAGAGGGGGAGGCTTCCCAGGGTCCTGCCTGAAGTCACGATGCGGAACTCCTCGTCCGTCGAGAAGGCCGCGTAGAACGAGTAGTGGTTGACGAACTTCTCTCCCACGCGCCCGTGGAGCAGCACGCCCGAGGAGTCCTGCATCAGCAGCTCACGTTGGCCGAGGTGGCGAATCAGCTCGACGAAGCTGTCCTTGTCGATTCCCCGGAACGGCCCTTCCTGGCCGCAGAGCGCGGAGAACAGGGTTCCGATGGTGGCGCCGCCGCGCTCGGCAATGAGGGCCAGCACCTGCTGAACCAGAGTCGAGTAGTGCGTCCCGTGCGGGCGCGGAGGCTCGAACCAGCGCTCGATCAACAGCTCGACGGTGGCGATGGTCTGCACGAGGCATTCGCGGAGCAGCACGTGCAGCGTCGAGTTCGTCTGGATCGCCGCCTCGATGGCGTAGCCCCGTAGCATCGACGGCTCGCCCTTGCGTCGGCCCGATCGACCCAGTCGCTGGCGAAGACTCGCGACGGATGGCGGCGGTCCGATCTGCGCCACGCACTTCACCGCGCCGATGTCGATGCCGAGCTCGAGCGTGTTGGTGCAGATGGCAGTCGCCGGCATCTCTCGGTTCTTCAGCGCGGCCTCCGTCTCGTTGCGAATCTCGGCCGACAGACTGCCGTGGTGCGGCCAGAACTCGGTCGGCACGCCAGCCTCGGAGCAGGCCCGGTTGAGGAGGTGGGTGTAGCGCTCCACCTCGCGGCGAGAATTGGGAAACACGAGGTTGTTGGTGCCGCGCAGCGACCTGAAGAGATCTGCACAGACCTGCGCCGGAGACTGCTCCTCCCGCTCGAGGGGCGGATCCTCCGTGGGAAGCACCGCCGGTTCCTCGTACCCACGGATGCTCACGAGGAGCGTGGACTCGTCGCTCCGCGAATCGACGCGCTTCACCTCGCTGCCGTGCCCGGGCCGCAAGAACTCCTGCGCGAGCGACATGTCGCCCAGGGTGGCCGAGAGTCCGATCCGCGAAACCCTCCGCCCGATCGCCAGCTCGATCCGGTGAAGCAGCGACTGCAGTTGTTTGCCTCGCTCGGTGCCGATGAAGGAGTGCAACTCGTCCACCACCACGAACGTGGCGGCCCGGAAGAGGGCCCCGGCCGCGCTCCCTCGATTGCAGAGGATCGCCTCCAGAGACTCGGGGGTGATGAGGAGCACGCCTCGCGGCTCCTTCGCGAACCTGGCCTTGCGGGAACTGGAGATGTCGCCGTGCCAGGGCCACACCGGACAGTCGAGGTCTTCGCAGAGCCGATTCAGCCGGCCAAACTGGTCGTTGATCAGCGCCTTGAGCGGGCTGACGTAGATGATCAGCCCCGGCGGGTCGGACTTCAGCGCGGCGGTGAGCGCGGGGAAGAAGGCCGCCTCCGTCTTGCCCGAGGCCGTCGCGGCCGAGATGAGGACGTCGTGCTCACCCTGAACGATGAGCGGGATGGCCGTCTCCTGAACATCGCGCAGCGATTCCCAGCCCTCGGCCCAGATGAAGCGCTGAATGCGCTCGTCCAGGAGGAAATAGGCCGAGCTGCCCGTCGAAATGGTCATTCCCTCGCGCCCTCAGGACAGCTTGAAGGTGGCGAAGTCGGGATCCGCTTCGCCCACGTCCTGCGTCACCGCGGAGGGATCGAGGTCGGGCGAGACGTCGAGCGTGCCCAGCAGTTGCTGCCACGACGCTGTTCCATTCTGCTCGAGCACCGCAAGCAGGTTCACGAACGCGACGATCGTCGTGCGCGGGGTGCGGAAGTAGGCGTCACCGATTCTGGAAGAGCAGTGCTCCATGAAGCGGGTGATGCCTTCGTCGGGAAGCAGGTGGCGGACTGAGTCGCCCGCTGCGTAAACGTGGCGGATCTTCTGGAGCAGCACGAAGAAGTCTTCAGGCGCGAGGCTGGAGAGCCGCAGCACCGGACCCGCGAAGTCGACCAGGGCGCCGGTCGCGAAGGTGTTCTGGGCCAGGCGGCTTTGCAGCGCCGGGTAGCTGTAGAGCCCCCGGCGCGTGTCGAGCAGGAACTCCGGGGTGCCGCCGAGGAGGAACCCAAGGCCCACCGAGGTCCCCTGAAACGAATCATTGAGGATGCGAAGAATCTGCTCGTAGTTGCCGTTGCGAGCCTGCGTGTTCGAGAGCTTGTAGAGGTTGACCAGCTCGTCGAGCGCGACGATCAGCCCGCCAAAGCCTGCGAGGCGAACGAAGCGCGCCAGCAACTTGAGCTGATCGTAGACGGAGTCGTCATCGACGATGGAGCGGACCCCGAGCGCCTGCCGCGCCTCGGTCTTGGTGGAGAATTCGCCCCGGAGCCAGCGTACGGCGTTCGCCTTCAGGTCTTCATTCTGTTCCTTGAACCCCCGGTAGTACGCGCCCAGGACGTCGGCGAAGTCGTACCCGTTCACCAGCTCGGTGAGGTTCTCGAGCTTCTGGCGGACCATCTGCTCCGGCGCGGTGCCCGCGGCCTGGGCCTCGGCCTGGGCGTTCGAAATGAACTTCTCGACGATGCCGGGCAGCGCCCCCCCGTCAGGCCGGGTTCGCGTCGCCAGGTTGCGCATCAGCTCAGCGTAGAGCGAGCGCGCCTGCCCCCCGCTCGCCTGCAGCCGCCGGTCAGGGTTCAGGTCGGCCGTCGCGACCACGAGCTTCTTCTCCATTGCGACCGAGCGAACGAGGTTCAGGAAGAAGGTCTTGCCCGCGCCGTATTCGCCGATGACGAAGCGGAACGCCGAGCCGCCGTCGGAGACCCGATTCATGTCACCGACGAGCGCTTCGATCTCCTTCGCCCGCCCCACCTGCACCAGGTGCTGGCCGGCCCGCGGCACGACGCCGGCTCGGAGGGACTGAATCACGGCATCGCGCTCACGCGGGCGAATGGGAGTGCTCACGATGCTCATGTCTCCAACCTCTTGACGACCTCGACGTTGACTTCCAGTGGATCCTCCCCCTCCATCAGGGGAAGATCGAACGACTCGAATGCAGCTTCATTGATGTGCTCGAGCGCGCCGTCGAGCATCAACTCCATGTCCGCGGCCACGTCGAGGAGTTCGGCCCTGCTCCAATGGGGGCGGGACAGCAGCAGCTGCGCGAACGCGGAGTGGCGCGCGTCCAGGCCGAGGATCGAGGGCGCTTCGTCCTCGCGCTCCTCGGGGAGCTGCGGCTCGGGGACCACAGGCGGGGAGGGCGCGGGCTCGCTCTCACTCTCGCTGAAGATGCCCGAGAGCAGCGCCGAGACGCGATTCGTGTCCTCCTGGAGTTGCGCGATGCGCGCGGGGTCCAGCTTGAACCCCTGCTTGGAGACGTCGACCGCCGTCGGCGGCGGAGCGCCCTCTTTGACGGCCGCGCCGTGCAGATCGCTGAACACGCGCTTCGGATCGACCCCAAGCGCCCGGTACGCCTTCTCGAGCATGCGCACCTCGGTCGGGGTGACGACCCCATCGCTCTGCGCGAGGTTGGCGATGATCGACGCAATCGTCTCGCGCGTGCGCTGATCCAGCGGTTCGAGCTTCTTTCTCAGCGCCGTCGCGGATTCGGGCTCCACCCCTAGCAGCGAGAGGTGCGCGCGCAGCCGCCGCTGCTGATTCGGACCGAGGTGATGCCAGGCGTCGATCTGCCGGTGCAGGTAGCGAGTCTCTTCCTCCCCGAAGGTGCCGTCAGCCGCCGCTACCGAAGAAGCCACTTGCAGCGTCAGCTCCGCAGCCAGGTAGGCCGCGCTCCCGGTGAGGCGTGCGTCTGACGGGGTCGTCTCGAAGACCACGACCGACTCGTCTGATTTCGGCGGCCGGGCGCGGCCCAGCACATCCGGCTCGAACCCGAGCCCTGACGCCTCAAGCGCGCGCAGGAAGCTGGCGAGCCTCGCGCGGGGAGGAACAGTCGTGGCCCCGAAGAGCGAGAGGAACTCGGAGCACGACAACCGGAGCAGGCCGTCTCCCATCCGCGCGCGAAGTGAGGCCACCACTTCCTGGGCCTCGGAAGGCCAGAGCGTCGCCGGCAGGAGCGCCAGGCCCTCCATCGATTCTCCTGCCGCGGGCTGACGTCCGATCAATCGACTGAACGGCTCCAGCTCGCTGGTGGTGGCCTCAGCCAGGTCCTGCAGCTTTCGAATGGGGCCGGTGAGCGCGGTGACGTCTGGAAGGCCCCCGAAGGTCTGAACGAACTCCCCCGCCCCCAGGAACCCGGCGGAGGCGGGCCGGTAGAAGAACTTCAGCCGGGTGCGGTTGGGCGTGAGCACCAGCCCGGTGCCGAACATGGCCGCGTATTTCTGTTCGAAGAGGCGGGCGAACTGGCCTGCGCAACGCTTCGCGGCCGTCCGCAAACGAATCGAGGGCTCGTGCTTCGTCCACGCCAGGGCCAGCGACGCGGGGAGCGGGCTTCCGTCCACCGCCGCCTGGCCGATGGCGACGCGCAGGGAGAAGGGGACCTCGCCCGTCGAGGGCAGGTCAGTCACCGGCTTCAAGTAGAGCAGAGGCGGCTGTCGCGAGAGCTCCACCCAGTCGAGAAGCGTCCCGGCGTAGTGCCTGAACGACCGCGAGGCCCCACCGTAGAGCTGGAGAAGGCGTCGAAGCTCGAGGGCGATGGAAGGGAACTCCCGCTCGACGGAACGATCATTCCTCGCGTCGATCAGCACCCGGCGCTCGAGGCCGTAGAAGAAGAGGAAGACGTAGCCGACGTCGGCTTCGGGGTGCTCCCGGCCGCCGGCCAGCCACTCGAGGTAGGCCCGACGGGCCGACGGAGAAATCGAGGAGTAGCTCGGCCAGTAGTCGGTCTGCCGCTGGGTGAAGTCGCCCGCCGACGCCACCGGCTTCGAGGGGTCAATCAGGCACGGGTCGACTTCGCGGCTGGCCGCGGGCAGCGCGTTGCCCACGTAGAACAGGCCTCGGCGCAGGGAGAGGCCCTGCACGACGATCGATTCCCCTGCGGGAAGCCAGCGGCCCTGCCCGAACCCGCGCGGGGCCGGGGGTACCTTGAATTCCGGCGCCGCGTGCTGGGACACGCGCACCGGCACCAGCTCGTCGTCGTCCGCGCGTCTCATCTGTCGCCGCGTCGCTCCCGAGCCCCGAATCTGTACCGCAGGTGTCTCGACGAGCAGGGGACCGTCGAACTCGAGCTCGGAGCGGGGGCTCGGCTCCGGTTGCTCCGATCGACCCACCAGAAGCCAGATCGCCGCGGTCCCGACGACCACCACCGCCAGACAGCCCCAGCCCCCGGCCCACATCGAGACCAGTGCTGCCAGCCCCATGAACGACCACACCGCGACTGACGGATTCTTGCGCCCTCTCCTCGCCATCATGCACGTCCCTTCCGACTGCGACGAACCGGGAACAGACCACAACGTCGCTGCCAGCGAAGCACTCGATGGAGGAGCACGTGATTCACGTGGTGCTACGAGGGTGCAGGCCAGCTGCGCACGGCGGTGACGAAGTCGTCGAGGTCGACGAGGCGATTGAGCACGACGTCCCGGACGATGCCGAGGTCGACGTCGGTGTAGCCGTGGACGAGCACGTTGCGGAACCCGGCCATGGCGGAGAGGCGCTTGCCCAGGTCCACCTCGAGCGCCTGATGGCGCGCGAGCAGCTCGAAGAGCTCGCGGTTGGTGCGTGGCTCGCCCAGCCGGTCTTCGGACACGACGTGTGACGCGACGTCGAGCGCCGCCTGAATGGCGAGCTGAAGTGTGTGCTCGATATAGCGCTGCTCCCGCAGGTCGGTCTCCAACGCTTCGAGCCGCGCGTTGGTGCGGAGCTCGCGAAGGCAGGTCTCGATGAACGCCAGGCGCTTGGCGATCAGCTCGCGGTCCATCACGCAGTCCTCGGCGTGCGGTAGCGCTCCAGGTACGGGAGCAAGTCGAAGTATTCGTTTCTGGCCTGCACCTCGAACGCGACCCGAGCCCTGTGGTCACCCTCGAAGACGAGCCGCCCATCGCGGAGGATCCGGTGGACCAGATCGACCGGCGCCTTGTTCATCACCACGACCTGTGCGCGCTGCCCAAGCGCCGACTCGAGGCTGCCCTCAAGGTCCAGGTTCAGACCGCTGAACCCCGAGGGTGGCCGGGCGAGCAGCACCCCGATGTCCACGTCGCTCGTCGCGCGGCTGGTGCCACGCGCGACGCTGCCGAACAAGTACACGGCGCTGGCGCCGTGCGGGTCCTTCGCAAAGAACTCCCGCAGGGTGTCTTCGGCCTGGCTGCGCTGCATGCCTGAACACTACGGCTTCTTCGACACCACGCGCCACGCCGCGATCCACGGCGTGGCTTCTTTCTTCGTGGGCGGCCCGCGCACCAATGAGGCGAGCAGGTCATCCAGCCTCAAGCCGACGAAGGTCCGCTTCGCGCCGCCCTGCGCCAATACCCCGCAGGAAGATCCGGCGGAGGAGGGACCCCCGAGTACTTCGCGACTCGCCTTAAGAGCGTGGCCCGCAATCTCGTCGTCCTCCAGGGAGGCATGGGCAGCAAGGCGAACCGAGAGGCTCGCGCGCAGCTGCCCGCAATCCCTGCGATCGAGGAGCGCCTCGTGGTCGCGACGGGCCGGTACATCGGTGAGGGCTTCGACGACGCTCGGCTCGACACGCTTTTCCTCGCGATGCCGGTGTCGGGGAAGGGCACCCTCGTGCAGTACACATGGCGACTTCACAGGCTGCATCCTGGGAAACGCGAGGTCCGCATCATGGACTACGTGGATCGAGAGGTTCGGATGCTCCTGCGCATGTTCGAGAAGCGGCTGCGCACGTACCGGGCGATCGGCTACGCCCGCGGTGAGGCGCCGCTGGGGTATTCAGAGCCAACTGAGGAAAACGTGGTCGAGTACGACGAGGATGTTCTCGCCGTCCTCGACCAGGAAGAAGGGTTCGCGTGACACGCCTGATGCGAGCAGCCACGCAGCCCGCGGGGCACCGTCGGCCATCTGCCCTCTCTGACCCGGATTGACGTGCCCACCCAGACCCTCTCGAGCCGGCCTTCATCGACGAGCCTGTAGATCGTCGCTCGGCTCACCGCGAGCAGCGTCGCGACCTGCTGCACCTTCAGATTTCCGCACCACCGGCGCACCACGTTTCATCGTCTGCGTGGGATCTCTGCCAAGCGGTGGAGCTCCGGTCGCTCCTCCACCCTCAATCCTTCCCGAGGGATGCGACACAGGGCGATGCCGCGCGAAGCCGTCCGACGCCCCTTGTGAGGATTCGGGACCGAGGGGTCGCAGGTTCAAATCCTGGCTCCCCGACTGGTGAAAGCCCTCGGTCGTTGGAGAAATCCATCGCCTCCGGGGGCTTTGTTTTGTCCGGAGTGCCGGTCCGCCGTTGTCGCTGCCGAAAACCCCAACGAGACACGTCGATCGGTCTCTCGCCTCTCGTTCGCGCTTAGTCGAAATGACGAGATGCCCGCGTCGATGTGAGCCACCACAGAGAGCATCACCCGAGTCTGTGCTCAACCGGTGCGCGGTGACGAGCCGAAGCCATGTGCACCGAGAGCGCCCCGGACGAAGAGGCTGCCTCTGTGCTGCACGCGCTCCCGATGAGCCTGTCTTGACCTGAGCCCGCCGCCGCTGGTGACACAACGAATGCGGTAGTACGATGTTCGTACAGTTGAAAGGCGAACGTTCATGATCAAGAAACTCTCCTCAGTCGGAAACAGCCTCGGGCTCATCATCGATCGGCCCATTCTCGAACTGCTCAACATTGACCGGGACACGCCGCTGGAGGTGAGGACAGATGGAGAGGCGCTCATCATCCGGCCGGCGAAGCTCAACAAGAAGGAGCGCGTCCGCGTAGCCACCAAGCGGATGATGGCGACTCACCAGGCCACCCTGAGGAAGCTCGCTAAGTGAACTCGGACGAACCGGCGTTCCTCGACGTCGCTGATGTCCTCGAGGTGCACGTCATGCAACTCGAACTCTTCGGTGGAGGGGCGGAATCCGAGACCTCGGCCTGCTGGAGTCGGCGGTCGCTCAACCTCAGACTTCGTTCGGTGGCGACTTCGTGCATCGGGGCTTGTTCGAGATGGCCGCCGCGACGCCAACACAGGGTTAAACGTTGACGGCAACGGGGAAGAAGGGCGCTCCGAAGATGAGGCCGACCTCGGAGGAGCCCATTGTCTTTGGGCGGATCATTGCCGAGCGCGAGTACCGTATCGGTCGCGAGAAGCTCGTCCTGCAGATCGGAACGCCGCACCAAGCGAGTTGGAAAACCTCGTTCTACTGTCCGTTTCGTTTCGTTCGTTCGGGCAAGACCTACACCAAGAGGACCTTTGGCGTGGACGCAGTGCAGTCGCTCAATCTCGCCTTCAGCATCATCAAGGTCGTGCTGGAGACCGAATCGCCCAAGATCACCTGGTTCGCGGGAGAGCGTCCGGGCGACGTTGGGATCGACAGGACGATTTCCACGGGTCTTGGGATGGACTTCGATCGAGGACTCGCACGTTTCGTTGACAAGGCGGTTCTCAAGCGAACTCGGGAGATGGAGCGGCTGAATAAGAAGAAGGCAGCACCAAGTCGCAAGAAGCCTCGAAGTCCAGCCCGTGGGCGAGGCCAACCATGAGCGGAGAGCTGAGCTTGGATTTCTCACCACCCCGACAAGGCTGGCTCCAACTCTCGCTGAGGAGCGGCGACCAACATCTCGTCATTCCCGTTTCCCACATTCCGTTCGACTCGCTGGGGGAACTTGCGAGCGCAGTGGCCGCCTTTCTCGAAGCTGGGAGGCAGGGCGTCGCGCACATCAACTGCGAGCCCGAAGAGTACGACCTCATGTTCGAGTCGGGCACCCTCCCGGCCACACTTCAAGTCAAAGGGGTCCACTACCCCCGTGGACGACGAGCCGGTGATTCCGAGGTGGTTCTGCTCCACGAAGGAGACACCATTCAAACTGGGCGAACGATCTGGTGGGCCTTCCGAAAACTGGAAAGTCAGTTTCTCCCCGAGCACTGGACCCATCCCTTTCCCTCGAAGATCGTAGGAGGTCTTGAACGGCTGACGGCCGAGTGAACCTCGGCTGCCACTCGACGGCCGAGTGAACCTCGGCTGCCACGAAGCCCAGCAGCACCTGAGCAGCAAGCCGCTTGGCACTCAGTTCGAGAGCTCAGAACGACGAGTTGCGACGGCGTGTGAACGGCTGGGCCGGGAGCGGTGCGATGCCATCTTTTCCCGTTGAGGCGCATGGCCCCGTACAGTGCCGGCGTGGACATCGCGACGATGAACAAGGTGCTCGAGTACGCCGTGAAGAGCGGCGCCTCTGACATTCACTTCCGGCCGGGCGAGCCGCCCACCTTCCGTCTCAACGGTGAGCTGCGCGCGGTCAAGAGCGACAAGCTCGTCCCCGCCCACACCCGGCAGATCGCCCTGAACCTCATCACCGACGCTGTCACCCAGGCGGGGGTCGACCAGGTGCAGGAATACGACACCTCGTACTCGGTGCCCGGCCTCAGCCGCTTCCGCGTGAACATCTACAAGCAGCGCAATGCCTTCGCGGTGGTGCTCCGCGCCATCCCCAACGAAGTGCCCACGCTGGAGGGCCTCAAGCTGCCCAAGGTGGTCGGGGAGATCGTCAACAGCGAACGAGGCCTCATCCTCGTCACCGGCGCGACCGGCTCGGGCAAGACCACCACGCTGGCCGCGATGATCAACGCCATCAACATGACGCAGGCCGTGCACATCCTCACCATCGAGGATCCGATCGAGTACCTGCACAAGAGCCAGCGCGCCTCCGTCTCGCAGCGAGAGGTGGGGCTCGACACGCAGGACTTCAGCGTCGCCTTGCGCTCCGCGCTCCGGCAGGACCCCGACGTCATCTTCGTGGGCGAGCTGCGCGATCACGAGACCGTCGACATCGCCCTCAAGGCCGCCGAGACCGGTCACCTGGTGCTGGCCACCGTGCACACCACCGACGCGGTGAAGACCATCGGGCGAATGCTCTCGTTCTTCCCAGGCGATGAGCAGGCCGCCGTGCGCGTGCGCCTGGCCGAGACGCTCAGGGCCACCATCTCGCAGCGCCTGCTGCCCAAGGCCGACGGCAAAGGCATGGCGCTGGCGATGGAGATCATGATCTCTACCAAGACGGTGCAGGAATACATCCTCGACTCGGCCCGCACCGGCGAGCTCAAGGACGTGATCGAGAAGGGCCGCACCACCTACGGCATGCAGTCGTTCGATCAACACCTCTCCGATCTGTACAAGCAGGGGCTGGTGAAGCTGGAGGTCGCGCGCGGCGCCGCCTCGAACCCGTCCGACTTCGAGCGCGCGCTCAACTTCGACTGACAGGTGGTGCACTCGACAACAGCGTGAGCGTGCCCGGGTCGTCAGAGGCCATGCTTGCGCAGCCGGTAGCGGAGCGTGTCGCGGGTGACGCCCAGCAGCCGGGCGGCCTGTGACTGATTGCCGCGCGCCTTGTCGACCGCCTCGACGATCAACCGCCGCTCGGTGTCATTCAACGTGCCCCCAGGCTCGGACATCAGCGACGAAGGCGCAGGCGAGAACGACACAGCGGCCAGCAACTCGGGAGGCAGGTACTCGGGGCGGAGATCCTCCTGGGCGCCGGTGGGATGCAGCACCAGGGCGCGCTCGATCACGTTTCGAAGCTCGCGCACGTTGCCCGGCCATGAGTAGGCCCGCATCGCTTCGAGCGCCCTGGGTGAAATACCCCGGGGCACCGGCCGGCCCAGCTCGTGGCTGTAGTGCGCCATGAAGTGCGCGGCGAGCAGGGGCAGATCTTCCAGCCGCTCCCTCAGCGGCGGCACCCGCCCCCGAATGACGTTGAGGCGAAAGAAGAGATCGTGGCGGAACCGCTGTTCCTTGACGCGATCTTCCAGGCTGGCGTTCGTGGCCGCGATCACCCGCACGTCGACGGGCTGTTCGATCGAGCCCCCCACCCGGCGGAAGGTCTTGTTCTCCAGCAGGCGCAGGAGCCTGGCCTGCGAGCGGCGCAAAGTGGCGGTGGTGATCGCGCGGGCCACCACCTCGTCGAGCTGGGTGCGCTCGAAGGGCTTGACCAGGAAGTCGACGGCTCCGTCCTTCATCGCGCCCACCGCGATGTCCACCGTGCTGTGCGCCGACATCATCACCGCCACCAGCCCCGGGTGAAGCGCGAGCGCGCGTTGCAGGGTGGTGAGGCCGTCGATGCCCGGCAGCCGCACGTCGAAGAGGGCGACGTCGGGGCGCTGCGCGGCGATCAGCTCGAGCGCGCTCTCGCCCGAATCGGCCGTCTGCACCTGGTAGCCCTTGCGTGACGGCGATCGCAATCTCCACTTCGTGCACGTGAACCACGATGAGCGGGGCCGCACCTGCCGCGCCTGTCACGAAGTGCACGCCGCCCAGCAGTGGCATCTCATTCGCGACAGCGTGCCCTACGGCCCGCGCGGGTTCCTGCTCGAGCTCAACTTCAAGCCGCTGCCCGACGGCGGGCAGTGCTCGCGCACCTGTCACGCGACCAAGGCCTATTCCAGGCGCGCTGCGCTCAACCCGCGCCAGCCGGACGAGTGACGCAAATTCACCTCGCCACGCCCACGCCCACGCCCGCGTCGGCGGCGCACGGCGCGAGCGCGGCGGCGGCCTGCTCTTCTGGTACACCGCGGGCGCTGCGGCGGCGGGCTTGGGTGCTGCGAAGAGGGCGACCGAGAACAAACTCGCGAGAAGAACAACTCGGTTCATGGCGGCTCCCGGCGGCAAGGTGTGCATGTTCCAGGAAGCTGTCGAGAAATCGCTGCGCAGCGCCGGCGCCGCCCGGCAGGTGCGGTAATCGCGGTCTGCTGCGCCCCCCTTGACGTTGATCAGATCGCGTAACGTCCGAGGTGGTTCATGCATGACACCTCAGGTGTGGCCCGACAGGCGTCGTAAGATCCACCTGCGGCGAGAACACGATTCGTGCCACCCTTGCGGCGGAATCGAATGCCTGCGAGGTCCGGAGCGTGGCGCCGTCCATGCTGTTCACGACCTTCCAAAAATCCATGCTGCCGCGACTGTGGAACACTCTGTCTGTGCTGGTCCTGGCCTTCGGCCCTTCTCCCGTTCCGACGTTCGGCGTCGGGGTCGGCACCGTGAGGCGCGGCACGACAGCCCTGGCGATCGAGGAATCGCGGACTCCGGCAGGTGCGGGCTTCGAACAGAGCTGGCGCTTTGAGCACCGACCGGCAGGAGCAGGCGACCTCGAAGTGACGGTGCCGGTCGAAGGATCGTTTCTGGGGGCTGACGCTACCGGGCTGCACTTTTCCGGAATGCGCTACGGCCAGGCCACCTGGGTCGACGCCCTTGGCCGGCGAACCTCACTGCGGTCGCGCTTCGAAGGCGGCGTCATTCGTCTGCTGGTGAGCGAGGCGACGCTCATCGGCTCTCAGTATCCGGCGGTGCTCGATCCCATCGTGGGCCCTGAGCTCTCGTTCGGGCCGACGACGCTCGTGCCTGAGTCGGACTCCTTTACCGGCGGCGTGCTTGCGTTCGACGGCATCGACTACGTCATCTTCTGGAATGAGTCCCGACGGATTCGGCACGGAAACCCGTATGCGGCGCGCATTCCCCTCGATGGAGGCATCACTGCCGGAATCGAGATCGATGCGCGAGACGTTCAACCCCAGGCCGCCGAGTTCGACGGGCAAAAGCTCATCGTCGCCTTCGATGACGGCCCGCTGACGTCAATCGGAAGTCTGACGCCTCCAGCCCTGCAACCGGGGCTGCTGACGGCGGTGGCCACTGGCAACGCTGCGCACATGACCCGCATGGGCTCTCGCCTGTTGATGGTCTACGGGACGAGCAGCGTGTCGACCCTGGTGATCGAAGCAGACGGAGGGATCTCCACGCCCGACGCGGGGCCGCTGGTTCCCAACACCAACCCGCCGTGTTGTGGCCCAACTGACCTCGACGTTGCCTTCAACGGCGTGGCTGCCAACCTCGTCGTCTGGGCGGATGGACGGGCCGACACCGGCGACATCTACGCTCAGCGCGTCGACCTTCAGGGCGCCGCAATTGCCGCACCGTTCGTGATCTCGGCAGGGACGGGAGCCCAGCGTCGCGCCGAAGTGAGCGGGGGAGGCGGGGTCTTCCTGGTGACCTGGGAAGATCGCTTCACGAACTCAGTCTGGGCGGTGCTGGTGACTGGCACCGGGGTGGTTCAGACGCCGCGACAGCTCGGCACTCCCGCCAGCACTCGCCACTCGGTGACGTCGACCTTCGATGGCACCCAGTTCATCGTCGCGTGGACTCAGGAAGACTCGGAGTGCCTTCGCGCTGCGCGAATTTCCACTGCCGGGGTGTTGCTCGAGCCCGGCGTGTTGATCGACAGCGCCTGCTTTCCTCAAGGGCCGGTCGAGATCACCAGCGATCAAAGCGGTCATTCACTCATCGGCTACTGGGGCCGCATCTTGACGCTGCAGGCGAAGCGACTCACCGGTGCCCAACCCGACGACCTGGACCCGCTGTATTTCAACCTCGCAGCGCAGTCGCAGTACGCGACGAGCATGGCGAGCAACGACACAGGCCAGACGCTCCTGGGCTGGACCACCAATCGTTACGGCCTCCAGGGCGTCGTTCTGAGCCTCGACGCAGGCGCACCCGTTCCGGTCACCTTCGACTCGATGGACGATGGCCGCGACGGCGTCAGCATCGCCGGCAACGGGCCGCGCTTCTGGGCCACGTGGAGCACGGGCTCAAGCATGGTCGGGCGGTTCGTGCTGGGCGACGGAGGTCTGGGTCCACGAACGACTTTGTCCACGGCGGTCGGTGGCATCGGGGGAGGTTCCACCGCGCGCGACCGCGATGGGTTCTTGACCGTGTGGTCAGACAGTCGCGTCACTCCGGGCGGCATCTTCGCGCGCCGGATCTTCAGCGATGGCGGCCTCGGCCCCGAGTTTGAAATTTCTCCAGCCGCGGGGCCCAGCGACAAGGTTCGCGCCGTAGTGGCCGTCAATAGCGCCGGCGTCGCGCTGGTCGTCTGGGACTACATCCCCGGCGAGGTCCGGGCGGCCAGAGTCTCGGGGGAACAGACACTCGATTCTCCTGCGCTCATCCTTCGGGCCGGCAAGTACTTCTCGAATGCCGCGGTGAGCAGTGACGGGCGCGACTTCCTGGTGGCGTGGGAGCACGACCAGGGCGGCGGGACTTTGCTGGGGACGTTCGTGCCCGGCGCCGGCGCCTGGGATGGCGGCGATTTCTTTCTCGACCCGCCACCTTCATCCGCGGCGCACCCCGAACTCCATTGGGACGGGAGCAGGTACCTCGTCGCGTTCGAAACCGAAGCGGTCGATCCGCGCACGGACGTCTGGGCGCTGGCGGTCGATCGGGACGGGGGTGTGCAGCCACTTGCTCCCATCGCGGCCGGGCGCGACACCGAACTGTTCGGAGTGCTCTCGACCCCTGGCGCCGGTGCGCGTTGGGCCGCCTGGTCTGCCTTCGACCCGGCGCTTCAATCGATGCGAGTTCACGCGCAGTTGACCAGCTCCGATCCAGTCGACGCCGGGTCCGCTGACGCTGGTGTGGACGCAGGTGCGGATGGCGGGGCCCTCGAGCCCGAGCCATTGAAGAAAGGCTACGAGGTCGGTTGTGGCTGTGGCTCGGTCGATTCGCTCGTCGGCCTCGGCGCGTTGCTGGTGTGGTCACTGATCCGCCGGACGCGGCGACGTACCTCGAATTGAGGGCGCCGCCGCAGCCTTCAGCAAATCAGTTCGCGGTGTACGTGCTGCCGGTCTGTGTGGCGCAAGCGGCGCGACCGTCTTCGACAGTCCCGAAGTAGTAGCTGACCGACGTCACGCCGTCCGCGACGATCTTGCAGTTACCCGTCGAGCCGGTCTTCACACACGCAGCGATCGCAGTGCCGCTGAGCCCGGCGCACTGGGCGGTGACGGTGCTGAGGTTGAAGCCGGCGGTCCACTCGGTGCAAACCTTGGCCTCGCCAATCTTGTAATCGCAGGAGTAGCTGCTCGGGCCGCAGCCCATGGTGAAAATCGAAAAGACAGACACTGCCGCGATCAACGCGAACTTCATCATCGGAACTGCTCCTGTATGTGGTTGGACCCCGCCCTCGACCAACTCTGCCGAAGCGGAGCGCGCGCCACTTAGGCTGCGTCGATTTCGTTAGCCACAATCAAGTGACACTCGAAAGACTAAAGTCGCGAAGCGAGTCTGCAAACACCCGGGTGGTCTGTGAATCGGGGGCGTCAGCGGGTCCCCCCGCCACCGCGGCGGCAGCCTTCAGCTCGACTTCGTCGGGGGCGAGGCCTAACCCAGAACCATGATGCGACCTGAGCTCCTGCCGGAGGTGAGGAAGAGCATCGCGGGCTTCTTCGATACGTTCCTGCTCAACGAGTTCGACGAAGAGCAGGTCGGCGAGCCCGAGACGGTGGCGGCGACCTTCGAAGCAGGCACGCTGCGGGTGAAGCTGAAGAGCACGCTGGGCGAACACGAGCTCGAGCTCCCCGTCACCTCCGACCTCTTCTTCCGCGGAGAGCTCGATCTCGAGGTCGTGCAGCGCCTGGCCGCAGCGGCAGAAGCGCTCTTCAAAAAGCTCGATCGCACGCAGCGCAAGGCGCGCAAGGCCGCCGGTTACAAGCACCCGACCTCGCGGTGGAGCATCGTTCGGGTCTCGCCCACCGAGGCCGTCACCCGAAAACACATCATGCAGAGCGCCCAGGCCTATCTGGAGTCGCTCGGCGCCAGGCCTTTGGCGAAGAAGTCGGCGCGAGGTGTCACGCTGGCGCTCTTCGAAGAGAGCCCGCTCACGCTGGGGGTGCTGCGCACCGACGGAGAATTCGATGACGGGCTCGCGGCGCATCTGCACCAGACGCTCGGGGTGGGCGCGAGCTGGTTCAGCAAGCTCGACGGCGGCGGCTTCATCTCGGAGGCGCGCACGTATGGCGCCGGCGCTCACCCGCCAGCCGCTCCCGATTGGAGACTGCCGCGACCTGCAGTGGAGCGCCTTCACTTCACGCACCCCACCGCCGCACCCAGACTGGTGCCCGGACGCGAGAAGCTCAGCGCCACGCTCCTCACGGAGACCGGCGAGAAGCTTCCCTGGACGGTCTGGAAGACGGCGAGGCTCATCAACCCGCTGGAGATGGCGTTGCAGGAAGTCAGTGGGCACCGCGCCCTCACGCGCGAGCGGCTCGCATCGTACGAGGTGGGCTTGCTCCTTCGCGGGAAGGATGGCGCCGCGGCCTGGGGCAAAATCGTCGTGCAGAACGGCGTGAGCGTGGCGGTCGAGCCGCTTTCCGACGTGGCGTGGCGCGAAACGAGCTTCGCTTCCATCTACTGCCCTGATCAGAGTCACCCGCTGTTCGCCAAGCGCGTCTCAAAGGCAAACCAGGGCTTCAAGGCGTGGACCGTCGAGAAGGCGGCGAGTGTGGAAGCGCGCAATGCAGAGCTGACCAAGCAGGCCGAGCGGGAGGCGGCGGCCCGGCAGCCACCGACCGAGAGCGCGTTGGCCGAGGCGCGCGACGGCCACGACGTGTCGAAGATGGCGGCACTTCTGATGCGGCAGCTCGACACCGGTGACCGCGAGCGGCTGCAGGTGCTCGCGCGCGACCTCTTCACCGCATGGAAGGACCGGCTCGATGAGGTCACGCAGAGCCTCGATCGCGTGATGTTCGCTTTGACCTCGAGCACCCTGACCAGCGAGGCGTGGGGCGCGCTGGCGGATCGTTTCGAGACCGGCGTGCTGAGGAACACGGCCAACGCAGCGACGTGCTTCCGCTACCAGCGGGAGCGCATGCCGACGAACAGCCCAGATGCCACGCCGCCGCCTGCTCGGAAGGTCAGGCGCAAGACGCGGCCGCACGGCGGCTGACCAGAGAAACGTTCAGGCGCACCCTCCGCCAGGCTGACCGCAGGTGCAGTCCAGACAGCCGTGGCTCGCGCACGTGCCGCAGCTCCGCTCGAGGCTTTGCTTGAGCGCCTGCCGCGCGCGGTGCAATCGAACCGTCGCGTTGTTCGAGGTGATCGACAGAGAAGACGCCACCTCCGACAACGGGGTCTCTTCGAGGTCGACCCTGCGGATCATCTCGGCGTACTCGGGCTTCAACGTCGGGAGCAGGCGGGTCATGCAGGCGCACACGGCGTCCTTGAGCTCGAGCTCGAAACTGTCGTCCGTTTCGCGGGCCTGGGCCTCCACGGCCCGCGCTTCGGTGGCGCCCCGGCGGTAGTGGTCGATCACCGCGTTTCGCAGCAGCCGGTAGAACCAGGCCAAAGCGCTCTCACTGTCCTCGATGGTGGAGCTCTTCTCGACGGCGCGAACGAAGGCCGTCTGCAACAACTCTTCGGCCACCGCGCGGCTCGAGACGCGGGCCTCGAGAAACGAAAGGAACTGGCGGTGATTGGAAACCAGCTGCTCGACCACGCCTCCCGTCATGGGCAGGAGCGCATCGTTCGTGAGTGCCATGTGCGATTTTTCTACCATGTGCTCCACCTCAGCTCTGTCTGTCCGGATCGATGCCGTCTGCAGCGA
>JAYVNA010000763.1:0-9569 GCA_043758715.1 Archangium sp.
CGCGTGAGGGTATCGATGCCGTCGCCGTACTTCTTGAGGTCGCTGCCTTCACCCACCGCGCGCGCGAACTCGAGCGCCTTCGTGGCCTTCCCGAGCGCGTCTTGCCCGAACTCGCTGCCCTCGGTGGCCTTCTGCAGTTGCGGCATCAGCTGCGTCACTTCTTCCATCAGCGCCTTGAGCTCGGTGCGCTTGGCCTTGAGCTCCTCGTCGACGCGCGCCTCCATCATCAGGTCGGCCTGCTCTTCGAGGATCTTCTTGAGCTCGTCCTGCGTGAGGCCGCCGCTGGCGGTGACCTGAATCGACTGCTGCTGGCCGGTCTCCTTGTCGCGAGCAGCGACCGAGACCAGGCCTTCGGAGTTGATCTCGAAGATGACGTCGATCTCGACCTCGCCGCGCTTGGCCAGGCGCAGCCCGGTGAGAATGAACTCACCCAGCAACTCGTTCTGGTGCGCGACGTCGTTCTCGCCCTGGAGCACCATGATCTTCACGGTGGTCTGGTTGTCACGCGAGGTATTGAAGACCTCGGTGACCGAGGTGGGAACGGTGGTGTTCCGGGGAATGAGCCGGCGCACGTAACCACCGGCGATGGCGACGCCGAGCGACTGCGGCGTGACGTCGAGCAGCACCACGTCAGAGGCTTCGTTGGTGAGCGCTTCGGCCTGCACCGCTGCGCCGAGCGCCACCACTTCTTCGGGGTGCACGCCCTTGCACGGGTCGCGGCGGAAGTACGTCTTCACCGCTTCCTGCACGCGGGGCATGCGCGTCATCCCCCCCACCAGGATCATCTCTCGCAGGTCGACGGCCTTCACCCTGGCGTCGGACAGCACCTGCTCGCACAAGGCGATGGTGCGATCGATCAGCTTGCCGGTCAGCTCTTCGAGCTTCTCGCGGGTGAGCGTCTTCTGCAGGTGGAGGGCCGATCCCCCGGCCGCCGGAGTGGAGATGAACGGCAGGTTGACCTGCGTTTCCTTCGCGGTCGACAGCTCGATCTTCGCCTTCTCGGCTGCGTCCTTGAGGCGCTGCAGGGCCATGCGATCTTTGCGCAGGCTGATGCCGTGATCGCGCTCGAAGTCGTCGGCGAGCCACGCGATGATCGCGTTGTCGAAGTCTTCCCCGCCCAGGAAGGTGTCGCCGCCGGTGGCGATGACGTCGAAGACGCCGCTGCCGATCTCCATCACCGAGATGTCGAAGGTACCGCCGCCCAGATCGAAGACCGCGATCTTCCCGCTGATGTTCTTGCCAAAGCCGTAGGCAAGCGCGGCGGCGGTGGGCTCGTTGATGATGCGCAGCACCTCGAGGCCGGCGATGCGCCCGGCGTCTTTGGTGGCCTGGCGCTGCCCGTCGTTGAAGTACGCGGGCACGGTGATGATCGCCTTCTTCACCGAGCGACCGAAGTGCGCCTCGGCGTCGAGCTTGAGCTCGCGGAGCACCATGCTGGAGAGCTCGGGCAACGAGTACTGCCGATCGCCCAACTTCACCTTGATGTCGTCGTGTTCGCCGGCCTCGATCGTGTACGGCAGGCCTTTGAGCGACTGCTGCATCTCCGCTGAGCTGAACTTGCGGCCGATCAGCCGCTTGCTCGCATAGACGGTGTCGGTGGGGTTGGTGATCGCCTGCCGCTTGGCGATCTGCCCGACCAGCACCTTGCCTGATTTCGCGAGCGCCACCACCGAGGGCATCAGGTTTGAGCCTGACCGCCCCCGGATCACCAGAGGAGCGCCCGACTGCACCGTGGCGACGACACTGTTGGTGGTGCCCAGATCGATACCGATGACGGGCTCACGCTCTGCCATGGACCCCGCACGTTAGAACGGCCAGAGCCGCTTGCCGTGTTTTTTGACCTCCGGATGGTCAGGGTCGATGCGGGCCGCTTCCTCGAAGTGCTTTTTGGCCATCGCCTTCATGCCCGCGTCCACCAGCAGGCGGGCGCAGTTCATCCGGAAGGTGATGTTCTTCGGCGCAGCCTCGACGGCCTTCTGGGCATAGCTGGCCGCTTCCCGCGCATCGCCCTGCTTTTCCAGCAGAATCGAGGCCTTGTGGGCCGCCTCGGCGTTGAGTGGGTTCGCATTGACTGCAGTGCGGAGGGCCTGCAGGGCGAGATCTTCATCGCCCCGGTTGAGGGCTTCGAGCGCGTGCTGGTAGCTCGAGGCCGACCGCGCCATCTCAGCGCCCTTGCGCACTTCGACCATCAGCGCCTTGCCCTCCGCGTGCTGGGGGTCGATCTGGAGGGCGTTGTTGAGGTGCGTGACGGCCTGACTGTATTCCTGCTTGGCCGCGTGCTCCTTCGCCTTGGCGAGGTACTCCTGCACCTTGGTGGCGCGCGCCAGGTACGGGTGACGGGCCAGCCGCTGCCGGCGCTCGAGGTCGCGCGCTTCTTCCGCTTCGGTCTTCGGCACGAAGGCGGGCGTGCTCGAGGTGCTGGCCCGGGCTGCGGCGCGCACGAAGGGGTTGGCAGCCAGGTACGCCTCGCGCCGCTCGGGATCCGTGAGGGTCTGATTCGCCTCGACCAGCCGCTTGAAGATCTTGTCGAGCTTGGGGCGGAACGCGCCCAGGTTCTTTCCGAAGTACTTGTCGGGGTGGAACTTGCGCGAGGCGTCACGGAAGGCCGTTCGCACCTCTTCCGCGGTCGCGCCGGAAGGCACGCCGAGAAACTCGAACAGGTTGTTGGTGGTGACCTTCCTCTCGAGCGCGAGGATCTCTTCCTTGCGCGCTTCGTCGAGGTCGACCTGTTCTTCTACGGTCACGGTGTGGAACCCCCGACGTTCATGTTCACAGCGAAGCTTCGAAGATCGCAAGGCCTTCACCCAACTGCTCGCGGGTGATCAGGTACGAGGGCGCGAAACGAATCGTCTTTTCTCCAGCGAGGTTGGCCAGCAGGCCATTGGCCCGGCAGCGCGCGAGCACGTCGGCCGCGCCCTGATCGACTTCGATGCCGAACAGCAGGCCCTGGCCGCGCACCTCGACCACCCGGCCCGGGTGACGCGCCTTGATCGCCAACGCGAGCGAACGCAAATGCTCGCCCTTGGCGGCGGTGTCGGCGAGCTGCGCGGGCGAAGTGGCGAGGTCCCAGGTGGCGATGGCCGCCGCGCAGGCGATCAGGTTGCCGCCGAAGGTCGAGCCATGCGTCGCAGGCACCAGGGCCTTGCTCGTCTCGTCGGAGCACACCATCGCGCCGATGGGCAGGCCGTTGCCCAGTGACTTCGCCAGTGAGAAGGCGTCGGGAACGAGGCCGTCGTGCTGGAAGGCGAAGGGCTTGCCGGTGCGGCCGATGCCCGTCTGCACTTCGTCGATCAGCAGCAGCACGCCGTTGGCATCACACAGGGCCCGCAGCGCCTTGAGGAAACCCTCGGGGGCCGGCTTCACCCCGCCCTCCCCTTGAATCGGCTCGACCAGGATCGCCGCGGTGGTGGGACCCACCAGCTTCTTCACCGCTTCGAGATCGCCCATGGGCGCGTACTTGAAGCCGCCAGGCAGGGGCTCGAAGCCGGCCTGGTATTTGGGCTGCGCGGTGGCGGTGACGGTGGCAAGCGTGCGGCCGTGGAAGCCGCCCTCGAAGGTGATGATGTCGGAGCGCTCTGCGTTGCCCTTCACCACGTGCTGGTAGCGGCGGGCGAGCTTGATCAACGCCTCGTTCGCTTCCGCGCCGGAGTTGCAGAAGAACGCGCGCGCCCCCGGCAGCCCCGAGGCCTTCGTCAGGCGGGCGGCGAGCTGAATCTGCGGCTCGGAATAGAAGACGTTCGAGACGTGCCAGAGGGTGTCGAGCTGCTTCTTCACCGCGGCGGTCACCGCGGGGTGGCAGTGCCCCAGGGCGCAGGTGGCGATGCCGGCGATCAGGTCGAGGTAGCGCTTGCCCTCGGCGTCCCACAGGTAGCTGCCTTCGCCACGCGCGAGCACGATCGGCTGCTGCTTGTAGTTCTGCAACAGCACGTGCTTGGCCTCGCCGATCACTTCATCGGTGTGGGTCACGCAGACTGCTGTGGGGGTCGCTTCGGCCGGCTTCATGGAGATCGTCATGGGCTTCACAGAATGTACCGCGAGAGGTCCTCATCCTTGACCAGATCCGACAGCCGTTCACGCACCAGCGCGGCGTCGACCTTGTACTGCTTACTGCTCAGCTCCGAAGCAGAGAAGGCCACCTCATCGAGCAGGCGCTCGAGCAGGGTGTGCAACCGGCGCGCGCCGATGTTCTGGGAGCGTTCGTTGACCTGCGCGGCCATCGAGGCGATCTCCACCAGGG
Source organism: Archangium sp. (assembly GCA_043758715.1). Classification (GTDB taxonomy): domain Bacteria; phylum Myxococcota; class Myxococcia; order Myxococcales; family Myxococcaceae; genus Archangium_A. The sequence goes on from JAYVNA010000763.1 coordinate 4,238, forward strand.
CGTCGTCGGTGAAGCTGAGGGTCACGCCTTCGGTGAAGAGCAGGGCCTCGTACTGCTTGATGAGCGAGTTCTTGGGCTCGCGCAGAATGCGCACCAGATCTTCGTTGGTGAGGGCCTCGAGCTCGACCCGAATGGGAAAGCGTCCCTGCAGCTCGGGAATGAGGTCGCTGGGCTTGCTGACGTGAAAGGCGCCCGCGGCGATGAAGAGCACGTGATCGGTCTTCACCTGCCCGTACTTGGTGTTGATGCTGCTGCCTTCGACGATGGGGAGCAGGTCGCGCTGCACGCCTTCGCGCGAGATGTCGGGCCCGCCCGTCTTGCCTTCGCGGCTGGCGATCTTGTCGATCTCGTCGAGGAAGATGATGCCGTCGTTCTCGGCGCGCTTGAGGGCCTCGCGGTTGACCCGGTCTTGATCGATGAGCTTGCCCGCCTCTTCCTGTTCCAGCACCTTGAGCGCGTCAGCGGCGCCCAGGCGGTGCTTGCGGGTGCGGTTGCCGAAGCCCGGCATGTTCTTGAAGAGGTCCTGGAGGTTGACCCCGACCTCTTCCATGCCCTGGCCTGAAAAGTTCTTCATGAACATCAAATTGCTGTCCTGAACCTCGACCTCGACCTGGGTGTCGTCGAGGGTGCCCGCGCGCAGTTGCGCACGCAGCTTCTCGCGCTCTCCCTCAGACAGGTGCGGGCTGGCCCGCCCGTTGCCCCCCCGCAGGAGATCCTGCAGGCGGTCTTCGGCGTGGTCCATCGCGCGGGCCTTCACGCGAACGAGCTCTTCGTCACGAACGAGCGCGATGGCAGCCTCGACCAGATCGCGCACCATCGACTCGACGTCGCGGCCGACGTAGCCGACCTCGGTGAACTTGGACGCCTCGACCTTGATGAAGGGCGCCTGGGCGAGCTTCGCCAGGCGGCGCGCGATCTCGGTCTTCCCCACCCCAGTCGGCCCGATGAGGATGATGTTCTTCGGGGTGATGTCGTCTCTGAGCTCGGCCGGCGCGTGTTGCCGGCGCCAGCGATTGCGCAGGGCGATCGCCACCGCTCGTTTGGCCGCCGTCTGACCGATGATGTAGCGATCGAGCTCGCTGACGATCTCGCGCGGCGTGAGTGATGAGCGCATCAGAGCTCCTCGATGGCGAGATTGCGGTTGGTGTAGATGCAGATGTCGGCGGCGATCTGCAACGAGGTCTCGACGATCTGCTTGGCGTCGAGCTGGGAGTGCTCGAGCAGCGCGCGCGCCGCGGCCTGGGCGTACGGGCCACCGCTGCCCACCGCCGCGATGCCGAGGTCAGGTTCGACGACGTCGCCGGCCCCCGAGAGGATGAAGGTCTTTTCCTTGTCGGCCACCACCAGCAACGCCTCGAGGCGCCGGAGGAACCGATCGGTGCGCCAGTCTTTGCCGAGCTCGACGGCGGCGCGCGCGAGGTTCTTCTGGTGTTCCTTGAGCTTGGCCTCGAAGCGCTCGAACAGGGTGAAGGCGTCAGCGGTGCCGCCCGCGAAGCCGGCGATCACCGAGCCTTCAGCGAGCCGGCGCACCTTGCGGGCGTTGCCCTTCATCACGATCTTGTCGAGCGTGACCTGGCCGTCTCCGCCGAGCACGACCTTGCCGTCCCGGCGCACACACAGAATCGTCGTCATCGCGCCCTTGTAACAGCCAGTCGGGGCGGTGGCTTCCCCTGCTCCCCGGGGTTCATCTCCTCAAGAGCACGTAGACGGCACCGGCCCCGCCATCTTTCGGTTTCGCGGTGCAGAACCCCAGCACCTGCTTGGCGGCCCGCCCCCGGGTCAGCCACTGCTGCACCCCGGCTTTCAACACGGGAACCTGGTCGACCGAGTTCAGCCCGCGCCCCGTCACCACCAGCACGCAGCGATGGCCTGCGATGCGGGCCTTCTGAATGAAGCCCTCGAGTTCGCCCCTGGCCTGCTCACGGTTAAACCCGTGCAGATCGAGGGTCGCCTGCGTCGAGAACTCCCCGGCGCGCAGCTTGCGCATCACACCCTGGTCGAAGCCCTGCACCGCGCCCTCGATGAACGAATCTGAGTCGACGATGTCGAACTCGCCCTGGCCGGAGACCAGCTCGGCCAGACGCGCGAGACTCTCGGCCTCTTCGTTGGGAGCCCTGAGTTGCGCGGCGGTGGGCGGCTCGGGCGGGCCCACGCGGGCCTTCACGCTGCGCACCGGCGCGACCTCGCCGATGGCCTCGAGAAAGAGGGCCGACTCTTCATCGAGCGGCTTCTCCTTCTCCTTCCTGGCAGCGGGAGGCGGCGGTGGTGCTTTCGCCTTCGCGGGCTCGGGCTTCTCGAGCTTCACCGCGGAGAACGGGTTGTTGAACGGCGTCTCTTTCTTCTTCGTCACACGGTCTTCAATATCAGGCTCGCGGGTGTGACTTGTCGTAGACCGACTGGAGCTGCTCGAAGGAGACCGCGGTGTACCGCTGGGTGGTGCTCAGGCTGGCGTGGCCGAGCAGCTCCTGAATGCTGCGAATGTCGGCGCCACCGGCGAGCAGGTGGGTCGCGAACGAGTGGCGCAGCGAGTGCGGCGACATCTTGCGGTTGAGGCCCAGCTGGGTGACGTACTTGTCGAGGTGGCGCTCCACCGAGCGGGTGGTGAGCCGCCCCCCTCGGAAGTTCAGGAAGAGGGCTTTGGGGTCCTGCTTCTTGGCCGCCTTCACCAGCAGCTCGCCGCGCCGTTCGAGCCACGCGGCCACCGCGGCGATCGCACCCTCATGGAGCGGGCAGATGCGCTCTTTGTTCCCCTTGCCCAGCACGCGGGCGGTGCGGGACCGCAGATCGAGATCTAAGAGATCGAGGCCGCACAGCTCGCTGACGCGCAGGCCGCCGCCGTAGAGCACCTCGAGCATGGCGATGTCGCGCAGGCCCAGCACCTTGTCGTCATCGGGCGCGTCCATCAGGGCGAACGCCTCGTCGACCGGCACCGCGCGGGGGAGCCGCTGCGGCAGCTTGGGGGTCTTCACCCGCCGCGCGGGGTTCGCCTCGATCACCTTGCGCCGGGTGAGGAACTTGAAAAACGCCTTGAGGCCCGCGAGCCGGCGCGCGCGGGAAGCCGGAGCGAGCGTCACCGACTGCACCCCGAGAAAACCGCGAATGTGCAGGTGGGTGGCCTTCTCGGGCGCGATGCCGAGGGGGTCGAGGTACCCGTGAAACGCCTTCAGGTCCTGCGCGTAGGCCCGCAGGGTGTGAGGCGAGACCGCTCGCGCGATCTCGAGGTGCCGCAGGAAATCATCGACGAGCGTCGCCACGTTTCCAGTCTACCGCCTCCCCCGCTCGGAGCGACTTCAGAGCCCTTTGGCCACGTAGATGCCCGGCCGGCTCTTCTCGAGCACCAGGTAGGCGACCGAGCCATCGGGCAGCAGCAGGCCAGGCCACTCGACGTACTGGTCGATGGTGCGCTGCTCGCCCGTCTCGAGGTTTCGCTGCATCAGATCGAAGGTCTGGTCGGTGAGGTGCGCGAAGGCCAGCAGGGCCTTCTTGCCGTCGGCGCTGAAGCGGAAGCCGAAGGTGCCTTCGACTTCCCTCCTGGGCTTGTCCTCCTTGGTGGCCTTCGCGGAGATCGAGTTCAAATCGCACGCCCTGCCCTCCCTCAGACAATCAGAGCGGAAGTAGAGAACGTCGCCCGTCTGCACGAACTGGTACTCGTAGAGCCAGTCCTTCAGGGCAAAGGGCTCGGCCGCTCCCACGGGCAACAGGTAGAGCCTCCGCGTCACTTCCGGGCGATCGATGCGCGCGGTGTACGCGAGCGCCGACCCACCGGGCGCGAAGAGGAAGTTCGGACACTGGCGCGCGAGCACCTTGGGCTTCCCATCGGGCAGCTCGATCAGGTTGAGATCACCCACGCGCTCCACCAGCTTCTTGCCTTCCATCTGGCCCTCGCGACCGCCGAGGCCGAGCTCGATGTAGTTGTCGCGGTACACGAAGCGCGCACCGTCAGGCGAGAAGTCGAAGTCGGCGACGTTCGCGCCCAGTTGCTGCGGCTTACCGTCGGGCAGCGTCACCAACCACAGCGCGCCCTTGTCGGGGCCCGGCACGTTGTCGCGCCACGCGAGGTACCGGCCGTCGCGCGAGACGCGGTACCGATGCCCGTCGTCGCTGAGCTTCTTGTCCTTGAGGGTGGCGACGTCGAACACGTGCAGCTGAAAGGTGGCGTCGGCCGGGGTGGCGCGCGCGCTGACGATCACGTGCTTGCCGCTGCGCAGCACCGTGTACTCGGACGCGTGATCCACGAGCCGCCTGGGCTGCGGCTTGGGGTCCTTCAGATCGACCTGGTACAGCCCGCCGGCCGAGGTGAACTTGCGCTTGAAGTAGAGGTAGCGCCCGTCGGCCGAGAACTCCGCGGTCGAGACTTCGCCTGCGATTTCGGGAAATGGGCCCGAGGGCAACTTGCCCGCGTGCAGCACCCCACCCTCGATGAACGCCAGCTGCACGCCGTCGTCGCTGGGCACGAAGTAGTTCACCCGCCCGGCCACGCGCTCGCGCTCGGCCTCGAGCTTCTTCGCGTCTTGCACGAAGAGCTCTCCGGTCTGCTGCGCGGGATCCCAGCCGGTCGTGTACAGAATGAAGCGCGAGTCGGCCGTGTGCAGCCAGCCACCGGGCATGTTGGTGACCCCGCTGCCCAGCTTGCGCGGGGCGCCGCCCTTCGACAGCACCGCCCACAAATTTCCCAGGCGCATCGGGGGAGGCACGCCACTGGTGGGCGGCTTCACCGCGTCGAGCAGCACCGTGAGCACTTCGCCGTCAGGCGAGGCGCGAAGTTCCTGGGCTTCACCCTCGATCCGCCGCTCACCGATCACCGGCAGCCGCGGGGCCCTCTTCTCTTTCGCGACCCGCGCGATCACGCTCTTCGGATCGCCCGTCGAGGTCTTCTGTTGTTGGCAGCCCGCGAGGACCAACAAACACGGGAGCAGCAGCTGGAACGCACGCATCGAGAGCCTCATTTACGCCACCACCCGCGCTGGAGCGGAGATCGGCATGGGGGAAACCGGGTGCGGTGCAGAGCTGGCCCAACCGTCGAAGTCGCGCACGCCGCGCTCCGAATAGAGCACCCGCTTCTGCGCCTTCTTGAAGCGGCCTTCGATGGGCGGGAACAGCGCGAACACCACGTTGGTGGGCTGGTACCGATAGCCCTCGGGGTGCGCTTCGCCGGTGACGTGGCGATACAGGGCGCCCAGCGCGGTGGTGGCGGGGGGCGGCGTGAAGGTCGTCCCGGTGAGCCGCGCGTGCAGCGCGAGCGCCGCGAGGTAGCCGCACGCGGTCGATTCCACGTAGCCCTCGACGCCGGTGATCTGCCCGGCGAAGAACAGGCGCGGCTCGCTCTTGAGCG
>JAYVNA010000764.1:0-9568 GCA_043758715.1 Archangium sp.
TTGTCGATTGGCAGCCCGCACTCGCGCGCGAGCAGGCAGGCGAAGGCGTTGCCGAGATTTCCAGTCGGCACCACGAAGGACGACGAGCCCTTCCCTGCCTCCTGGGCGTCGAGCGAAGCCTGCGCGTAGTACGCCATCTGCGGGAGCAGTCGCCCCAGGCTGATGCTGTTCGCGGACACCAACGCGTGCTGCGCCGAGAGCTCCCGATCGGCGAAGGCCGCTTTCACCAGCCGCTGGCAATCATCGAACGTGCCCCCCACGCGGAAGGCGGAGACGTTGTCGCCGAAGGCACCCAGCTGATGCGCTTGCCGGGGCGACACCCGCCCGTCCGGATACAGGATCACCACCCGAAAGCCCGGACGCTGGTGAAAGGCGGCGGCCACCGCGGCGCCCGTGTCACCCGAGGTCGCGACCAAGACCGTGCTGTTGGTCGAAAGCCGCGACAGGCACGCCGCCAGAAATCGCGCGCCGAAGTCCTTGAAGGCGGCCGTGGGGCCGTGAAACAGCTCGAGCAGCCCGTTCTCAAGCGAGAGCCATTTCGTGGGGGCGTCGAAGGTGAACGCCTCGCGAACGATCTCGTCGAGCGCCGGCTCGAGCTGCTCTCCCGCGAAGAACGGCCGCAGCAGCGTGATCACCCGGCTGTGAAAGTCGTGACCCCAGGGGCCGGTATGCGCAGCGAGCGCGGGCGGCGTGTACAGGCCACCGTCGGGCGCGATGCCCGCGGCGATCGCTTCAGACAACGAGACCTCGCTGCCCCCACGCGTGCTGCGAACCTTCATGAGATCACCCGTGCGGCGGGGCCACTGACCTGGCTGACGAGGCGATCGCTCTGCAATCCAGCCTCCAGGAACGCCGAAGCCATCGCGAGCGAAGCCCTCTCCGCGGCCTCAGCCGACTCGAACCAGCCGAACACGCTGGGACCTGCCCCTGAAATGCTCGCCCCGATCGCGCCACTGTCGAGCGCTGCCTGTTTCACCTTGGCGAACCCCGGAATGAGCGCGGCCCGGCGCGGCTCGACCAGCACGTCACGCAGCCCCCGCCGCAACAGCAAGACGTCGCTGGTGAAACAACCCGCCAGGACCAGCGCGAGGCCTTCACTCTGGATCACGAAGTCGTGCAGGTCGTACGTGCCTGCCAGCGCCGCACGGGCTTTCCGGGTCTCGAGCACGAAATGCGGGTGCACCAGGGCCACGTGCAGCCAATCGGGCGTGGGCACCTTCACTGGCGCCCCTTCGGCCGGAGCGATCACCAACCCACCGAGCAACATCGGCCCGACGTTGTCGCCGTGCGCACTCCCGGTCGCCGCGGCTTCGCCCTGCATCGCGCACTGGTAGAGCGTCGCGCTCGAGACCGGAACATCGAGCACTGCGTTCGCCGCCACCACCGCGGCCACCGCGGAGGCTGCCGAGCCGCCCATGCCCGAACCCATCGCGATGCCCTTGTCGATCTCGACGTCGAAACCGATGTCGAGCGGCAGCGATTTCTGCAGCGTCAGCAAGGCGCGGCCCGCGGTGTTCTCGACCGCGATCATCGGCAGCGCGATCGCAGCGCCACGGATCGCGACGATTCGCACTTCTCCCGTGTTCGTTCGCGTCACCGTCACCCGGTCGCCTGGGCCTGCCACCGAATGGCCGAGCACGTCGAACCCGACGGCGACGTTCCCGATGGACGCCGGGGCAAACGCCGTCGCGCGTTTCACAGCTTCGCTCCCAGAGAAGCCGCGACGCGCAGCAGATCGGCGAACACGCCCGCCGCGGTGACGTCGGGCCCGGCGCCCGGACCCTGCACCACCAACGGGTTCTGCCGGTAGCGGCGCGTCGTGAACTGCACGACGTTGTCGGTGAGCTTGATGTGCGCAAACGAGTGATCGGCAGGCAGGGAAACCAGGCCGACGCTCGCCTTCCCGGCCTCGAGCTTGGCCACGTACCGCAGCACCCGGCCCTCCTTCTTCGCGGCCATCAGCTTCGCCGTCATCGGCCCGTCGAGTTCCCCCAGGCGCTCAAGGAAGTCGGTGACGCTCAGGCCTCGCAACGGCTCGGGCACCAGCGACTCCAACGCAACCTGGGACAGCTCCATCTTCCAGCCATTCTCACGCGCGAGGATCACCAGCTTGCGCGCGACGTCGAGGCCGGAGAGATCGTCTCGCGGGTCGGGCTCGGTGTACCCGAACTCTTTGGCCTGATGCACCAGCGCGCTGAAGGGCGTGCTGCCGTCGAACTTGTTGAAGAGGTACGCCAGCGTGCCCGAGAAGATCCCCTCGACGCAGAGCACCTCATCGCCGGTGTCGATCAGATCGCGCAGGGTGGTGATCACCGGCAAGCCTGCGCCGACGGTCGACTCGTACCGGAAGTGCGCCCGGGTGGATTTGATCGCCGCGTACCGGGCGAAGGGGCCAGAACCTGCATTCTTGTTCGGCGTGATCACGTGAATGCCACGGGCGAGCCACCCGGCGTAGCGCTCGGCGATCGCATCGCTCGGGCTGCAGTCGACGATCACCGCGTGCGGAAGGTGATCTGCATGCACGTGCGCGGCGAAAGCGTCGTAGTCGGTCTCGACGTTGGGCTTCGCATCGACAGCCACCCTCGGTTCCCCGAGCACCATCTGCTTGCGGCCCACCACGGCCCGCACCCGCAGGTCGATGTTGGAGACCTTCAGCAACCGCTCGCGCGCAGCCTCGAGCTGACGCAAGAACGCCTGGCCCACGTTGCCGGGCCCAATGACGCCCACTGAGATCGTCTGAGGCGACAGGTAGAACCCCGCGTGCACCGCCCGCAGCGCCCGCTTCGCATCAACAGCGTCGATCGCGACCGAGATGTTCCGCTCGGAAGAACCCTGCGCGATCATCCTCACGTTGATGCCCGCGCGACCCAGCGCAGCGAACAAGCGGGCCGCCACGCCCGGAGTCCCCGTCATGCCGTCGCCCACCACCGCGAGCGCCGCGATGCCCCGGGTGACCGTCACGTCGGTCAGTTGCTTGCTGTCGAGTTCCCGCGTGAAGGCGTCGAGCACCGCCTTGCGAGCGCCGTCAGCGTCGGTCTCGCGAATGACGCAGCAGATCGAGTGCTCAGACGAACCCTGCGAGATCATCACCACCGAGACGCCGGCGAGCTTGAGCGCCTGAAACGCGCGCTCGGCCGTGCCCGGCACGCCGATCATCCCGGCGCCCTCGATGTTCAGAATCGAGAGCCCCGTGAACGTCGTGACGCCCTTGACCGGAGTCGACAGGTCCCGCTCCGCCGAGATCCGCGTGCCGGGGTGCGTGGGGTTGAAGGTGCTGCGCGCGATGATCGGAATGTTGCGCTCGAAGGCGGGCGCCATCGTCTGCGGGTGAATCACCTTCGCCCCGAAGTACGCCAGCTCGCAGGCCTCGCTGTACGAGAGCTTCTCGATCAGCACCGCTTCGGGCACCAGCCGGGGGTCGGCCGAGAGCACCCCATCGACGTCGCTCCAGATATGCAGCTCGGTCGCTTCGAAGAGCGCCGCGAAGATCGCGCCCGAGTAGTCGCTCCCGTTGCGCCCGAGTGTGGTGATGCGGCCATCGGGGGTGCGCGCCACGAAGCCCGTGACGATCGTCCGCTCACCCGGCGAGCCGAGGTGCGCGCTCAGTTTTTTCTTCGAGGCGTCCCACTGCACCATCGCGCCGAGGTCGCTCTTCTCGACCACCAGCACCTCGCGGGCATCAAGCCAGCGACTGGTCTCCCCTCGCGCCCGCAGGGTGGCATCGACGATCGTCGACGACCACACCTCGCCCAGCCCCGAAACCAGATCGAGCAGGTCGCCGGAGACCGCGCCGATGAGCGACTGCGCGTGCAGAAGATCTTTGAGCGAAGCGAACTCGGCCTTGAGCTTTTCGAGCACCGGCTCGGCTTTGGCCCCGAGCAACGTCTGGGCGGTGTCGGCGTGCTTGAGCTCGAGCGCGAGCAGCGCGTCTTTCCACGAGGTCTCTCTGGCCGCCGCCAGCTTGACCAGGTTGATGAGCGCGTCAGTGACGCCCTGCATCGCGGAGATCACCACCACCTGCCGCTCAGCGCGCGCCAGAAGAATGTCCACCACTCGCGAGATCCGCTCCGCGTTGGCGACGCTGCTGCCTCCGAACTTGTGACCGATCACCTCGGCGACACTAGTCTCAGAAGCACAGCCCCACGAGCGTCGTGAGATCGACGTACCGGGGCGAACCATCACCCAACAGGCTGGTGAGCGAGGCCTTCACGCCGATGCGCCCGGACACCGGCACGCCCTTGCGCGCGAAGAGGTCGTAGCTCACGCCGATGCCCGTCTCGATGCCGGTGCGGTGGTGAATGCCACCGTCGTGCTCGGACAGCCCCAGCACCACCGGAATGGGGTCCATCTTCACGTGCTCCCAGCCCGCTTCGTGCTGGTGGGCGAAGTTCACCGCGAGGAACGGGTGCAGCCGCCCCAGGTTCGGCCACTCGAGCCGCGCGCCCACCCGAATCATCGTCAGCACGTCGACCGGCTGCGTGTAGGCGCCCAGGCCCAGCGAGAGCTCAGCGCGCAGCCAGCTGAAGATCTGCCGGTTGACCCCGAGCAGCGCACCGCCACCACCACCGAGGGTGTCGGGTCGCAGCCCGCCTTGCAGGCCCATGAAGACTTCCCACTTCGGGGGCTCGCGCGGCACGGGAACAGGCTGCGTGGACGAGACCTGCGCCTGAGCCAACAGCACCAGCACGATGAAGTTCATGCCGCTGTAGTGGGGGGGCATTTCCCGCCCATTCATCTTCAGCGTCGATGGATCGTTTCGAAATCGGCCGGCAACTCAGCGCGGCTGCGTTACTGCGGCTGCAGCTTGGCGGGCGGTGCTGGAACGGGCCTGCTCTGCAACTCCACGGGCTGTCCCACCGCGCGGGTCAACGCCTTCAGGCCCACTTTGACGTCGTGGTAGGCCTGCAGCCGCTGCACGCTGGCCGACGCATAGGCGCTGAAGGCATCGACCAGCTCGCGGGTATCACCGGTGCCCAATTCGAAGCTCGTGTACGCCGCGTTCGCCCAGCGCCGCGCGTTCTTCTCGGCCTCGGCTTGCCGCTCAGCCTTCTTCATCGCGCCGTCGGTATCGCCCCAGCTCTTCTCGATCTCGAGTTGCACGCCCGCCCCGAGGAGATCGCGCTGGTGTTCCATCTTCTCGTACTCGGCGCGGGCCTGCTCCAACATGATCCCCTTCTGGGGGAAGTCCCACTGGTAGCGCATCACCAGTCCTACGCCGGCGGAAAGATCGTTGTACGGGTCGTACGCGAAGGGAGAAATCTGGCGGGTGGCGCTGGTCGTCCACATCCACCGGAAGAAGCCCGCGATGCCGAAGTCCGGGTAGTACATCGCCTCGCGAATCTTCACTTCCTGCGCGCGCGCTTCGAGACCGGCAGCGATCGCCCTGAGCTCGGGCCGAAACTTCGCGGCGGCGATGATGTAGCTGTCGACCGGCGCCAACACGCCTTCGGAGGCGATCAGCGGCTCGACCTGAACTTCAATCACCTCGTCGGGCGGCGCCGCGATCAGCAGGCGAATCGCCGACAGCGCGTAGTTCGCCCCGCCCTCGGCCTGAAGCCGCTGCACCTCGCCCTGCTGGCGATAGAACGCGAGCTTGTAGAGATCCATCTGGGTGACCTGCGGCGAGCCCTCGGCCTGCAGCCGCGCGAGCGTCTTCTGGGCGTCGTCGAGGCGCTTCATGGTCTCGTCGATCACCGACGCGGCCTGCTTGGCGAGGCAGTAGCCGTAAAAGGCCTGCGCGGCCTGGTATTCCGATTCATCGCGCGCGCGCACGGTGAGCGCCTCGCCTGCTTCGACGCCCTTGCGCCCCGCTTCCTCGAGCGCGTCGAGCTTTCCGAAGGTGTAGATCGGGAGCACCGCTTCAGCGCCCGCGCGCAACATCACGCCGGGCTGGCCGAAGTCGAGATCGTACATGAGCGTCGACTTGGTGGTCGGAGGCCCACCGAGCCCGTCGTTGCGCGCTTCGGGCGTGGGGCCCGCAACCATGAAGTACGAATCCATTCGGGGGAACCAGGCCCAGCGCGCTTCGTCGTACTTCGAGCGGAAGTAGCGCAACTGCGCCTGCGCCTCTTTGACCCGGTGGTCGTTGGTGCGGGCCCGATCGATGATCTGCGGCAAGGTCAAGGGCGCCGCTTCAGCGCGGGCGACGGCCAACAGAATGATGAATGAAATCAGGCGCAAAGCGCGGGCACTCTGCCGCAGCGGGTAGGCGAATTGAAGGACCATCTGTGGGCGCGAGGAACAAGACCAACGTGAAGCCAGAGGCGTATGGTCCGTCTGGATGACCATGCTCCGTTCATTGGCCCTGGCTTCGTTGTCGCTGGCTCTCGTCGCGCACGCTGCAGACCCCAAGCTCAAGGGCTCGAAGAAGGACGCCGCCCCCAAGCTCGATCTGGGCATTCCTGCGTTCAAGGAGATCCCCAAAGGTCAGCAGATGGAGAAGCCCAAAGAGGTCGCCGACCCCCAGCAGAGCCCCAGCGGGACCCGCGTCGACGAGGGCTACACCATCGTGCGGGTGGTGCACGGAAAGGGCTTCATGCGCGGCCCCGACGGCGCCAAACCTTCGACACCGTTTGCCCAGGTCACCGTCTCGGGCAACCCGCTCACCACCGAAAAGTTCAGCTCGGTGGTGCGGGTGAAGTCACCGGGCAAGAAGAACACCAGCATCGAGGTCGCCATTCTCGATCAGCGCGGCGACACCGTGATGGAAGCGTCGGGCGAAATGCGTTTTGGCACCGGACCCGAGGCTGAATGGCAGGTCGACTGGGAACCGACCGGCATCCGCAATCCGGGGGAGTTCCAGGTGCTCGTCCGTCTCGGCGGGAACCCCATGGGCACTTTTCCCCTGAAGGTCGCGGCGGCCGCGGCACCCCCAACTCCGGCCGCGAAATGAGTGTTGAGCGTTTTGGAATTGCGGTATTTGGCGCCGCATGTCCCACACCGATCGCGTCAAGCAGATCCTCAGCTGGTACCCCTCTGACACTCCGGGCGTCCTGACGAATCTCGCTCGCATGCTCAACACGGGCACGCTCGCAGGCACGGGGAAGATGGTGATTCTCCCGGTCGACCAGGGCTTCGAACACGGTCCGGCGCGCAGCTTTCAGCAGAACCCCGCAGGCTACGACCCCGACTACCACGCGCAGCTCGCGATCGATTCGGGCTGCAACGCCTACGCGGCGCCGCTGGGTTTCCTCGAGGCCGTCGCTGGCAAGCTGATGGGCGAGATCCCGCTCATCTTGAAGGTGAACAACTCCGACTCGCTGGCGAAGATCGACCAGCCGATCTCCGCGCTGACCTCGACGGTGAAAGACGCCGTGCGCCTGGGCTGCTCCGCGGTCGGCTACACGATTTATCCGGGCTCGGCCGCGCGCAATCAGCAGTACCAGGACCTGCGCGATCTGATCGCCGAAGCGAAGGCCGCGGGTCTGCCCACCGTGCTCTGGGCCTACCCGCGTGGCGCCCTGTCGAAGGACGGCGAGACCGCCACCGACGTCATCGCCTACGCCGCGCAGATCGCAGCCCAGCTGGGCGCGCACGTGATCAAGGTGAAGCCCCCGAAGGACTTCATCGAGCAGGCCGAAGCGAAGAAGGTGTTCGAGAAGTACGCCATTCCCACCAAGACGATGGCCGATCGCGTGCGGCACGTGGTGCAGAGCGCGTTCAACGGCAAGCGCATCGTGATCTTCTCGGGCGGTGAGTCGAAAGACACGCCGGCGTTGCTCGAAGAGATCCGCGGCATCAAGGAAGGTGGCGGCTTTGGTTCCATCATGGGCCGCAACGCCTTCCAGCGCCCGCGCGCCGAGTCGATCCAACTCCTCAAAGACGTGATGAACGTCTTCAAGAGCTGAAGCTGAAATTCCCCCGCAGTTTTCAAGAACGAGAGACAACTACCGTGAAGAAGCTGATTGCCGTGCTGTGCCTTACGGGCTCGGTCGTGCTGGCCGCTCCCCCGCCCCCCAAAGGCAAAGCGCCTCCGTCCGATGCCCCTGTCGCCGCGAAGCCTGCTCCCCTGACCCCCGAGGAGCGCAAGAAGGTCCTCTACGCGCTCGGCGCGATGGTCGCGCAGCGCACCCCACTGGCGCAGGCTGGCCTCGATGAGGCTGAGCTCAACGAAGTGATGGTGGGCTTCATGGACGCCACCCTGGGCAAGGAACTCAAGGTTCCCCCCGCGGAGAACATGCCCAAGGTCGACCAGTTCCTCAAAGAGCGCGCGAAGGTGCGCGGTGAGCAGGAGAAGGCCAAGGGCGCTGCGTACCTCGAGGATCAGGCGAAGGCCCCCGGCGCGCAGAAGACCGCCAGCGGCCTCATCTACTTCGAGACCCAGGCCGGCACCGGCCCCCAGCCCAGCCCGCAGGACACCGTGAAGGTGCACTACAAGGGCACCCTGGTGAACGGCACCGAGTTCGACTCGAGCTACAAGCGCGGCACCCCTGCCGAGTTCCCCCTCTCCGGCGTCATCAAGTGCTGGACCGAGGGCGTGGCGAAGATGAAGGTCGGCGGCAAGGCGAAGCTCGTGTGCCCCTCCGAGATCGCCTACGGCGAGCGCGGCGCGGGTGGCAGCATTCCCCCCAACTCCGTTCTCAACTTCGAAGTCGAGTTGCTCAGCATCGCCGGAAAGGACGCGCAGTAATGAAGACCTCGCTCCGGATGTTGCTCGTCGGTTGCGCGCTCGCCCTCACGGCGTGCCCCTCCGAGTCCAAGGTCGACGCCGCCACCGCGACGCCGCCCACCACCACCACCGTGACGCCCCCCGCGGTCACCCCGCCCCCTCCGCCTCCGCCGCTGTCGGCTGAAGACAAGCAGAAGGCGATGTACGCCTTCGGCGCGCTGATCGCCGAGCGCACCCCGGTGAAGGCCGCCGGCTTCAGCGAAGAAGACTTGAAGGAAGTGGTGCAGGGCCTCAAAGACGCCGCCGGCGGCAAGGAACTGCAGGTCAAGCTCGAGGAGTTCGGCCCGAAGGTCGAGCAGCTCCTCAACGAGAAGCAGGCCGCCAAGGCCGAGGGCGAGAAGAAGAAGGGCCTCGAGTTCGTCGCCAAGATGGCCAAGGAAAAGGGCGCCGTGAAGCTCCCCTCCGGGCTCATCTACATCGAGACCCAGGCGGGCACCGGCAAGCAGCCGATGGCCACTGACACGGTCAGCGTTCACTACAAGGGCACGCTCATCGATGGCACCGAGTTCGACAGCAGCTACAAGCGCGGCCAGCCCACCGAGTTCCCGCTCAACGGCGTGATCAAGTGCTGGACCGAAGGCGTCGCCAAGATGAAGGTCGGCGGCAAGGCCAAGCTCGTGTGCCCGGCTGACATCGCCTACGGCGATCGCGGAGCTGGCGCCAACATCCCCGGTGGCGCGACCCTGATGTTCGAGGTCGAGCTGCTCGGCGTGAAAGACCCCGCGGCCCCGGCCCCGGGCATGCCCACCATGCCGACGATGCCCACCAACCCGACCAAGTAGTCGAAGGTCAGGTTCCGGAAACACCAAGGCCCTCTGGATTTCTCCAGAGGGCCTTTGTTTTTGAGCGACGGGTGGCGACTTACGTCTGTGGAGCTTAGCGGGATCGAACCGCTGACCT
>JAYVNA010000765.1:0-3079 GCA_043758715.1 Archangium sp.
CGGAAGTCGCGATGCGTGTAGGGCGCGTCCATTCGCAGCTGTCCCACTGCGTTTCGCCACTGCCGGGGAATGTGCATGCCGCCGCGGCACTCGATCCACAACCACCACTGCGGCACGCCGGGCCTTGGAATGAAGCGGTGCATCAGCCCGCGCGGCACGAAGACGTAGTCGCCTTCGTTGAACTCGAGATCGCCCAGCAGCGAGCGCAGGGTGCCGCCGCCCTGGTGCACGTAGAAGAGATCGTCGCCGTCCCCGTTGGTGAAATACGCGGTGTCTTCGGCCGAAGGCTTCACGATGCCCAAGGTGACGTCGGCGTTGAACAGCAGCGGCACGCGCGCATCGAGCGGGCTCTTGGAGGACGCCGCCAGCTGCTGCGAGAGGTAGTGCCGCTTCTTGAGGTCCGAGGGCGCGGCCGCTTCGCGAGGCAACCAGCCGTGCGTGGTGGGCGCGCTCAGCTGCCGGTGCGGCGGCTCGCGGTGGTAGGTGATGGTGTACGGGGCGTCGAAGCCTTCCTGCGTGATGCAGTGTTCGAAGTGCAGGTGACCCGTCGCGTCCTTCAATTGAATGTGGTGCTTGCGGGGAACGAGGCCGTTCACGAGACGCTCAATCATGGCGGTCGTCTAGCACGCAGCCACGCCAGGCCGCCCTCCCGGAATCGGGGGCGGTTTGACTGTCCTAGTGTCCTATGACACTATCTTGGGCGTGCGTTGGCTCATCGACTACCACTCGGGCGTTCCCGTCTACCTGCAGCTGGTGCAGCAGGTGAAGTCGGCGGTGGCCTCCGGCAGCCTACGGGAGGGCGATCAGCTCCCCTCGGTTCGGGCGATGGCTGAGGAGCTCAAGTTGAACCGCAACACCGTCGCGCGCGCCTGGGCCGAGCTCGAATCGGAAGGCGTGCTGGAAAATCGCCAGGGCTCGGGCTGCTTCGTGACAGCCCACGTCTCGCCGCTGAAAAGAGCCGTGCGCAACGAACGGCTCGCCCAGGCGCTCGACCAGGTGATCGTGCAAGCCCATCACCTGCAGGTCGACGACGAGAGCCTGCGCGCGCTGCTCGACGAACGCCTGCGCCACCTCAAAGCCACCCGCCGTGCCACTGGAGAGAAGGAATGACGCCGACCATCGAGGTGAAGCAGCTGGTGGTGAAGTACCCGCGCGGTGAGGCGGTCAGGGGGCTCGATCTGGTGGTGCAGCCAGGCGGCTGTCACGCGCTGCTGGGCCGCAACGGCGCCGGCAAGACCTCGACCATGCGCGCCCTGCTGGGGTTGCTGCGCCCGGAAAAGGGCAGCGTGAAGCTCTTCGGCCTCGACGTCGGTGCAAACGAAGCGGCCGTGAAGGCGCGGCTCGCGTGGGTCCCCGACGCGCCCGGCTTCCACCCGTGGATGACGGTGGCCGAGACCCTGGAGTGGTCGGCGGCGCTGCGCACCCGCTGGAACCTCGAGGTGCAGGAGCACCTGCTCCAACGGTTCGAGCTCGACGTCACGGCGCCCGCAAGCGAGCTGTCTCGCGGGCAGAAGACGCAGCTGGCGCTGGTGTGCGCGCTCGCGGCTGACCCCGAGTTGCTGGTGCTCGACGAGCCGACCTCGGGCCTCGACCCGTTGGTGCGCAAGCAGTTCCTCGAGGCCGTGGTGGGCGTCTTTCAAGACCGCGAGCCGCAGAAGAAGACCATTCTCGTCTCGACGCATCTGATCGCCGAGTTCGAAGGCGTGGTCGATGGCTTCACCGTGATGGCCGACGGCCGCGCGGTGCTCACCGCCGGAGCTGACGAAGCGAGGGCGCGGTTCTGCCGGTTGCGCGCGTGGTTCGGCAACGACGCCCCCGCCACCGTGCCGATGAAGACCCTGCGGCCCATCAAGCGGGAAGGCCGCATGCTCGAGTTCGTCGTCGAGTCATCAGCCGACGAGGCCCAGGGCTGGCTCAACCGCAACGGAGCGGAGCGCGTCGACGCCAGCGCGCTCACCCTCGAAGACATTTTTCTCCTCGCTGCCTGAAATGAAGGCCCCCATGAGAGCGCGCTTCCCCCTGCACAGCTTGTGGCTGCTCCTGTTGATTCCCGGCAACGCGTTGGTGGCGCTCGATCTGGCGCACGCGGTGGTGAGGCCGGGCGTGTGGCTCGTTCGGTTCGCCCCTGTGTTGTTGGTGCTGGGCGTGGTGGCCTTCGCACACGGGGGCGCCTCGGCCTTCGCCATCAGGCTTCGCAAGGAGCTGCGGCTCGCGCTCCCGATGGCGCTGCTGGCGCTGAGCTCGAGTGGCGCGGTGCTCTGTGTCGATGCCTTGCCTGAAGGGGCGCTGCGCGAAGTGTTGCGCACGCTGCCGCAGGTGTTGGCCCTGGTGCTGCCGGTCGCCCTGGTGCTGATGCCGATGAGCGCTGAGCGCGAGCGGGGCACCCTGCAGGAACTGCTCACCCTGCCCAAAGGCGGGCGCGCGTTCGCTGAAAAGTTCGCGCTGGCGGCGCTGCTGGTGGTGGTGTCGTGGCTCGAGCTGAGCACCGTGGCCGAGCGGGGCAGCGACCTCTGGTGGTTCGCGCTCGGAGGCCACCTGCTTGCGCTGGCGACCGCGCCGGCCTGGTTCTTCTCGGCTCCCGACGAAGGGACGGCGCTGGGGTTCGTGGTGCTGCTGCCCATTTTCCTCGCGGGAATTCCGGCGCTGGTGTGGTCCCCCGCGGCGTTGCCCGTGCTCGTGATCTACGCCGTGGTGATGCTCGGGTGGTTGCCTCACGCGATTCGTCAAGGCGCCGCCGCGCCTCCCCCGCTGTGGATGCGCGTCAGTTCTTCGGCCTTGCCCTGGGTCGAGCGCCTGGCGAGCCCGCTGTGGCGCGCCGAGCTGCGCGGGCAGCGTGATGCTTTGAGTTTGAACGCCTTTGCCGCACTCGCGTACGTCACGATTCAGCTGGCCGACAGCGCGTCGCAGGCCGATGCGTCGATGGTGTTGATCGCCTTCTGCGCGGTCGCGGCGCTGCTGAGCCCGGTGTTGGCCTTCACCGAGGCGCGGCGGCTGGGCACGCTCGACACCGAGCTGTCCATGCGCCCGCGAAGAGAAGTCTTCTTTCGCCGCGCGAAGGTGTCGTTGCTGTGTTCGGGGC
>JAYVNA010000766.1:0-26458 GCA_043758715.1 Archangium sp.
GGCGCCCGCGCGCTGCGGATCTGCTCGAGCAGCGGATCGATCGCGAGCACGCTCACCTGCGCACCCGCCTCTTCTGCCGCCTGCCATCGCTCGAGCGCGTCTCGCGCGGAGAACGACTTGAACACGTCGTCGAGCGAGCGCAGCGACTGCCCCGCGAACACCTGAGCGACCCGCTCGTCTTTCGACCGCTGCAGCCCGGCCACCTGATCGGCGCGGGCCAGCCGACTATTCAAGTCAGGCAGTTCCTTCGCGAGCGGCGCCTTGCTGGCCACCAACCGCGCCTGCTCGAGCGCACCCGACACCAACAGCCCATCGATCTGCAGCGAGAGCAGCTTCTTCTTCGCGTCGTCGCGGTGCCGCCCCGCGGGAAACTCACGCAGGTACCCGTAGAGCGCCTGCGCGGTGCGAGCCTCAGCCCAGGCGGCATCGTCGATCTTCGCAGTGGCCTGCTCTACCCGGGGATCTTCGGGGTGCTTCTTCACCAGGGTCTCGAGCGCCTTTGGATCTTCCGAGTTCACCAGCTCATCCAGCTCGAGCTTGCTCAGGCGTGCTTCGACTTCTTCACGGTGCGCTCCATCGGGGTGATCGCGCAGGAACTGACGCAGCACGTGGGCGGTGTTCTTTTCCATCGCCACGTTGAAGCGCAGCGCCTCGAGCAGCTTGCGCACTGTGGGCGTCTTCTCGGCCTCCGGGTATTCCTCGAGGAACCGTTTGTAGGCCACCACCGTGTGCGCCTTCTGCACCTCGGCGAACGCGAGTTCCTCGAGGCGCTGCTGGGCGGCGTCGAGCCCTTCGTCCTTCGGGTTGTCGGAGATGAAGCGCCGCCAACCATCGAGGGTGTCGAGACGGGTGGCAGTCTGGAAGGCACTGTCGCGGCAACCAACCAGCAGCAGCAGCCCGAACGCGAGGGAAGAACGCACGCCGCGCTCTTACCAGACCGACCGATATTTGACGCCGCCCGGGCGTGCGAGAGGCTGTACCCCGTGCGGTCCCTCTGGCTCAGCGCAGCGCTCACCCTGATCGCCACCGGCTGTGCCACCGGCGCGCCCATCGGAGGCCGCCAGTTTTACGCCGACCGCTACGAGCCCTTCGCCCGCCCCGCTTCCACCCGCGAGATTCCCGACCCGGAAGACCAGGCGCCCGCCGCCAGCCCGCTGGTGATCGCCCCGGGGGCCCGAGACACCGCGGTCGGCACCGCCCAGGCCCTGCTGGGGAAGAGCAAAGTGGTGGTGCACGGCAAGACCTACGGCGACGACTGCACCAGCTTCATGCGCGCCCTCTACGAGCCTCTGGGCGTCAACCTGCTCAGCGAGGCCGAGCCCGGCGACAACGGCGTCACGGCGATGTGGCGCTTCGCTTCGCGGCACGGGCGAATCTTCGGGGGCGGGCGGCCGCTGCCCGGTGACCTGGTCTTCTTCAAGGAGACCTACGATCTCAACCGCGACGGCCAGGCCAACGACGGGCTCACGCACATCGGCCTGGTCGAAGACGTGGAAGAAGATGGAACGGTGCTCGTCATTCACCGCGTCGCCCGCGGCGTGGTGCGCTACCGCATGAACCTCTCGACGCCCACGCAGCTGCGCACCAGCGGCGGCAAACGGCTCAACGATTGGCTGCGTACCGAAGCGCCGGGCTCGAAACCGCGGCTCACCGCCGAGCTGTTCGCGGGCTTCGCGACGCTGCTCCCGGTGGAATCACACGTCGCCCACCGCTGATTACGGCGCAGCCAGCGAGGCCAGCAGCTCGCGCGCGATCTCGTGGCGCGAGTTCATCGTGGCGACCTGCTCCAGCTCTTCCTTCGCCCGCGCCGGCTCGCCCTTGCGCAGCTCCAGCCGCGCCAGCAGCACGTAGGGCCGCAGGAAGGTGCTGTTCGAGGCCCGCCCCTTCAACACCACCAGCTGGGTGATCGCCTCGTCGACCGATGAGCCGCCATTGAGCGCGTACTCGGGCTCGATCAGATCGACCCAGTCGTCCCGGGTTCCGCTGCGCTGGCGAAACGCCACCGCGCGGGTGAGCGCCTCGCCGTCACCGAGCACGCCGCGCGCGAGGCCATCGGCCCGCAGCATCGCC
Organism: Archangium sp.; assembly: GCA_043758715.1. GTDB lineage: Bacteria > Myxococcota > Myxococcia > Myxococcales > Myxococcaceae > Archangium_A. Next base: position 2,071 of record JAYVNA010000766.1, read on the forward strand.
AGGTGCGTCGAGGTACCTGCTTCCACGGTCGTCATCTGAGCCTGGAGCCTGGTCGCCGCTTCTTCGAGCTTCGCCTTGAGCTTCGTGGCGCTGGCCTGCGCCAGCTTCACCCGGCCCTCGAGCTCGGTGAGGCGCGCCTCGGGTGCGTCATTCGACTTGAGGGATCGCAGCTTCGCGCTCAGACGGGTGAGCTCGCCTTGCGCGTCGTCGTACCGAACCGCAATCGCGATCACCAGGGCACCCTGGGGCTCGAGCAAGTTGGGGTGCTGAGCGAGCACGGCGGTCAGCTGGGCGACCGCCTTTTCCTGCGAGGCCTGATCGTCGAGGCGCAAGGTCGCCAGCGCCTGCTCGGTGGCCTGAATCGCTTCGAGGGGCACCGCGGTGCCCAACAGCTGACGGCCGAAGAGGCGATAGACGAGCACGCCCGCGAGCGCGATCGCGACGATGAGCAGAATGATGACGATGGCCCGGCCCGCGCCCCCGCCCCGAACCGCCTTCAGCGCCGCGGCGTCTTCCTGCTGCTGCGAAAGACTGGGGGCGGCCCGGAGATCCTGCGGAGAGCCCATCGGCTCAGGCGGCAGCTCGAGGGCCAGCGGCGCCATCGGCCGGTGATCGGCGAGCACGGGCAGGTTCGGCAACGTGGTGGCCACGGGGCCATCCATTCCCGAAAGAGCGGGCTCGGAAGACGCCACCATCGCGTCGGGGTCGTGGAGCAACGAGACGCCCGGAGGATCGAAGTGCGACGAGTCGGGCGGGAGCGTGCTGTTCAGATCGGTTCTACCCGACCGGCTCGAGCGCTCGACGACCGGCATCGCGCCCGGAGGCAGCGTGGTGTCGCCCACGAACACCGAGTGATCGCCGTCGTCCACCGCCGGAACCTGCGCCCCGGGCGCCGTGCGCTCCTGCGCGGTCGACATGGCGAAGAGCTGGGTGCGGTTGTGCCGATCCTGCACGGGATCTTTGCCCTCGGGGGGCGTGAGGCCCGCTTCGCTCATTGCGAAGCGCTGGGTGCGATCGTGCCGCGGCTGCTCGGACTTCGAGCCGTCGTCACCGTGGCCTTCGATCACCTCGGCCACGTCGACTCGAACGGTGCTCTCGTTGGGCTGGCCCTCATCGGCCGACATGCCTGCGAGCTCCACCACGCCCGCGGTCACCTTGGGAATCGCGGCGGGCCTGCCGAACATCATGGTGGTCTTCGGGGAGGGCGCGTCCGGCTGAGGCTGCGGCACGGGCGTGCCGAAGAGCACGGTGCGCGACGACTGGCCCGGCTCGTCCATCACGGTTTCTTCAGCGGGCTCGGAAACCGCGTTCGACGCGGGCGTGCCAAACATCATCGTCGTGTTCTTCGAAGCAGCCGGCGGCGCGGCCACCGGAGCGCCGAAGACCATCGTGTGTTTTCCCGACGTCGACGTGGCGGGCGGCGGCTGCGACGCCGCGGCGTTCGAAGCAGCCGTGCCGAACACCATCGTCTGCTTGGCCGACGGCGGCGGAGGCGCGGCCGAACCGAAGACCATCGTCTGCTTGGACGATACAGCCGCGGGCGGCGGCGCGTTGGCGGCGGCGTTGGAAGCCGGCGTGCCGAACATCATCGTCTGGTTCTTCGCAGCAGCGGCAGGCGCGGCCGCGGGCGCACCGAAGACCATGGTCGCCTTCGCGGAAGGCGGCGGAGCTGCGGGCGGGGGCGGCACGGCGCTCGACGCCGGGGTGCCGAACATCATCGTCTGGTTGGTCTTGGGCGCCGGCGGCGCAGCGGGCGGCGGCGCGGCGTTGGCCCCGGCGGTCCCGAACATCATCGTCTGGTTGGTCTTGGGCGCGGGCGGAGCAGCCGCCGGCGGCGCGGCGTTGGCCCCCGCGGTGCCGAACATCATCGTCTGGTTCTTGTTCGGCGCTGGCGGAGGCGGCGCCGCCGGGGTCCCGAACATCATCGTGCTGTTGCCTGGCGCTGAGGGCGCCCGGGGGGGCGGCGGCGCTGGCTCCGAAGAGGTCAGGCGAGCCGTGAATACGTGTCCGCAACGGGTGCACTGGACGGGAGCCCCCTGAGCAGGGATCAGAGCATCGTCAAGTACATACGTCGTGGAGCACTTCTCGCACGAGATGAGCACGCACGAGCTTCTACCACACCCCCGCGTCACCCCACCGGATGTCACACGCAGACTGCAGCGCCTTCAGGCGGGTCGCGCCTACACCGGGCACGGCGTCAATCTGACCCCAATCGACGAAGCCGGCGTCGCGGGCGGCGATCAACTCATGGGCCAACGAGCCCCCGATACCGGGCACCAGCGCCAGCTCGGCCTCAGTGGCGGTGTTGCAATCGAACTTCTGACCCAGGGTGAGGGCCTGGCCCGCGGGAAGCGGGGACCCCGGTTCACAGCTGGCGACCCCGTCGGCGCCCAATTGCACGGGGCCGCCGTCAGGGCACGCGAGCACGGGAGAAGGCACCGGCCAGCGCCACACCGCCGCGAGGCCAAACAGCCCCGCGAGCGCGAGCACCACGGCGATCGCGCGGGGCCGGCTCACGCCTTGGTGTCGAGGCCAAACTCAGAGTGGAGCGCCCGCACCGCGAGCTCTGCGTACTTGCCGGGAATCAGGCACGACACCCGGATCTCCGAAGTGGAGATGGCGAGGATGTTCACCCCTTCGGCCGAGAGCGTCTTGAACATGCGCGCGGCGACCCCCGAATGGGTGCGCATGCCGACGCCGACGATCGACACCTTGGCGCACTGGTCGTCGACCTCGATGGGCCCGGCCTTGAGCGCCTTGACCACCTTCTTCATCACGTCTTGCGTCTTGATGAGGTCGGCCTTCCCCACCGTGAAGGTGAGATCGGTCTTCCCCTTCACCGGCGTGTTCTGAACGATCAGATCGACGCTGATGGCCCGCTCATCGAGGGCGCCGAAGATCTTGGCGGCCATGCCGGGCATGTCGGGAACGTCGCGAATCGAGATCCGCGCTTCGTTGCGATCGAGCGCCACACCACTGACCAGAATGTCTTCCATAGCTTCATCCTCCTCACAGACGAGCGTGCCCGGGTCGTCGCTGAACGAGCTCTTCACCCAGAGCGGGACCTTGAACTTCATCGCGATTTCGACCGAACGAATCTGCAGCACCTTGGCGCCCAGCGAAGCGAGCTCGAGCATCTCTTCGTAGCTGATGCGATCGAGCTTTTTGGCCCGGGGCGCGACGTTGGGGTCGGTGGTGTAGACGCCGTTGACGTCGGTGTAGATCTCGCACGCATCGGCCTTGATGGCGGCGGCGATCGCGACGGCGGTGGTGTCAGAACCACCGCGGCCCAGGGTGGTGGTGTTGCCCTCTTCGTCGACGCCCTGGAAGCCGGCGATCACCGCGATCTCGCCCTTCTTGAGGGCCTCGAAGATGCCGTCGGCGTCGATGCGCTTGATGCGCGCCTTGCTGAAGGTGCTGTCGGTGACGATGCGGCACTGGTGACCCATGAAGCTGCGGGCCTTGGCGCCCTGGGCGTCGATGGCGATCGAGGTCAGGCCGATGGTCACCTGCTCACCGGTCGCGATCACCACGTCCTGCTCGCGCTCGTTGGGCCGCTCGGTGATGCCGTTGACCAGCTTGAGCAGGCGGTTGGTCTCGCCGCTCATCGCGGAGACGACCACCACCACCTGGTGACCTGCCTTCTTGGCGGCGATGGCGCGGCGGGCGACGTTCTTGATCCGCTCCACGTCGCCGACCGAAGTGCCGCCGTACTTCTGAACGATCAAAGCCATTTGATTCCTTTTGCCTCCGTCGGCGCCCCCGACGGGCAGGCGCTGCGCAGGGCGGCCCCTTACTTTGTCGCGACGCGTCACGCGAGTCTCTTGCGCGGGTGCGGTGGCTGGTGGATAGCCGCAGGCCATGATCTGGGTCGCTTCACCTCGGCCAGCCGTTCGCTGCGCTTCCGTCTGTCTCGCGCAGCGTTCCACTGCTATCGGTTCGGCTCAATGACGACGCCTCTGCAGCTCGATGGCAACACCCTGAACCTCACCGACATTCGCGACGTGTCCGCCCGGAACCGCCCGGTCGAGCTCACCGCCGAAGCGATGGTGCGGGTGGCGAAGGCCCGGGCGCTGGTCGATCGCGTCGCCGCGGGTGACGAAGCGTCGTACGGCATCAACACCGGCTTTGGCACCCTGGCCGAGGTGCGCATCGAGAAGAAAGATCTTCAGCAGCTGCAGCGAAATCTGATCTTGAGCCACGCGGCCGGGGTGGGCCAGCCGCTCTCGATTCCCGAAACGCGGGCGCTTTTGCTGCTGCGCTGCAACGTGCTGGCGAAGGGCTTCTCGGGCGTGCGGCCCTCGACGCTGCGGCTGGCGGTCGACATGCTCAACCGCGGCGTGACCCCGATCGTCCCCGAGCGTGGTTCGGTGGGCGCCTCGGGCGATCTCGCTCCGCTGGCGCACCTCGCGCTGGTGATCATCGGTGAAGGCGAGGCGTTCTTCGACGGCGTGCGCATGCACGGCCGTGATGCCCTGCGCAAGGCCGGGCTCGAGCCGGTGGTGCTCGAAGCGAAGGAAGGCCTCACCCTCGTCAACGGCACCCAGGCGATGAGCGCGGTGGGCGTGCCGGTGCTCCTGCAGGCCGAAGAGCTCGCGGAGTTGTTCGACATCGCCGGCGCGATGACCATCGAGGGCATGCTCGGCTCGCATCAGCCCTTCATCGAGCTGGTGCACGCGGTGCGGCCGCACCCCGGGCACGGCACGGTGGCCGCGCACATGCGCTCGCTGCTCAAAGACTCGGCGCTGGTCGACACCCACAAGGACTGCGCCAAGGTGCAGGACCCCTACTCCATGCGCTGCATCCCCCAGGTGCACGGCGCGGCGCGCGAGGGGCTCTCGTTCGCGCGGCGCATTCTCGAGGTCGAAGTGAACGCGGGCACCGACAACCCGCTGGTGTTCGCCGACACCGAACAGATCATCTCGGCGGGCAACTTTCACGGGCAGCCGATCAGCTTCGCGCTCGACGTGGTGGCGATGGCGCTGACCCAGCTCGAGTCGATCAGCGAGCGCCGGGTGGAGCAGATGGTCAACCCGGCGCTCTCGGGGCTGCCCCCGTTCCTCGCGCGGAACTCAGGCCTCAACTCCGGCTTCATGATCGCGCAGGTGACCTCGGCGGCGCTGGTGGCGGAATCGCGCATCCTCTGTCACCCGGCTTCGGTCGACTCCATCCCCTCTTCCGCGGGTCGCGAAGACCACGTGTCCATGGGTATGACGGCCGCGATCAAGGCCCGCCAGGTGGCCGAACACGCGCACTACGTGGTGGCGATCGAGCTGTTGGTGGCGGCCCAGGCGCTCGACTTCCGCGAGCCCTCCAAGACCCTGCCCGGCCGAGGGGTGGCGGCGGCGCACGCGCTCATTCGTTCGCGCGTTCCGCACATGGACGTCGATCGTGAATTGCACAAGGACATTGCCGCGGTGGCCGCGCTCGTCGACTCCGGGGAACTCCTCGCGACGGTCAGACGTGCGTGCTACGACTCGCGCGCATGAGCGAGCAGCGGAACGAGTTTCCGAGAACGCTTTCGACCGCGATTCCTGCCATCCCGATTCCCGCTGAATCGACCGAGCCGGCCACCGCATCGGAAGATGAAGCCAAGGCCCGCATCATCGCGCTGGAGAAAGAAGCCCGCGCGATGGGCAACGTGCCCGCCGCCTCGTTGCTGTTTCACGAGATGGGGCTGTTGTGGGAATCGCCGCTGCGCCACCCGCGCAACGCCGCGGTCGCCTACCAGCAGGCCTTCAAGCTCTCGCCCCGCTTCCTCGCCAACATTCGCGCCGCCCGTCGCCTGTTCGCCGAGGTCGGCAACTGGGTGATGGCCGTGACGTTGATCGACGCCGAGTTGGCGGCCAGTGACGCCCGCCGCGCGCGCGCCGCGTTGTTGTTCGAGAAGGGTCAGATCCTCGAGCAGCGCCTCTCCCGCGAAGCCGACGCCGCCGCGGTGATCGCGCAGTGCCTCGAGCTGCGCCCCGAAGACGTGACCCTGCTGGTGCAGCTCGAGCAGGTCTATTCCGAAAAAGCCGATTACCCGGCGCTGGTCGAGGTCTATCGGCTGCTGGCCGAGGCGCTCAGCGAGCCCACTGCGAAAGCCGTCTACCTGACGTCGGCGGGGCTGCTGCTGGAAGACCGCCTCAAGAACCCGCGCGGCGCCGCCGAGGTGTTCCGCCAGGCGTTCGCGCTCGATCGCCGCGATCCCCAGCTGCTGGCCGCGATGAAGCGGGTCGCTCAGCGCGAGGGCACCGTCGACGAAGAGCTGGCGGCGCTCGCAGCCGAAGCCGAAGGCCAGGGGGCGTCAGCGGCCCCCACGTTCCTGCAGATCAGCAAGGCCTACGAGCGGCTCAATCGCCCCGAAGACGCGCTGTCTGCCTTGCTCGCCGCCAGGCGGGTCAGCCCCAACGATCCCCTGATCCTCTCCGAGCTCGCGCGCATCTACGAAGGGCAGAGCCGCTTCGAAGAGCTCGCCGACGTGCTGTCTGCCTGGGCTGGCAGCAGCAGCACCGACGAGAGCGAGTTCGTCAGCATCAACCAGCGCCTCGCCACGCTCTACGAGCAGCTCCAGCGCGAGACCGAAGCGGTGGCCCGCTATCACGCGATCCTCGCGCGCGTCGCAGGTCACTCCGGTGCGCTCGCGAGCCTGGGCAAGCTGCACTACCGCGCTCAGAACTGGCAGGGCCTGCTCTCCACCTACGAAGCCGAAGCCGCGGCGATCGACGACCCGCGGCAGAAGGCGGGCCGCATCTACAAGGCCGCCGAGACGCTCGAAGAACGGCTCAACCAGATCGACGACGCGATCGCCCGGTACAACACCTGCCTGCAACTCTCACCGGGGTATCTGCCGGCGCAGAAGGCGCTCATTCGCCTCTACGAGAAGCTGGGCAAGTGGGCCGAGCTGGTCGCGATGTACGAGCAGGACATGCTGCAGACCAGCGATCGCGAGCAGCAGATCTCGACGCTCAACAAGATCGCGGCGCTCTACGAAGACCGCCTCAACGACGTCGAGCACGCGATCGAGTGCCTCAAGCGCGTGTCGGAGCTCTCGCCCGATCACCTGCCCACCATGCGCAACCTCGGCCGCCTCTACGAGCGCGGCAGCAAGTGGCAGGACCTGCTCGACCTGCACGAGCAGGAAACCCGCCTCGCGACCGACACCAAGCAGATCGTCTCGCTCGCGCACCGCAGCGCCGAGATCCTCGAAGAGCAGCTCAAAGATCGCCCCGCCGCCATTCACGCCTGGGAACGGGTGCTGCAGCTCTCGCCCGCCTATCTGCCCGCGTTGCGTGCGCTCGGGAGGCTCTACGGCCAGGACGGCCGCTGGGACGCGTTGATCAAGATGTACCGGGCGGAGGCCGAGATCGCGCCGTCGACCGAGCAGGCCGCCAGCCTGGTGCAGAAGGTCGGCGAGCTGTTCGAGCAGAAGGTCAAAGATCTCAACGAAGCGATCAGCTCGTACCGTGAGGTGCTGACGCTGGCGCCCAACCATGTGCCCGCGCTGCGTTCGCTGGCGCGCATCTACCGCACGCAAGGTGACTGGGAATCGCTGATCGAGATCCTGCGGGCCGAGGCGGCCAATCGCAGCGATCCGACCGAGCGGGCCAACGCCATCTTTCAGTCCGCGGCGATCTGGGAAGACCAGCTCTCGAAGCCCGACGCCGCCATCGAGGCGTACCACGAGGTGTTGCGGCTCGCGCCCAACCACACCACCGCGCTGCAGCAGCTCGAGCGGCTGCTCACCACCAAGGACGACGTCAAGGAGCTGATCGTGCTCCTCGATCGGCAGACGCAGACCGGCACCGACGCGGCGAAAGTGGCCGCCTGGCTCAAGCTGGCGCGCCTCTATCTCGATCGCATCAACGAGCCCACGCGCGCCGCGACCTGCTGCGAGTCGGCCCTCGCCCTCGACGATACGAACCTCACCGCGCTGCGGCTGCTCGAGCGCATTCGCGCGAACGACAAGCCCCGCCGGGCCGAGCTGCGGGCGCGCATCGCTTCGGCGATCGGTGACCAGAAGCTGGCGGCGGCGATCAAGCTGTCGAACGTCGAAGCGAAAGATCCCAACGCGCCTCCCGCGACCGAGGTGTTGGAACAGCTCAAGTCGGCCTACCTCGCCGACCCCACCGACGAAGCGCTCGGGCTGGTGCTCGAGAAGGCGCTCCAGAAGGTCGGAGACGGCAAGGGGCTCATTGCGCTCTACGAGCAACGCCGCACCAGCGCGACCGACTCCGCGGACTTGCTGCAGTTGCAGCTGCGCATCGGTGACCTCTACGAGAACCGGCTGCGTGACGTGGTGGGAGCGCTCAAGGCGTACGAGGGCTGCCTGCAGTCGGCGCCCGACCTCTACCCTGCCCTCCAGGGTCAGCTGCGTTGCTACCTGAAGTTGAACGATCACATGCGCGCCCGCGCCACGTGGGAAGCGATCGCCCAGACCGCCCGCGATCCCAACACGGCCCTGTCCGCGATGATGGACGCGGCCCGCCTCGCGCGTGACGTCGAACGCAACGACGCGGCGGCCGAGGCGCTCTTCCAGCGGGTGCTGGCCTACGAGCCCCTGCACGCCGAAGCCGGGCCTGCGCTCGAAGACATGCTGGCGCGCAAGGGCGGCGCGGCCGAGCTGGCGCGGCTGCACGAGAAGCGCGGCGAAGCGAAGCTGGCCCAGAAAGACCTGCTGGCCGCGGCGAAGGAGTTCTACGACTCCGCGCGCATCAACCTCGACGCGCTCAAAGACCGCGATCAGGCGATGGTGATGCTCGATCGCACCCTGATGGCGATGCCGACGTTCTCGGAAGCGCTCGAGCTCAAGGGCGTGCTGGCGATGGACGGCCAGAACTACGCCGAAGCGGCCGCCGCCTTCGCGGTGCGCGTGCAGCAGGGCGGTGAGCCCAAGGCCCTCGCGCGGCTCAACCTCAAGCTGGGGGCGCTGTACCACGACCATCTCAGCGACATGACCCGGGCCGCCGCGCACCTGCAGACGGCGCTTTCTGCCGACCCGAGTTCAGTCGAGGCCCTCGAACGGCTGGCCAACATTCACAGCCACGGCCGCAACTGGACGGGCGCAGCCGACTGCATGCGCCGGTTGCTCGAGCTCGACCCTCAGCCCGCCATTCGCGCGAAGCACACCCTGGCGTTGGCGCGCATCACCGACGAAGGCTTCGGCGACATCGCGCAGGCGATCGCGCTCTACCGCAAGGCGCTCGAGCTGATGCCCGGCGACGCGGCCACGCTCGATCGCCTGGCCACCCTCTACGAGCGCACCGGCTCACTGCCTGAGCTGGCCATCATGTTGGAACAGCAGGCGCAGCAGGCCTCTGACGTGAAGAAGGTGGTCGCGCTCAAGCTGCGCATCGCCTCGCTCTACGCGCGGTCGCTCGATGATCCGCCCCGGGGCATCGCCACGCTGCGACAGGTGCTCGAGCTCGACCCCACGCAGATCTCCGCCTGGAGCGCGCTGGCCGAGCTGTACGGCCGCGACGGAGCGTCTTCAGCGCTGGCCATCGAAGCGCACCGCAACATCATCCGCCTCGACCCCACCCGCGCCGACAGCCTGCACGCGCTCTTCCGCCTGTGGGAATCGCTGCGGCAGCTCGACAAGGCGTTCTGCGCGGCCGCGCTGCTGGTGTTCCTCAAGCAGGCCAACGACATCGAGGCCGCCTTTTACGGAGAAGGCCGCAACCGCCTCAGCAACGAGATCAAGGGCTCGCTGCAGATCAGTGACCTGGTCACCTTGCACCCGGTGGCCGCGCGTCACCCGATCGCAGACGTGCTGCGCGCGGTGGGCGATCAGTTCGTCAAGCTCTACCCGCCGCAGTTCGAGCTGGCCGGCATCGATCGCAAGGCCGACCGGCTGAAGAACGACCACGCGGTGTTCAAGGCGTTGCAGGTGGTCACCGCCCTCTTCGGCATCGAAGAGTACGAGGTGTACCAGGCCAAGCGCGGGCTCGTGTTCCTCGAGACCACCGAGCCCTTGTCTGCCTGCCTGGGCCCCGACGTGGTGCGGCGCTTCAACATTCGCGAACAGCGTTTCCTCTACGGGCGCGCCGCGATGGGCCTGTTCGACAAGTCGGCCATTCTGCGAAAGCTGGCCCCGGCGGAGCTCGCCGACGTGCTCGGCAACTCGGTGCGCATTCACCAGCCCAACTTCGACGGCCTGGGGCGGAAAAACGAGGAACAGAGCAAGCAGCTGCGCCGGGCGTATTCGCGCAAGTCGCTGCGCATTCTCGAGGAGCCTGCGCTCGCCGCGGCCAACCTCACGCGGGTGGCGATCGAGCCCATCGTGCAGGGGCTGATGTTCGCCGCTGATCGCGCGGGCCTGCTGGTCTCGGCGGATCCCACCGCGGGGCTGAACCTGATCCTCAAGGAGGAGATGGTGGCCACCCAGGCCAAGCCCGAGACCGGTGAAGCGATCGCCCTGGCGGTTCAGGGCCGCGCTGATCTGCGCGAGCTGATGACCTTCGCCATCAACGACGACTTCTTCAGGCTGCGCCAGCGCATCGGCGTGGCGCTGGGTTAGCCGGGGCGGCCTACTCCCGCCGAATGATCACCGACGCACCGAGGGCGGCCACCAACGCCGCCTCGGTCTCGTCGACGACCTCAGCCGACTCGTGCTCGATGGTTAGCCGCACCCGGTGATCGAGGTTCTCGCCCCAGGTCGGGTACGAGCCCAGCGCCACGTGAGGCCACTTGCGCGCCACGCCGTCGAGCGCGGCCGCGATGTCGGCTTCCCCCACTGAGAGGAACAACTGCCGCAGCACGCCCGGCTTCCCGGGAAGCTGCAGCAACACCGCCTCGAGGTGCACCTTGAACAACTGCGGCACGCCCGGGAGCATGTAGATGCCGTCGCACTCGAGCACCGGGAACCGCGGATCTTCGCTGGGCACCAGGGTGCTGCCGGCGGGCGCCTCAGCCATGCGCAGGGCTTCGGCGGGCACCGTGCGGTCGGCGTAGTACGCGCGAATGCGGCTCTCCATCTCGGGCAGCCGCACCACTCTTCGCTGCAGGGCCAACGCCACCGCGCGAACCGTGACGTCGTCGTGCGTCGGCCCCACGCCACCGCTGGTGATCATGAAACGCGCGCGGCGGCGGCAGGCGGCGATCTGCTCGACGATGGTGTCGACGTCGTCACGCACCACGTGCATCGAGTCGAGCTCGACGCCGCGCTCACGCAGCCGGCGAATCAGCAGAGCGCCGTTGGCCTCGACCACCTTGGCCGTCAGGACCTCGTTGCCGATGATCACCGCGCAGACCGCCCGCGGATTCATGGGAGCTGGCGAACCGTCGCGGGAGCGTCGACCCCGAGAGACTTGCGCAGCTCGCGGAGCCGCACGAGCTGCACGCGCTCGAGGGTGTTCACCCGCGCTCCGAGAATGAAGCGCACCGCGGCGTAGCCAATCGTCAGCGCCGCTGCGCCGGCGAAGGTGGCGGCGTACTCGGGGTTGGTCGCCGAGAAGTCCTTCCACAGGGTCGCGGCGGTGCCGAGGAGAGCGATCGAGAGCAGGCAGCTCACGGCTCCATGGGCGAAGTGGCGCGTGCTCTCCCGGGTCGACAGGGATGAAAGGACGGCGTCATGTTCGGCACGGAGGGGGTCGGTCTGCATCGCAGGTTCGCCTTAGCGACCTGCGCGCCACGCATCAAGCTTCGGGGTACGGAACTTCGTTACCGCAGTCACTGCACCGGGTTCCGGCTTTGGTGTTGGCCCCACATGCGCGGCAGCGAACTTTGACGTCGAGCTCACCAATGATGGTGCCCATCACGGCCACCACGGGGGCGCTCACGATGGGCAGCTTCATGCCGCAGCGATCGCAGAGGCTGCCGGTCGCCTGCACGTTGCGGCAATAGCGGCAGGTCACCGGGCCATCGGCATACGCGGTGCGCTGGCCATCATCGGGCACCCGGTCTTCAGACATGTCGGCGACCTTCTCGATCGCGACGTCGCCCACCGGGGCCATGCCGGTGAATTCCATGTCGGGGGTCTCATCGCGCGCGACGTTCACGGAGGCGAAGTGCGTGACCTCGAGCTCGCCCATCTTTTCCACGGGCACCTCGCCCAGGCGATCCGGCACGGTGATCTCAAGCCCTTCGACCCGCTCTTCGCGCACGGGCGGGGGACCAGGCCCTCGAGGCCTCCGAGATCCTTTCCACAGACCTCGCACTCGACGCCGAAGTCCTGCGCGTGCTCACAGACGGGGCAAATCATGGGTCGCGGAGTGTAACAGCCTCCTCAGCCGACACGTGCCAGCTTGAGGCGGCCTTCCCAACGTTCTTCCAGCGCGCGCACCAGGCGCTGGTGTTCGGGGGCCTGCAGCTCGGGGTCCCGGTCGACGATCGCCCTCGCCTCTTCTTGCGCGGTGGCCAGCAGCGCCTGATCTCGCACCAGGTTGGCGACGGCGAGCTCCGGCAGGCCGCTCTGCCGCGTGCCCAGGAACTCGCCGGGCCCGCGGATCTCGAGATCGCGCTCGGCGATCACGAAGCCATCGGTGCTCTCTTCCATCACGTGCAGGCGTTCGGCGGCTTCGGCGCTCTGGGCGAAGCCCGTCACCAGGATGCAGAACGACTTCGCGGCCCCCCGGCCTACGCGACCGCGCAGCTGGTGCAACTGGGAAAGACCGAATCGTTCAGCGTGCTCCATCACCATCACCGAGGCGTTGGGCACGTCGACGCCGACTTCCACCACGGTGGTCGACACCAGAATGTCGATTTCGTGCTTTCGGAACGCGGTCATCACCGTGTCCTTCTCGTCCTGCTTCATGCGGCCGTGAAGCAGCCCCACCCGCGCCTCCGGGAACAAGGCCTTGAGCTGGGCGGCACCCTGGGTGGCATCGGCGAGGTCGATCTTCTCGCTCTCTTCGACCAGCGGATAGATCACGTAGGCCTGGTGGCCCTTCTTGAGCTCGCTGCGAACCACGTCCCACGCGCGGCTGCGGGCCTTCTCCGACACCACGTGCGTCTCGATGGGCGTGCGGCCCGGAGGCAGCTCGTCGATCACCGACACGTCGAGATCGCCGTACATCGTCATCGCCAGCGTTCGCGGAATCGGGGTGGCGGTCATCACCATCACATCGGGTCGAACACCCTTCCCCATCAGCAAGTGGCGCTGCATCACGCCGAAGCGGTGCTGCTCGTCGATCACCACCAGGCCCAGCTTCTCGAACGACACCGACTCTTGAATGAGCGCGTGGGTCCCGACGGCGACGCGCACTTTCCCCGAGGCGACCGCGGCGCGCTGAGCGGTCTTCACTTTGGCGGTGCCACTGCCGGTGACGAGCGCGACCTCGATGCCCAGGGGCCCGAGCAACTTCTGGAAGGTGCGGTAGTGCTGCTCGGCGAGGATCTCGGTGGGCGCCATGATCGCCACCTGGTACCCGTTCTCGACCGCCACCGCGGCGGCGACCAGCGCGACCGCCGTCTTGCCGCTGCCCACGTCACCCTGGAGCAGCCGGTTCATCGGCTCGGCCCGGCCCATGTCGCGCGTGACCTGACCGACCACCCGCTGCTGAGCGCCGGTCAAGGTGAAGGGCAAGAGCGCCTTCGCCTTCTCCAGCCGCTCCGGCGAGACGTCGAACGCGATGCCCGGTTGCACCTTCACGCCGCGCCGGCGCAGCGCCATGCCGAGCTGAAGGAAGAAGAGTTCGTCGAAGGCGAGCCGTTGATGCGCGGGCGAGGTGTGGGCGTCGAGGGTGTCGAGCTTCGCGTCCCCGGGGGGAAAGTGGAGGTAACGGAGCGCTTCTCCCAGACCGAAGAGCTTGAGGCGCTCGCGCAGCGGATCGGGGAGCGGCTCTTCGATGGAGCTGGCGAACTTCTCGGCGACCCGGAAGGCGAGCTCACGCAACGAGCGTTGTTCGTGCCGCTCGAAGCCCGAGTACACGGGGACGATTCGGTTGAAGTGGATGGGTGAGGTCTCGACGTCGTCGGCCGGCTCGATCTCGGGGTGCGGCATTTCCCAGCCGAAGTTCGTGGCTCTCGCCTCGCCGCTCACCACCAGCCGCTTGCCCACCGGAAAGCGGGCCTTGAGCCAGGGGCCCGTCTGAAAGAACACCGCCGCGATGCTGCCCGAGCTGTCTGCGAGCACCGCGCGGAATTGGCGGCGGCCGCGACCGAAGCTCTCTTCCGCGCGGCGAACCTCGGCGATGATGGTGCCCCGCTCGCCTGAGGTGAGCTGGGCGATTTTTTTGAGCGTGCGGCGATCTTCGTAGACGCGCGGGAGCAGGAAGAGGACGTCGCCGGTGCGCTGCAGGCCCTTCTTGTTCAGCAGGCCCACCAGGCGCGGGTTGATTCGCCAGCCGACGAGCTTGAGGGGCGTCGCGAGCGGGCCCGAGGTGGGGGCGATGCTGAGCATGCGGGCGGCTTCAGAGGGCTCGGCGTCCGCGGCGGCCTTCTTCTTTCGCGGGGCCTTCTTCGAAGTCTTCGCGACCTTCACCTCCGTGGCCCCCTCTCCCCGCGGGGGAGAGGGTCGGGGAGAGGGCAAATGCGGCACAGGCAAGGTCACGCGCGCAGGCTGAGCGGCCGGCACCTCCACCCCCACCGACAGCCCTTCGTCTCTGAGCACCTGCGCCACCCGCCGAATCGCAGCCTTGCGCGCCTCGACTTCACTCGAGTCGATTCGACTGAGCTCTGCCTCCAGCACCGCCAGCCGGTCCTTGGGCAAGCTGGGCCGCGCCCGCTCCACTGCCGCGGAGAGGGTGGTGCGCAGACCTTTCACCGAGCCCAGGTTGGCGAAGTCCCGCGCGCAGGCAAACCGCAGCGGCCCCACCAATGACTCCAGCGGGTGCGGACTAGGCGACATCCTCGAAGTCGACGGAAAGCACTTCGTACTCCCGGGCCCCTCCCGGGCTCTGAATCGTCACGACGTCACCAACGAGCTTGCCGATCAGGCCGTGCGCGACGGGTGAGTTCACCGAGATCCACCGCTTCTTCAGGTCGGCCTCGAACTCGCCGACGATCCGGTAGCTGACCTTTTTTTCGGTCTCCAGATCGAGCACCTCGACCTTCGCGCCAAAGAGCACCTTCTTCTGGCCCTTGAAGGCGGAGACGTCGATCACCTCGGCCCCGCCGATCCACGCGTTGAGGGTCATGATGCGGCCCTCGATGTAGCCCTGCTTCTCCTTGGCAGCGTGGTACTCGGCGTTCTCGCGGAGGTCACCGTGCGCGCGCGCGATGCCGATCTCCTGGGAGATCTTCGGGCGCTCCACGGTCTCGAGCTGCTTGAGCTCCTCTTGCATCTTTTTGAGACCAGAAGCGGTGGTGGGGTACCGGTCAGACATCGTGACTTCCTTTGAAGAAGCGAAAGACAGGCCGAAGCGAAGCGGCGAACCGTAGCGGACAGTACCTTGTCGGGTCTAGCGTGCGCTGGTGCTGTCCGTGAAGGAACTCAGAACCCTCGCATCTCGATTTTCCGCGAAGCAATTTCGCGAACAGATGGGCCCTTTCGTGCTGGTGCAGCAGCCGCCCACCCTCGCCGTGGGCACGCCCGCTACCCAGATGATGGGCCTGCCTTCGAACGTGCATCGCACCACGGTGGCCAGCCCCGAAAAGGTCTCTGCCGGAGCGTTGGGCCTGTTGTTCCAGTTCGACGAGCTCGTCGTCGCCGCGGTGCCACCACTGCACGGAGTCGACCAGCTGACGGTGGGCCGCCAGCCCGACAGCGACCTGGTGCTCGACGATCCTTCCGTGTCGAAGACGCACGCGCTGTTGCGGTGGGATGAGGCGAATCAGCGCTGTTCGATTCAGGATCTCAGCTCGACCAACGGCACCTTCCTCAATGCCAGCGTGCGCCTGCGCCGCGAGACGACGCTCAAAGACGGCGACATTCTCTCGTTCGGAGAGGTGCAGTATTGGTTCCTCCTGACGGCCACCCTCCACGAGAAGCTGAAGAAAGCGCCTTCGCGCGGCTTCGGGGTCTGAACTTCGGCGTTCTTGGTCTGGCGAATGCAGCCTCGCTCCGCGGGACACGAGTACTTCGTCCTCGGAGGAACACCATGGAACCGCAAAACTACGTTGAAGGTGGAGACAACCGCCCGATCGCAGAGTCGGGTGAATTCGGTTCGAAGCGTGAGGGCAAGGTTGCCCGCGCGATCGAGCAGCAGACCTCGAAGCTCCCGTCCGACCTGTTTCTCTGGGCCGCGGGCGCGTCGATCATCGGCTCGCTGATTTACCAGGCGATCGGCACGTTCGGAGGGCGCGCGGTGCAGATGAAGCAGCTGGTCAAGCCGACCCGCATTCCGACGGCGCAGTTCGTGGGCATGTGGGCGCCCACGTTCTTGATCCTGGGGGTCTACAACAAGCTGGTGAAGCTCGCCGGCTCCGACCGCTTCGACAACAGCAACTCGGCTTACTGAGCGATCAGGGGCGCGCTCCTCGTCAAACCATGTCGACGAGGAGCAGCTCCGGCTGCTCGATGAACTTGATCACCTCGTAGGCGAACTCGGCGCCCGTCGCGCCGTCGATGACCCGGTGGTCGAACGCAAACGAGAACAACATGATGGGCTTGATGACGATCTGATCGTCGTCGGTGACCATCGGGCGCTTGCGAAGCTTGTGCACGCCCATGATCGCCACCTCGGGGTGGTTGATGATCGGCGTGGCGAACAGGCCGCCGGTCTGACCGAGCGAGGTGATGGTGAAGGTGCCGCCCGTGACTTCCTCGAGCTTGAGGCGCTGATCCCGGGCCGCGGTGCCCAGGCGGCTGATCTCGTTGCCCAGGCCGCGGAAGCTGAGGCGATCGGCGTTCCTCACCACCGGCACCGTGAGGCCCTGCTCGGTCATCGCGGCGATGCCGATGTTGAACTCGCCGCGGACGATCAGGTCCTGCGGGACCTCGTCCATGTTGGCGTTGACCTGCGGGAACTTGCGGAACGCCGCGATCGCCGCCTTCACGAAGAACGGCAGGAAGGAGAGCTTGGCGTGCTCCTTCGCGAGCGACTCGTTGAGCTTATTGCGCAGGGCGATCAGCGCGGAGACGTCGACCTCTTCGACGAAGGTGTAGTGCGGCGCGGTGAACTTCGACTTCACCATCTTCTCGGCGATCTTCTTGCGCAGGCCGCGAATCGGCAGCCGCTGATCAGCCGCGCTGACGGTCAGCGGCGCGAAGGTCTTCGCCGGCGAAGGAGCGGCCTTGAGCGCGGTGTTGCCCGAAGCGAGGAACGCCTCGACGTCGGTCTTGAGCACCCGCCCCTGCGGACCGGTACCCGAGACGTTCGCGAGATCGATGCCGTGCTCGCTGGCCATGCGCCGGGTCACCGGGGTGGCGAGCTGCTTTTCAGATGAACTCACCGGTGCCGACACGGCCGCCACCTTCGCGGGCGCAGCGCCGTTGCCGCCGTGGGCCTTCGGCGGAGCGGCCGCACTGCCCTTGCCGTCGATCTCCAGATCGACGAGCGGCAGGTGCACCTTCGCCAGCTCGCCTTCTTTGCCGTGGGTCCTGAGGACCTTGCCGGCCTTGGGGCTGGGAATCGTGACGGTGGCCTTGTCGGTCATCACCTCGAGCAGCGGCTGGTCTTCAGTGACCACGTCGCCGGGCTTGACCAGCCACTTGACGATCTCACCCTCGACCACACCTTCGCCGATGTCCGGGAGCTGAAATTCGAAGAGCGCCATGGAGACGGGCTCGTACTTCAGGTCAGGGCGCGGCGACAGCGACTTGTGCCGTGCGATCGCGCTCCATCAGGCCCTTCATGAAGAACTCGGCGGCCCGGTAGCTCGAGCGCACCAGCGGACCCGAGGCCACGTAGAGGTAGCCGTAGCTCTCGGCGATCTTCTGGTACTCGGCGAACTTCTCGGGGCTGGCGAAGCGCTCGACCCGCAGGTGGTACTGCGAGGGCTGCAGGTACTGGCCCAGCGTCAGCACGTCGACGCCCACCTCGCGCAGGTCCTTGAAGGTCTGCTCGAGCTCTTCATCGGTCTCGCCCAGGCCGACCATGATCGAGCTCTTGGTGTAGAGCTTCTCGGGGCGCTGCTTGAGGTACTCGAGCACGCGCAGCGACTGGCGATACTTGGCGCGGCGATCGCGCACGCCGGGCGTGAGGCGCTCGACGGTCTCGATGTTGTGAGCGACCACGTGCGGCCGGGCCTGCGCGACGATCGCGAGCGAGGACTCGACGCCCTGGAAGTCCGGAATCAGCACTTCGACGGTGGTCTTGGGGGACTCGCGCTTGAGGGCGGTGATCGCGGCGGCGAAGTGGCTGGCGCCTCCATCAGGTTGCTCGTCACGGTTGACCGAGGTGACCACGATGTATTCGAGGCCGAGCTCGCGCACGGCGGCGGCGAGGTTCTCGGGCTCCTGGGGATCGAGCGGTGGCGGTGAGCCGACCTTCACGTGGCAGAAACGGCAGGCGCGCGTGCAGACCTCGCCCATCAACATCACCGTGGCGGTGCCCCCGCCCCAGCATTCGGCGATGTTCGGGCACCGCGCTTCTTCGCAGACGGTGGCGAGCTTGAGCGACTTGGTGAGCGCCTTGATCTTCTCGAAGCCCTCCCCTTTCGGAAGCCGCACCCGCAGCCAGTCGGGCTTGCCGGCAGAGGTGGTGGTCGCGAGCGGCAAACGGTGCGGAGTCGCCATGGTGGGTTTCCATGTATTGACGCCGACCCTGCGGGTCAACTGCCTGATTTTTCGAGGGCTTCGAGAGAGATTGCACAGCACACAGGGGCTTCCGGGTTCGGGAGGACATGCACCGCGAATTCTCGATTGTCCGGGTGAAGCAGGAAGCCGCTCAGTGGGAATTCCCGCTCTCGTGGGACGAGCTCGATGGCTCCCCCCTGGCGGGCCCGTTCAACCAGCTCGATCAGCTTCGGCTCGACGTGGCGCTGGGATGCTTTCCCGGCGCGCGGCGCACCCGTGATGGCCGCCGGGCCTGGCGAATCTCTTCGCACGTGAGCGTGCTCGAGGCGTGGATCACCAGCGATGGAGGGTTGTTCATCGATGGCGAGACGTCGCTCGAGCTGGTGCACGAGCTGTTCGTTCACCTGGCTGAGACGCAGCGGAACCTGGTGCTCGAAGACGCGATCACCGGCGTCGTGCACAACGCGCAGTCGCTGTTTGCGCTGGTTCGGCATGAAGAAGCCATCAGCGTGCCGTTCGAGTTGCCGGAGGTGGCTGCGTAAAGAATTCGTGCCCTCTCCCCGACCCTCTCCCCCGTACAGGGCCCGCGGGGAGAGGGGGAGAGCGGTCACTTCAGATGTGAATCGGGTGACCGAGCGTCATCTCGGCCGCCTCGTGCATGATCTCGGACAGCGTCGGGTGCGCGTGCACGGTGTGCGCGAGTTCTTCGGTGGTGGTCTCGAGCGCCAGCGCCACGCAGGCCTCGGCCAGCAGCTCGGTCGCGTGCGGGCCGACCATGTGCACACCCAGCACCTCGTCGTACTTCTTGTCGGAGACGATCTTCACCATGCCGATCCCCTCCTCGGAGATCGACGCCTTGGTGATCGCCGAGAACGGGAAGATGCCGACCTTCACGTCGAAGCCCTTCTCCTTGGCGCGCTTCTCGGTGAGCCCGACTGACGCGACTTCCGGGTAGCAGTAGGTCGCGTTGGGAATGCGCTCGTAGTTGATCGGGCGCGGGTTCTTGCCGGCGATGAACTCGGTGGCCACGATGCCCTGGGCCGAAGCGCAGTGCGCGAGCGCGGGGTGCGGCGTGACGTCGCCGATCGCGAAGACGCCCGGCACCGACGTGCGCATCATGCCGTCGATGGTGATGTGCCCCTTGGGGCCCACCGGCACCCCGACGCTCTCCAGCCCGATGTCCTTCGTCACGGGCGCGCGGCCGACGGCCGAGAGGAAGTAGTCGCCCTCGAGCACCTGCTTGGTCCCATCGGGCAGCGTCACAGTGACCTTCACGCCATCGGCGCTGGTCTCGACCTTCTCGAACTTCGTGCTGACCATGACGTTGATCTTGCGGCGCTTGAGCAGCTTTTCGAGCTCCTTGCTGATGTCGATGTCTTCGATCGGGAGCACGGTGGGCATGAACTCCACCAGCGTCACTTCCGAGCCGATGTCGTTGAAGATCGACGCGAACTCGGTGCCGACCGCGCCGGCGCCCAGCACGATCAACTTCTTGGGGATGACCTCGAGTTGGAGGATCGAGTCAGACGAGAGCACCCGCTTGTGATCGAGCGTGATGCTGGGCAGCGTGGTCACCACCGAGCCGGTCGCCACGATGATGTTCTTGGTCTCGAGGGTCTCCTTCTTCCCGCCCTCGGTCAGCACCACCTCGACCTTGCCCGGGCCGGCGATCTTCCCGGTGCCCTTGAACACGGTCACCTTGTTCTTCTTCATCAGAAAGTCGATGCCGGCCGCACCCTTGTCGACCACCTTCTGCTTGTGCTTCTGCGCCTGCGCCCAATCGAGCGAGGGGTTGGTCACGTTGATGCCGAAGGTCGCCGCGTGGAGAACCTGGCTGTACAGCCCCGCCGTGTGGAGCAACGCCTTGGTCGGAATGCAGCCCCGGTGCAGACAGGTGCCCCCGAGCTTCTTGTCCTTCTCGATGATGGCGGTCTTGAGACCGAGCTGACCTGCACGAATCGCAGCCACGTACCCACCAGGGCCGGAGCCGATGATCACAACGTCGAAAGAGTCAGCCACGAACGTCTCCTTGGAGTGAACCGGACTACTGGAAAAGCGGTGAGTCTCTTACGCCGCCGCCTCGGGAAGGCAACCAGCTTTCGAGCGGGCACTGCTAAGCGCTGCTGTCGTGAACCGTTTTCCGCCCCGCACGCTCATCCTGATGACGCTCGCGCTGTTGGCGTTTGCGTGGTTCTGGTGGCGCATGCACTCGAAACCGGCCCCGCGACCAGCAGCGGTGCCGATCATCATCCTCGTCGTCGATGGAGGTGTGCCTTGAACGTGATCATCGTCGGTGGCGGCATCATGGGCATTTCGATCGCCCTCGAGCTGCGCAAGTCGAACGACCTCGACGTCACCGTGCTGGAAAAGTCGATCCCCGGGGCGGAAGCGAGCTCGGCGGCCGCGGGCATGCTGGCGCCCCAGTTCGAAGCCCAGGGCCCCGGACCCCTGCTCGAGCTGGGGTTGCTCAGCCGCATGGCGTGGCCCAAATGGGCGGCCGACCTGCAGGAACGCTCGGGGGTCGAGGTGGGCTACCTGCCTTGCGGCGGCCTGCAGGTGGCGTTCACTGACGATGAGGTGCACGCGCTCGACGCCAAGGTCGCCTGGCAGAAGGCCCACGGGCTGCGCGCCGAGCTGGTCACCGACGCCGCCTTGCGCGAGCTCGAGCCCGCCTTGAGCCCCAGGGCCCTGGCCGCTTCCGACTTTCCTGATGATCACCAGGTCAATCCCCGCAAGCTGATGCGCGCGCTCGCCGTCGCCGCCACCCGGGCCGGCGTGAAGTTCCGCGCGGGTACCGTGCGTTCGTTGTTGGAAAAGGAAGGCACCGTCACCGGCGTCGACCTCGACGGCGAGAAGCTCGAGGCCTCACTGGTGGTGCTCGCCGCCGGTGCCTGGTCGGGCCTGGTCGCCGGAGCAGAGATCGACCCCGCGCGCGTCAAGCCGGTGCGAGGCCAGATGATGGAGCTGCAGCTGCGCGCCCCGATCTTCCGCCGCCTGCTCAAGAGTGCCTCAGGGTACGTGGTGCCGCGCGCCGACGGCTCGGTGCTGGTGGGAAGCACCATGGAGATGGTCGGTTTCGACAAGAACGTCACCGCCGAGGGGCTCTCGAAGCTGCTGGCGGCGGCGATTCAGCTCACGCCCCAGCTCGCGGCCGCCCCGGTCACCAGCACCTGGGCCGGCCTGCGCCCCTGGACCGACGACCAGCTCCCCTTCCTCGGAGAGGGGCCAAAGGCCGGTTTGCTGCTCGCGACGGGTCATTTTCGTAACGGCATTCTGCTCGCACCGATCACGGCGAGGTTGGTGGGCCAGGTGGTGCGCCGGGAGCGGACGACGGTCGACCTGAAACCGTTTCGGTATCGCCGGCCCGCCTGAACGTTTCATTTCAGAAATGAAATGGGGCGCAGAAGGCGGCAAATGGGGCCTTCCGGTAGCGCCGAGACTGGCCTTAGAGTCCTTCTCGCTGTACCCACCTGGGCCGCCACCTTGGAAGCCATTCCCCCGACACCACCCCGTATTCTGATCGTCGACGACGACGAGTCCGTTCGCGACGTCATCAGCGTGCTCCTGCGTGAGGAGGGCTATCACTGCGCCGTCGCATCAGGCGCCGACATGGCCCTCGAACTCGCCCAGCAGGAAGACACCCCGCTGGTGATCTCCGACATGAAGATGCCGGGGAAGGACGGCTTGTGGTTGCTCGAAGCCTTCCGCGAGCAGCACCCGGACACCGCGGTGATCATGCTCACCGGCTACGGCGACACCGAAGCAGCGGTCGACTGCCTGCGCCGCGGCGCGGTCGATTACCTGCTCAAGCCGCCGAAGCTCACCGACCTCATCCGCTCGATCGAGCGCGCCCTGGCCAAACGGCGCATCGAGCTGGCCCGCAAGCGCTATCAAAAGAAGCTCGAGCGGAAGGTGCGCGACCGCACCACCGAGCTGCGCAGCGCGCTCAAGGACGTCAGCACCACCTACCAGAACACCCTGCTCGCCCTGGTCACCGCGCTCGACGCCCGTGAGCACGAGACCAGCGACCACAGCCAGCGGGTGGTTGAATACACCACCGCCATCGCGCACATCATGGCGATCAAGGGCCCGGAGCTCGACGAGATCGGCCGCGGCGCCCTGCTGCACGACATCGGGAAGATCGGCGTGCCTGACGCGGTGCTGCTCAAGCCCGGCAAGCTCACTCCGGAAGAATGGGTCGAGATGCGCAAGCACCCCGACATCGGCTTCTCGATGATCGCGCCCATTCCCTTCCTCTCCATTCCTTCGCAGATCGTGCTCTCGCACCAGGAGCGCTTCGACGGCCGCGGTTATCCGCGCGGGCTGGCGCGTGAAGAGATTCACATCGGGGCCCGCATCTTCTCGGTCGCCGACACCCTCGACGCGATGACCAGCGATCGCCCGTACCGCAAGGGCACCACCTTCGCGAACGCGATCGAAGAGATTCACCGCTGCAGCGGGACGCAGTTCGATCCCCAGGTGGTGAAGGCCTTCCTCGACATCGGCGAAGGCGGGCTGATCAAGATCAAGGAAGACATGGTCGCGCGGAAGAAGGCGGCGGCCGCGGCCAAGCTCGCCAACGCAGCCGCAGCCACGGTCGCCAACAACAACAACGGCGGCGGCGGCAGTGGCGGAGCAGCCCCCGCGGGTGGCGAAACGCCTTCGACTGACCCCGGCGTCAGCGGCGGTGGCGTCGCCGCGGCGGCACCGGATGTCACGCACTGATCCGCTTGCCAATGAGGGCGTTCGCCTTCCGCCCTCACTGCGCGATGCGCTTTGGCGGCCGCTGGCGAACTTGCGGCTGTCGGTCACCGATCGCTGCAACCTGCGCTGCGCTTACTGCATGCCCGAGGAGGAGTATTCGTGGCTTCCCGCCGCGGAGATCCTCTCGTTCGAAGAGCTGAGCTCGCTGGTCGATCGGTTCCTCGCGCTGGGTGTGAAGAAGGTCCGGCTGACCGGGGGAGAGCCGCTGGTACGCCGCGGACTACCGGCGCTCATTTCCCTGCTGGCAGCCAAACCCATCGAAGAGCTCGCGCTCACCACCAACGGTGTGCTGCTGGGGGAACAGGCGGCGGCGCTCAAAGACGCCGGCTTGCAGCGGGTGACGGTCTCGCTCGACACGTTGCAGCGGGACCGATTTCTCAAGCTGACCCGCAGGGATCAGCTTCCCCAGGTGCTCGAGGGGATCGCGGCGGCGCGGCGGGCCGGCTTCACCGGGCTCAAGCTCGATACCGTGCTGACGCGCGGCGTGAATGACGACGAGGTCGAGGCGCTGCTCGAGTTCGCTGGGCGGCACGAGGCCGAGCTGCGGTTCATCGAATACATGGACGTCGGAGGTGCCACCCGGTGGTCGATGGCCCAGGTGGTGCCGGCGAAGGAGCTGCTGCAGAAGGTGTCGGCCCGCTTCGGAACGTTGGAGCCGCTGCCAGGCCGGGGAAGTGCTCCGGCAGAGCGGTTCAGGCTGCCGGATGGGCGCACGTTCGGGGTGATTGCTTCGACCACGCAGCCGTTTTGTTCATCGTGTGATCGCGCGCGGCTCACGGCCGATGGGCAGTGGTTCACCTGCCTCTACGCGACCGATGGAATGGATCTGAAGACCGCCCTGCGCCGTGGTGCGACCGAGGCGGAGCTCGAGGCGATGATTCGTTCGGCCTGGGAAGGGCGAGTGGATCGGGGTGCTGAGGATCGATTGGCCCTGAGGGAACGCGGGCCCCTCGTTTCCGCGGCGGAGCTGAAGGGCGCGCCTCATCGCGAGATGCACACTCGCGGCGGGTGAGGGTGCCCTCTCCCCCACGGTGAGAGGGAAAAGGCGAACGACTCAGATCGTGATTTCGGCTTCGATCGCCC